>JAIL01000257.1 GCA_000725195.1 Snodgrassella alvi SCGC AB-598-O02
CCTTTAACCGGTGTAGTACTGACTAAAATGGATGGTGATGCACGTGGTGGTGCTGCTTTATCCGTTCGCCATGTAACAGGTAAACCAATTAAATTTATTGGTGTCGGCGAAAAAATTAACGGACTTGAGCCATTTTACCCGGATCGCATCGCATCGCGAATTCTCGGTATGGGTGATGTTTTATCATTAATAGAAGATGTACAAAAAGGTATTGATGAAAAAACCGCCCAGCAAATGGCAAAGAAACTGCACAAGGGCAAAGGTTTTGATCTGAATGATTTCAAAGCTCAGATCCAGCAAATGCATAAAATGGGTGGAATTGAGTCTATTATGTCTAAACTGCCCGGCGAAATGGGACAAATGGCTAAACAAGTACCGGAAGGCACAGCTGCTAAAGCCATGGCTCGTGTTGAGGCCATTATTAGCTCTATGACACCGAAAGAACGCGCTCATCCGTTGTTAATTAAAGCCAGCCGCAAACGCCGGATTGCCAATGGAGCCGGTGTATCAGTACAGGAAGTAAATAAAATGCTCAGACAATTTGAGCAATCACAAAAAATGATGAAATCCCTTACTAAAGGCAGTATGGGAAAATTATTACGTATGGCTAAAGGCATGAAAGGTATATTGCCACAGTAAGATAAGTGTTAAAAAAAACTGTCTGAATTTTTCAGGCAGTTTTTTTATTTTCAATTAGAACCTATAGCCCCAATATGACTAGATAATATCGCGCTCGTCATTATTGCCCGTGAACGACTTTTACTGAAAAAATTCTGTGTTGTGAATAATAATTAAATCAGCTATTTAATTTTAATGGATTACATCGCATATTCTGGGTTCTATTCAGCATAAATATACCAACAATCACAGTGCAGCAAATTTTATAAATGCATGACAGGCTTTCTCTGGATAAAATCTGCCAAAAGCGTATCGTCTTCAACCAGAAACCCGAGCATGCGTTATAATTGAACCCTTATTTTTTGTTTTTTTCCAATTAGTAACCATGTTAAATACCCAATATTCCCCCAGTGAGATTGAAACCCGTTGGTATCAGTTATGGGAACAGCGCGGCTACTTTGAGCCGACACTCGATTTAAGTAAACAATCTTTTGCTATTCAGTTGCCACCTCCTAATGTAACTGGCACTCTGCACATGGGGCATGCATTTAATCAGACCATTATGGATGGACTGACCCGCTATCATCGCATGAAAGGTGAAAATGTTTGCTGGATTCCCGGATCCGACCATGCCGGTATTGCCACGCAAATTGTGGTCGAACGTCAGCTGGCCACTGAAAATATTACTCGCCATGATTTGGGTCGGGAAGCATTTATTGCCAAGATTTGGGACTGGAAAAAATTCTCCGGCGGTACGATTACAGAGCAGATGCGTCGTGTCGGCTGCTCAGTAGACTGGAGCCGTGAATACTTCACCATGGATGAAACACGCGCTCAGGTTGTTAGCGAAGTATTTGTACGCTTGTATCAACAGGGACTGATTTATCGCGGTAAACGGCTGGTTAACTGGGATCCGGTATTAGGAACGGCAGTATCTGATCTGGAAGTAGAAAATATCGAAGAAAATGGCCATATGTGGCATATTCGTTATCCGCTGGCCGATGATCCGGATACGGCTTTAATTGTTGCCACAACCCGGCCAGAAACTTTACTTGGTGACGTTGCAGTAGCAGTACATCCAGATGATGAACGTTATGCATCTTTTATTGGTAAACAACTAATACTACCTTTATCTGGACGTACTATTCCGGTTATTGCCGACGAATATGTTGAAAAAGATTTTGGAACAGGTTGTGTCAAAATTACCCCGGCACATGATTTTAACGACTATGAAGTTGGTAAACGTCATCAAACTGCGTTGATTAATGTTCTCGGTCTGGATGCTACTATTCTTGAGCAGGCTGAAGTATTTAATTTTCAGGGTCAGGCACAGACTGCCATTAGCTTGCCTGAAAAATATGCCGGCTTAGATCGCTTTGCTGCCCGCAAACAAATGATCGCTGATCTGCAAGAACAAGGGTTATTGGTGAAAGTAGAAGACCATAAGCTGATGACCCCAAAAGGGGATCGCACTGGCAGTGTGATTGAACCAATGCTTACTAATCAATGGTTTGTGGCTATGACCCGCAAACCTGACAATACCATTTATCCGGAACCTGAATCCGAATTTAAAGGAAAGACTCTAACCGAAAAATGTATTCATGCTGTTGAAAGTGGTCAGGTTCGGTTTATTCCAGAAAACTGGGTCAATACCTACAACCAATGGATGAATAATATTCAGGACTGGTGTATTTCCCGACAGTTATGGTGGGGACACCAGATTCCGGCCTGGTATGATCAATCAGGTCAGGTATATGTGGCTCGTAACGAAGAAGAAGCACAACTACAAGCAGGAGCCGATGCAATCTTAACCCGCGATGATGATGTACTGGACACCTGGTTTTCTTCTGCCCTGGTACCATTTTCAACATTAGGCTGGCCACAGGATACTGATGAACTAAAAGCATTTTTGCCTTCTCAGGTATTGGTAACCGGCTACGAGATCATTTTCTTTTGGGTAGCACGTATGATTATGATGACTACCCACTTTACCGGTAAAGTTCCTTTTCATGACATTTATATTCATGGCATGGTGCGTGATCATGAAGGCAAAAAAATGTCCAAATCAGAAGGTAATGTCATCGATCCGGTAGATCTGATTGATGGTATTGATCTACAAAATCTGCTGATAAAACGTACAACCGGGCTACGCCGTCCGGAAAAAGCACCTCAGGTCATTAAAGATACAGAAAAACTATTCCCCAATGGTATTCCGGTATTTGGTGCCGATGCTCTGCGTTTTACTATGGCTAGCTATGCCAGTCTGGGGCGCAGCATCAACTTTGACTTCAAACGAGCTGAAGGTTACCGAAACTTCTGCAATAAACTATGGAATGCCAGCCGTTTTGTCCTGATGAATATTGAAAATCAGGATTGCGGACAGAATGAAAGTCTGCCACTAAGCTACAGCTTTGTTGATCAGTGGCTATTAACTCGCCTGCAACAAACCATCACCGCCATAACAGAAGCACTTGATACATATCGTTTTGATATGCTGGCGCAAACCTTGTATGAATTTGTCTGGAATGAATATTGCGACTGGTATGTTGAACTGGCTAAAACTCAATTACAACAGGGTAATGAAGCTCAACAGCGTGCTACCAGACGTACTCTGGTTAGGGTACTGGAAACAGTATTACGTTTGCTGCATCCACTAATGCCTTTCATTTCTGAAGAATTGTGGCAAACCATAGCGCCATTGGCCAATGCCAAACACACAGACAGCATTATGCTGGCACCATGGCCACAGGCGGACGCTGCCCTAGTTTCTACCGATGCGATGGAACAAATGTCCCATTTACAGGATCTAATCAATACTGTGCGCAATTTGCGTGGTGAAATGGGACTGGCTATGAGTGTTAAAGTTCCTTTGTTAGTTGAAAGTAGCTATGATCTGAGCAAACTGTTACCTTATCTACCACTAATGGCTCGTTTAAGTGAAGTACAGCAGACAGATCAGCTGCCGGAAAACGACGATGCCCCTGTTGCTGTTTGTCGAGGCGCAAGATTGATGCTGAAAGTTGAAGTTGATAAAGCAGCTGAGCGTATACGCCTGCAAAAAGAAGCAGAAAAGTTGCAGAAAAAAATTGATAAAATAGAAATGAAACTGGCTAAACCCGGTTATACCGATAAGGCACCAGCACATTTAGTTGAAAAAGACCGTGTGGAGCTGGCACAGTTACAAGACAAAATGAATAAGATTACTTTACAATTGAGCAAATATCAATAAAGGGATAATCAGCCGCCTATAGGCGGCTTTTTCTCATTTTATTGCTTCAAAGCAACATTAAGTAAATAAATAATATTAAAATATAAAGCAATTAATTAAACTATTACCATATTTATAATTTATTTAATATTATATTCTTTAAATAGGTTCATTATTTTTATCATTTTTTTACACAATTTGAACCGGATACACTGATAGAATGGAGAATACTGGTGGTTAATACATCTAGATACTCATCCCTGAACATCGTCCTGATTCAGACTCGTGAAGCATTACTCTCTCATTTTCGCCCTATGTTGAACGATATTGGTGTTACTGATCAGCAATGGCGTATTATTCGTTTACTGGCTGAACATGGCATAATGGATTTTCAGGATCTAGCCAAACAGGCATGTATTTTACGTCCGAGTTTGACCGGTATACTAACCCGACTGGAAAAACTTAATTACGTTGTCAGACTAAAACCATCTAATGACCAGCGACGTGTCTTTCTTAAACTGACAAACGAAGGCGAACATCTCTATGAAAATCTTTGCAAGGCTATTGATGCACGCTATAAGAGACTTGAAGCACAATTTACTCACGAGAAGCTGCAACAATTAGGACAACTGCTAAAGGAATTTACTGATATTGCCATTGATAAAAACGAAGAACATTCTTAATCCAATTAATTAAATCACTACCAATTCCTATCAATGTTCTGAGCAGCCCATATTAATTTGCTCATACCATTCATATCCACTTACTTATATGAAGTGGGTACCATAAAGTGTAACTATGGGTATAGCAACATCGACAATGTATTATTTTAATACGCTAAACATGACTCAAGATTTAGCCGTGGATAATTGTGTCTTTTTCAATTTAGGCTAAACGGCTTTAGTGAAATTATTGAGATAGACATTTTTATTGAGGTATAGCCATAGCACAACAATGTTTTAGAGCAATATCTATGGATTTGTCTTATATTTTATATTTATGATAGTCACAGCTTGAATATTTACAATAACCAATTAGCAGTGAATTTACAGCAACATTGTTAAGCCCACAGATTGCATATATTTATGAGAAATATTAAATTTATGAATAGATTATACTATTACGTTATCGATAAGTTTTTTATATAAATTTAGAAATATTTATAGCGAGTTTTATGCTATCGACAGAAATATAATGGAACTAGCCAAAATGATGGTTTTAATTTTTTAATTAACCCATTTGTAATATGATCCGGTAAAACTACTCATTCTTGCCCCAGATTCTTATTTATTCAGCATATTTCTATCTCTATGCAGGCATAATAAAAATGATAAAACCAACTATTATTAACAGAAAAATTATATGGGATACTTTTTGTTTACCATCTAGATTATTATAAAAGAACTAAAGGAATGAAAACGAACTGTAACCCTTTATATTTATGAAATCAGATGACATTTCCTAAGAATAAAAAGCATTGCCACCTGATAATCTTCATCATTATATTTTTGTTTAAGAGTTAATTTGTGGATGGTCAGTTGTGACTGTGTTTGAGATTTATAACCTTCAAACTGAAATGGATAAAATATTTTTTCCATTTTTATCCATTCAGTTTTTGAATATCCGCAGAATCAGGGATCATAACCTCATATCCGCGTATGAACAGAGAAAAACCGACAGCAAAATAAACCGTCATAGCCTTCTCTGTTGTTTTTTCTGCTGTAGGTTTTTAGCAAAAAATCAATAATTTCTGATTAAGATTTTAATTACAATCAGAAATTATTTAATAATCTGAATCAACTCACCTTTAGTATAACGATTGGCCATTTTATCAAGCGAAATCGGCTTAATCTTATCGGCTTGTCCGTCTGCACCAAAAGCCACATAACGATCAACACAGATCTGCTTCATGGCTTTAATGGTTTCTGTAAAATATTTGCGCGGATCAAATTCAGCCGGATGAGTAGCCAGAAAACGACGAATAGCGCCAGTGCTGGCTAAGCGCAGATCAGTATCAATATTGACCTTACGCACACCATATTTAATACCCTGTACAATCTCTTCAACCGGTACACCATAAGTTTCCGGAATTTCACCACCATATTCATTAATCACCTGTAACCATTCCTGCGGAACAGAACTGGAACCATGCATCACCAAATGTGTATTCGGCAAACGTTCATGGATTTCACGAATACGATCAATACGTAAAACATCGCCGGTAGGCTTACGGGTGAATTTATATGCACCATGACTGGTACCAATTGCGATCGCCAGCGCATCAACACTGGTATCCTGCACGAAACGAACTGCTTCATCAACACTGGTCAGCATCTGGTCATGACTAAGTTTACCAACCGCACCCACACCATCTTCTTCACCAGCATCTCCGGTTTCCAGATTACCCAGACAGCCAATTTCGCCTTCAACAGAAACACCACAAGCATGAGCCATATAAACTGTTTTACGCGTTACATCGACATTATATTCATAAGTCGAAGGTGTTTTGCCATCACTTAACAGTGAACCATCCATCATCACTGACGAAAAACCAAGCTGAATAGAACGCTGACAAACTTCGGGAGAGGCACCATGATCCTGATGCATTACTACCGGGATATGTGGAAACTCTTCAGTAGCAGCCAAAATAAGATGTCTTAAAAACGGTGCACCAGCATATTTACGTGCACCGGCACTGGCCTGAACAATCACTGGAGCATTAACTTCATCAGCTGCTTCCATGATTGCGCGCATCTGTTCCAGATTATTTACGTTAAACGCCGGTAAACCATAGCTATTTTCAGCAGCATGGTCGAGCAGTTGGCGCATAGAAACTAAAGCCATGAGATTCTCCGTGAATAAATGATAAATTAGGACAAAAAATCGGAGCAATTATAACACCATCAGCCTACCTTGTTATCTAGGTAAATGTCTTAGTTGTTCTGATAAACAACCATCTTATTGGTAATAATCTAAGCAAACAAAACTATCTGCTCATGGTTGATATTCAGAGGCAACCAATCTCCAACATTTACCGGCTGTGTCAATGGCAACCACCAATGCAATAGACCATATTTCGGGTGTTGCAGCTGTACATCAAAATTTCTGACCGTCGGATTAACAGCTCTGACCTGTACCTGTGTCCCATGTTCAGTATCATATTGCATTGCCGTTTGCGGTATATAATATTCATCAGTAACGTTATCACAACCCAATAAACGAGCTGCCCAGGCACTTACCGGCCGAGCCAGCAATTCTGCTGCTGTACCCTGCTGTACCCATTGCCCCTGATACAATAAACATATCCAGTTTGCCATCGCAAACGCTTCCTGTGGGCTATGTGTAACCAATACCGCCGGACAATTCTGTTGACGTATCAGGCTCAGGGTTAATTGCTGCAAACTACCACGTAAAGTAGTATCCAGTGCGGAAAAAGGTTCATCCAACAATAATCCTTGCGGGCGCAAAATCAAAGCACGCGCCAAGGCTACACGCTGGCGCTCACCGCCAGACAGTACCTGAATACGTCGCTGTGAAACATCAGCTAGCCCTATTTCATCGAGAAGTTCACAGGCTTGCTGGCGCGCTTGTGCTTTTCTGACACCATGCATGCGCAAACCAAAAGCCACATTTTGCCAGACATTCAGATGAGGTAATAAAGCATAATCCTGAAACATCAGACCGAGTCGACGCTGCTCTGCAGGCAGTTGGGTTACATCATTATCATCTATCCACACTGAGCCCTGATCAGGGCGAACTAAGCCTGCAGCTATATTCAGCAAGGTAGATTTACCACTACCACTTTCTCCTAACACCGCAATCAGCTCGCCATCATTAACTTGCAGATTCAGATCTTTTGCCACGCTTTTACCAGCAAACTGCTTATGAATGTGCCGCCAGCTTAACATAGCGTTTTTTCCTTTCTGGCTGTACACCATTCCAATAAACTAAAAATCAGCGTAGCTAACAACATTAATATAAACGTTAACACCATTGCCCGATCATAATTATCACGTCCCGGAATACCCAGATAATGATAAATCAGCGTAGTCAATGTTTGCCATTCTGGTCGCGATAAAAACAATGTGGCGGCAAACTCGCCAACACAGGTGGCAGCAGCCAGCGCCAGTCCGCGTTGCAGTGCCGGTCGCAACAAAGGCAATGTCACATATACCCATACTTGCCATTTACTCGCTCCCAGTGTTCGTGCTGCCTGTGCATACTGAGGTGGTAAACTGTCCCATGCCGATAAAACATCTTTGGTAATAAACGGATAGGCCAGTAATGCATAGGTTGCAATTAACATACTTAAAGACGCTGTGTATTCCGGATAACACAATAACAGGCCAAAGGAAATACAGACTGGAGAAACCATAAAAGGTAAAAATGTGATGCTACGTACCCATATCAGACGATGAGCCAGTGCTGCATGACAAAATCCCAATAGCAATGCCATAACCATAGCTATTAATGTGAAACGCAAAGTATTAGTCACAGCTTGCCAAGTGTCTTCATTTGATAGAACCAGCCAAGAGCTGCCTGCCGAAAAAGCACGCCAGCACACTGCTAACAAGGGCATAGCACAACAAATCAGTAAAACTAATAAAGACAGTAATAAGCCAGCTTTCTGACCAATAGTAGCGGGTAACTGTGGTTGTAGTATCTGTACTGTCGCTTTCTGAGCAGTTCGCTTACTCAACCAAGCATACAACACACCAGCCAGTAATGTGACGGCCAAAGCCCAGATTACCAGTACACCTGCCTGTGCGATATCCAATTCATAAGCTATCAACTGATAGATCTGTACTTCCAGCGTACTGTATCGTTCGCCACCCAAAAGTAAAGCCAGACCAAAGCCTGAAAAACAGTATAAAAAAACCAGACACATAGCACCGGCCAACCATGGCATAATTTGAGGCCATTCCACCTGTACAAATCGCTGCCACACATTAGCACCCAAACTCTGGGCGGCATATAACCGGTTTGCCGGTACCTGACATAATCCCTGATAAGCTGCGCGTACCATTACGGGTAGATTAAAAAACACATTACCATAAAGAAGTAAATAAGGTGTTCCATCCCAACCGCTCCAGAGTAGCCCTTGCGCACCGAATAAAGCCAGCACACCCATAGCTGCGACTAGCGTAGGCATCACAAACGGCAGCATCAGAAGCCGTAATACCCATTCTCGACCACGAAACTGTAAACGAGTAATTGACCACGCTATCGGAACACCCAGTATCAAGGTTAATATACTACTGATCCCGGCCTGTAATGTTGTCCAGCCCAGTAAGCGTCGCATATAGTCGTCCTGCCACACCATCCGGTAACTTTCACCATCGGATTGCTGCATCATTGTCCACATGGGTAACAACACCACAGCCAGCAAGAATAATAATGGCAGCAATACCGCCATTAGTGTCAGCAGGTTCGTCGCCAGAGCACCAAATTTTTGCCCATTACAGTTATACTTCATTATTCGTCATCAATATATCCAAACAATAAATCAGGGCAGTTACGCCCTGATTTATCTGTTTTCATATAGGTTGTTAAACACCTGAATCCTGTTTATTTGCAGTTATCGCTGTACCACACGTACCCACCGACTAACCCAGTTTTGCTGTTTGGCAGCGATATCAGCCGAATTTAGCTGAGAAGCAATTGGCGGTACATTAACATGACTGAAATATTTTGACAAAGGGACGCCTTTTACCGCCGGATAAACCCACATAGAAGTTTGGGCTGCAGACTGTACACTATTACTTTGTAAAAATTGAACCAGCTTTGCAGCCAGCACCGGCTGTTTGGCTTTATTCAAAACTGCTACCCCTTCGACATGGCGGAATACAGCACCCTTAAAACGTAAATCCCCTGATGGTGGTGTTTGATACTTACCTTTGCTGAAATAGACTTCGGCCGCCGGGCTGGTAGAATAGCTTAAGACCATCGGACGACTGCCACCATTAAGGGTAAAATCAGTGTAATAGGCTTCACTCCAGCCTTTGGTTATTTTCACCCCGTTTTCACGCATTTTTTTCCACCACTGAAACGTGGCTTCTTCACCCATATCAGCAATATTTGCCAGCAGGAATCCAAATCCTACACTGGAAGTAGCTGGGTTTGGTATTACCAACAAATTTCGGTACGCAGGGCTGGCTAATTCAGCCAATGATTTTGGCAGCGCCTTGCCATGCTTCTGGAACCACGCTTTATCATAATTGATAGTTATATATCCGTAATTCACAGCTACGGCCTCAGGTAAAGTTGCATTTACGGCACGGCTAGCTGGCTGGGTGGAGGCAAAGAGATTAAACTTTTTCCCTTTCATAACATTTATGTTATCCACACCATAAACCACATCTGCAATGGGGTTATTGCGCGTTAAAATCAGCTTGTTGATCATTTCATTACCACTACCGACTTTAACCACCACCAGTTTGGCATTATTCTCCCGCTCAAATTGCGTGATCAACTCTTTCGGTATTGAAAATGCATTATGTACTGCCAGACGTACCTCTGTTTGTGCCTGTGCACCCCATGACAACATCAGACACAGTATCGCTGCCAACCACTTGCCCGCTTTCATTCCCACCTCCGGTTAATTCCTAAGAATCTTTTGCACTTCATCATACCTGTTTTACCGTTATATGTTGAAAATATGATCGCTTTTTATAATATTTTGACATTTACACCTAAAAATAATTTAACTAAACATTTAAAATATTTAATATGCATATTTTTTTATTAATACCAATTGCCAAAGCATATAAGGTCAGCCACGCAAGCCAGCGAACTGACCTCGGCGGCAGCCATGCAGTCTGATGTTGTATATTATTTGTCATCATGCCAGCCTAAATAGTCTAACATAATATCAATAGGCGGTTTTTTACTCTTTACCTGATGCAGTGCTTTAAAAACCACTTTACCCTGCTCAATTTCCGCTTTGGTCATTCTGGTTTCAACTTCTGCAAGATTATGCGATGCTTCTCTGTCTTTAAGAATTGCAGCACTGGCAAACAAAGCCCATGCAACAGAAATATTTTTAGGCAGAATTTCGCCATTGAGTGCCATCACTCCCAGATTGTTCATGGATTTGCCGTCACCTCTGTTCAGACCATTAAAATAATAGCCCATGGCTTTACCCCAATCCTTTTTTACACCTAATCCACGCTCATACAATACAGCAAGATTACCATTGGCTTTTACATTGCCTTTTTTTACAGCCTGTTCGTAATATTTTGCTGCAGTAGCATAATCCTGCGGTACACCCAAACCCATTTCATACAGCGTACCTAAACTGTTATATGCCCGTGCATCATCACTTTCATTAATGGCTTTCTGAAATAAAACTAGGGCTTTATCATATTGCCGCTTTTGAGCAGCTGCAGCGGCATCATCATAAGTCCCTGCCCAGCACATTTGTATCAAAGCAGAGCATAAACAAAATGCTATTAATATACGTCGTAACATCTTGCAGCCTTTCCTATATAATTTTCTGCAAATTATTCCTGAAAAAGTGAATGCATTTTTACTGGCTTAAAATCAAACTGGTATCAGATTCCGCAGCAAGGACATTTAGCTGGTTGATTAACATCCTTTCACCGCCATACTCTTCTACATCCAAAGCAATCCCATAATTGCGCCGGTAATTATATGCATCAGCCCATAACAACAAAGTATCATACTGTTTATATAGTCAGCCAGCCCCAAAAATTAATTTTAATTAAAATAATTATTCAGACCATATTAGCAAAAACCGACATTACATGATGATTTTTTTACAGTATTAATATTTTTGTCTAAAGATCATCATGATGATTGCCATATATCAATTCTACTCAAACGTAGAGCTGATGCAAATCAAACTATTACCGAGGTTATTTTCAATACGAATCTTTATAGATATGAAGAGAATATGTTACGGCTGATACGTCCGAGAATAACTCAGATAAATTGAATTAATAAAAATCAATATTAAGTCAAATCATATCTTCTACTACCAGCTGAAAGAGAGTATACAGTCAATCAGAATTTGATTAAGAAATGACCATTCAGGCTGCCAGAAAATCCTCAAGTAAACAGGATAACTTGAATATTTGTTAGCCAAACTTACTTTTCGGTAGACAACTATCAAATCAATAAATCTGAAACCGAAATAAGCAATACTTCATGTTAATATGCATATTTAAACAAATTCACTATAGATATCCGTTATATTAATTTCATAACAACAATGGATTCTGTTTGATTAGCATAGAAATTTTCGCCTCTTTGGCTAATAATTGCGCTTTATAGTATCAACAACAATGACTTCTCATTATTGGTTATTTGATTTAGATAACACTTTGCATCACGCCGATGCAGGCATTTTTGCCATTATCAACCACCATATGACAGCTTATCTGGCTGAACACCTACAATTAAATCATACAGCTGCTTCTGCACTGCGACAACGATACTGGCAACAATATGGCGCTACGCTGGCCGGACTCAAACTGCATCACCCGCAAATCGATATTCAGGACTTTCTGCTTGCCAGCCATCCGCTGGAATTAATCTTGTCACAGCTCAAACCTATGTCTAACCTGCATCAGACCTTACCTGCATTACCCGGTAAAAAAATTGTGTTATCCAACGGACCAATACATTATGTACAGGCACTTATTCAGGCAATGCAGTTGCAAGCATATTTTCAACAGCTGATTGGTATTGATAATATTAACTACCACTACAAACCTCATCCGCGAGCTTACCAGACTGTATGCAGGCAACTGGCCATTCATCCCAGTCAATGCATTATGGTGGATGACAGTCTGGCTAACCTGCAAACAGCAAAAACATTGGGCATGCGTACCGTATGGTTTGGACAACATACTTATCCTCAGACAGGCATTGATGTCGCCGTAGCCAATATGCCGGCACTGGCAAAAATTGGCTCGGTTTTGCTGTAAATTCCTGTACGTCACCACCTAAATTCACTACAATAAACATATACAACATGAAAACGAAAAGGGTGACACTATGCGTGCTGGAATCTGTTTTGTCTGTGGTTTACTGGCTCTTAGTGGATGTGCATGGGAAACTTATCAGGATGCCAGCGGGCAAACCAAATTGCGTCAGAAATATGAGCCGGGAACTCGAGTAGTTTATCAGGATGGTACTTATTCAAATAACATGCGTTATAACAAATTGCGTCCGGAACCGCATGCCATGAAACCAACAGTTGGTGACGTTAATGAAAAATTACCTGCTAATACCAAGTGGGAAAGCAATGAATAATGGTTTCCATGAGTAAAACCAAAATACTATGAATGTTTCAGGTTGCCGGAATTGTCTAAAGTTCCGGCAACCTGTTTTAAAATCTTATCCAATCTAATTTATGTCAACATCAGAACTTAATATCGTTATCCTTGCCGCCGGCAAAGGCACCCGCATGTACTCCTCTCTACCAAAAGTACTCCACGAAATTGGTGGAATGAGTATGCTTAAAAGAGTTATTCATACTGCTGAAAGCCTCCATCCCGACAATATCAGCGTTGTGATTGGACATGGCAAAGAGTGTGTACGTGAAAAAATTTGCGCTAATGTGAACTGGGTAGAACAAACTGAGCAGCTTGGTACCGGTCACGCGGTCAAAATGGCACTACCCCATCTGGCTAATCAAGGACGAACATTGGTTTTGTATGGTGATGTTCCCCTGATTGATCAGCAAACCTTACTGGATTTACTCAGTGTCGCCGACGACGATGTCGGCTTACTGACTGATGTACTCGACAACCCTACCGGCTATGGGCGTATTATTCGTCAGGATGGTAATGTAGTAGCCATTGTTGAAGAAAAAGACGCAACAGACAAAGAAAAGCTCATCAACGAAATCAACACTGGCATTTTTGTGTTGCCAAACCATAAACTAATAAATTGGCTTAATGCCTTACAAAATGATAATGCCCAGCAAGAATACTATCTGACTGATGTGATTGCATTAGCGCAACAAGATCAAATACCTGTACATCCTTTGCAGGTACGTGCATCCTATTTAGCTGCCGGCGTAAATAATAAAGCTCAATTAGCACAATTAGAACGCATCCTGCAACAACAACAAGCAACAGCATTACTGGCTGCCGGCGTTACCTTACGCGATCCGGCTCGCTTTGATCTGCGTGGAAAAATCCGGCATGGACAGGATGTTATTATCGACATTAATGTCGTACTGGAAGGTCATATAGAGCTGGGAGATAATGTAACCATTGGTGCCAATTGCGTTATCAAAAATGTTATTATCGGTTCCGGCACCACCATTCTGCCCTTTTCACATCTGGAAAACTGTAGTATTGGCAGTCATGCCAAAATTGGACCTTTTGCACGTTTACGTCCACAATCCCAGATTGGCGATGAAGTTCACATTGGTAACTTTGTCGAAGTGAAAAATACCACCATGGGTACCGGCAGCAAGGCCAATCATCTGACTTATCTGGGCGATACCTCTATTGGCAAACACAGCAATATCGGCGCCGGCACCGTCACTTGTAACTATGATGGCGTAAATAAACACCGTACACAAATAGGTAATGAAGTACGCATTGGTTCCGGTAATATGCTGGTAGCACCACTCACCATAGGAGACCGCGCCACTACCGGAGCAGGCAGCACCATCACTCGTGACTGCCCACCGGATCAGCTGACTGTGGCACGCAGTCGCCAGAAAACTGTTTCTGACTGGATACGTCCAGAAAAAACCAAAACCAAAAAATAATATCCAAAGGCCGCTTTGCTGTCTCTTAGCAATATAGGCGGCCAAATCACCCTATCGGTTTAGCTGTCAGCTAAATATTATTAGACAATAAATTGAATTTGGTATCAGCAATGTCATTCTGCTGAAATGGTATTTTTAACACTAACCATGATTGCAAAACTTTCCTAAATAACTTAAACCAGCCTACAATTTTTTTATTTATAGATTCACTCGTTGCGACCAATTCAAATACCCTAAGCCCATGCCAACCGAATACGATAATCGGGCACATCAATTAACTTTTAAAGAACAAAGTTGTCTTAACTATCCGACATGAGAAAAGTTAACAAAAATAAACGATCAAACTAGCCCTGCTACTATTCTCAATCTATCTGTTTTAATGGTAAATTATTTAAATTTATCAATTTATTACATTTCCCATATGTGGAGAAAATAGCTTACCTATAACTAATTAGCTTTCTATTATTAGATATATATCAAAACCAGCCTATCACTGACGATGCAAAATGATAATTACCTAAGTCATTCACATGACAAAACAGTAAATCACCATTTTTAGTTAATATGATATTGACCTTAACAGGTAAAACAAATATCATATTAAATAGAAATGATTCCCAATAAAAATAAAATCATCTCCAGTTAGAGAAAGTTAATACAGTGTCAGAACTAACTCTGGATAAACTACCACTCGGACAGAAAGCCGTTATTACCTCTTTACTGCCTGAATCACAGCAATTTCGGTGCCGGCTACTGGCAATGGGGGTTACTCCGGGTAGCGAAGTTACCGTAATTCGCACAGCTCCACTGGGAGATCCGCTTGAAATCAGAACGCGTGGCTATTATTTATGTTTGCGTCGTAAAGAAGCTCAGGCAATCAGCGTAGTGAAAGCTCCGTAATGAAAATAGCATTAATTGGCAATCCGAATTGTGGTAAAAGTACGTTATTCAATGCCTTAACCGGTGCCCGCCAACATGTTGGCAATTGGCCGGGAGTAACGGTAGAACGCAAAACCGGCAGCATTAAGATTAATAATCAAACGATTGATATCGTAGACTTACCGGGTAACTATGCCATTGAAAATCTGAATATCGATACTTCAGAGGATGAGCATATTGCGCGCCAGTTTATACTCAACGAACCGGATACCCTTATCGTTAACATCATCGATGCCACCAATCTGCAACGCAGCTTATATCTGACTTTTCAGCTACTGGATCTGCAGCGACCAATGCTGATTGTATTGAACATGATGGATGAGTTAAAAAATCTGGGTGAACAGATCAACATCGACCTATTATCCAGACAGCTTGATTGTCCCGTAGTCGCCGTTTCTGCTGCCAAAAAACAAGGTCTGGGTACATTAAACCAAGTATTAACAGATGCAATTAATGCGCCAACAAAGCCAGCACCATTACTGGCCACTCTGGGTAGCCAGCAGAAAGCCATCCTTAACCGGTATTTAGCCACACTGCCTGCTGACAGCTTTATCCATCAGCTGGATCAATGGTCTTTGATCGAATTGCTGCTTAACCCCGAAACTACTGAGCTGAGTACAACCGAAAATAATACCCTGCAACAGTGTCGCAACGAATTATCGGCATGGTGTAATCATGAAATAGATGTGGCGCTGGCCAGTGCCCGTTATGATGCGATTGACCAACTCTGTCGTCGGGTTATCGAAAAACCGCGTGAAGCCAACCCGTCTCTTACCGACAAAATAGATCGCATCACTCTGGGGCGATTTAGCGGTATTCCCTGTTTTCTGCTCATCATGTATCTGATGTTTATGTTGGCAGTTAAATTTGGTTCCGTATTTACCGACTTTTTCGATATATTATTTGGAACGATTTTTGTTGATGGTTTAACTCATCTGCTAAGCAATATACAGGCACCCACATGGCTGACAGCCATACTGGCCAATGGCATTGGGAGTGGGATTCAGACAGTCGCCACCTTTATTCCCGTTATTGCCGCCATGTTTCTGTGTCTTTCCTTTCTGGAAGATTCCGGTTATCTGGCTCGCGCCGCTATGGTTGTTGATCGGGGAATGCGCGCGATTGGACTGCCCGGCAAAGCCTTTGTCCCTATGCTGGTCGGTTTTGGCTGTGGTGTACCCGCCATCATGGGCACACGTACCTTAGAATCAACCCGTGATCGGCTGATGTCCATCTGCATGATCCCCTTTATGTCATGTGGCGCCCGACTACCGGTTTACACCTTGTTTGCCACCATCTTTTTTCCGCACAATGCAGCCACAGTCGTATTTAGCTTGTATCTGCTTGGCATCATCGTTGCTATAGTTACTGGATTAATACTTAAACATACCCTGCTACCCGGTGCCATCACACCATTTATCATGGAAATGCCCGCTTACCGCCTACCTACCTTGCGTGGTATGTTATATCTGACATGGTCAAGACTAAAAGGCTTTATCTTTCGGGCCGGTCAGGCTATTGTCCTGATGGTTACCGTACTTAGTCTGCTTAATTCAATTGGTACAGACGCATCCTTTGGTCATAATAACAGCGAACAATCCGTACTGGCCGTAACCAGCCAGAAAATCACCCCTCTGTTTGAACCAATGGGTATCGAAGAAAAAAACTGGCCGGCCACCGTAGGCATTTTTACCGGTATATTTGCCAAAGAAGCCGTAATTGCCACACTCAACTCTCTGTACTCAATGGAAGCAGATAACAGTGATAATGAACCATTCAGCCTCAGTACCGGTATAGCTAAAGCGTTCAAAACCATTCCAGAAAATCTGGAGAAAATGGCTGATTCCTTTCTGGATCCGTTGGGATTAAGTGCTGTTAATCAAAACCTATCCACCGTACAACAAGAACTGGACATTACCTCAGGCACTGTATCCAAACTAGAAAACTCATTTGCCAATAGCTATGCAGCCATGGCTTATCTGATATTTATTCTGCTTTACACACCCTGTGCTGCAGCACTGGGAACCATCTATCGTGAAACCGGTTGGCGCTGGATGCTGTTTGTCGCTAGCTGGACATTTTTTATCGGCTGGAGCTGCGCCACCTTTTATTACCAGTTTCATCTGTTAGGTCACCAAAAAACTGCCCTGTATTTTATTGGTCTGATTATTTTATTGTTTATCTTTATTACGGCCTTAATGAAAATCATTGGACCGCGTCAGCAACAATTACCGCGCACCAGCCGACACAACAATTCAGAAAAATGCTGTCATTAACACAGAAATTTAACTGGTATTTACCCAGAATTTACCCATTCAGATAGTGATCTCCATATCTTTATCACCATCTGAATGGTCAGAATCATTAAAACAATCAACTACCGATTATTGATCATATTGAGGTACAGGAACCCAACCCCCATGCTCATTACCGCCATCCGAGACTACCTTTTCAACAGAGGTCAGGCAAATTTGCAAGACTTAGCGCGTCATTTCCACATACAGGAGAGTGCTATGGAGCAAATATTGGCCTTCTGGCTGAAAAAAGGCGTTATTCAGCAATTAAATATTAATGACAATGATTGCAGCCAAGGAAGTTGTAGCGATTGTTTTGTCTGCCCGCCGGGACTGAAAAAAATTTATCGCGCGGCCACCAACCCAGTTAAAACCATTCCCATTCAGCCAATAACAAATAGCTGAAGTGATGCTGATGATGTATAACCTAATCGTTCAAATCCATACAACCATTTGCTCAGCTACAGCCGAGCATAATCCACCATCCTTTTAGTTTAATTCTTTTTGCACAGGTCTGATAACAAGTACATACCAATCGTTACTGTGCAAAACAACTTTTTCCATTACAATTGCCCTTTCAGAATCAAAATGGCATCATTAAGTGCGTTGGTCTGCACAATGAATTGACAACCTTGATTAAGTGGCATATTTAGCGCTCTTAACAACGCATATGTCAAACCTATTAAACAGATCAAGACTAGCAGCATAATTAAAGGACATAGCATGTGTGGCATAGTCGGCGCCATCCGCGCGCAGGATAACGTAGTAGAATTTCTTACCAGTGGACTTGAACGGCTGGAGTATCGTGGTTATGACTCTTCTGGCATCGCCATATGGACACCAAATGGTTTTGAACGTGTGCGTCGAGTTGGTCGTGTCAAATTTATGGAAGAAGCCGCTCAGGCCGCTGGACTTAAAGGTAGCCTTGGCATCGGCCATACTCGCTGGGCAACCCATGGAGGGGTGACTGAACCTAACGCTCACCCACATATCTCCAATGAAATGATTGCCATCGTCCATAATGGCATAATCGAAAACTTCGAAACTGAACGCAGCCGTTTACAGGCATTGGGCTATGAATTCGCCTCTCAAACCGATACCGAAGTTATCGCTCACAGCATCCATTACGAATACACCCATGCCAGTGCTGGCAACCTATTTCAGGCGGTACAGACCGCATGCCGACGCTTTCAGGGCGCCTATGCCATTGGTGTCATCGCCAAAGACAATCCTGACAAACTTGTAGCTGCACGCATGGGCTGCCCCTTATTAGTGGCACTGGGAGAAAATGAAAGCTTTATTGCTTCCGATGTATCCGCTGTTATCGCCCATACCCGTCGCGTTGTCTTTCTTGAAGATGGCGATATTGCCCAGCTCTCAACTCAGGGAATTGACATTCTGCTTGACAAATATGATCAACCGGCCAAACGTGAGATCAAAATGTCAGAACTGTCATTAGCTTCGCTTGAACTGGGTCTGTATAGCCACTTTATGCAAAAAGAAATCCATGAACAACCCAAGGCCATCACCGATACTGCCGAAGTGTTTCTGGTAGGAGGCTTTGAGCCGGAAAACTTTGGTACCAAAGCAGCCGGTATTTTCGAACGCATCCGCAGCATTAAAATACTTGCCTGCGGCACGTCCTATTATGCTGCTCTGACTGCACGCTACTGGCTTGAAGCCATTGCCCAGATCCATACCGATGTTGAAATTGCCAGCGAATACCGTTATCGCAAAGTAATTGCCGACCCCGAACAACTGATCATTACCATCTCCCAGTCCGGCGAAACCCTCGACACCATGGAAGCGCTCAAATATGCCCAGTCACTAGGCATGCAACATAGCCTATCCATATGTAATGTGATGGAGTCTTCTCTACCGCGCGAAAGCGAACTAGTACTGTATACCCGTGCTGGCGCCGAAATTGGCGTAGCCTCTACCAAAGCATTCACTACTCAGCTGGTTGCTCTGTTTGGACTGGCCGTAACCCTTGGAAAAATGCGCGGACTGGTGACTTCCGAAGCGGAAGAACAATACACCAGCGAGCTGCGCTTGCTGCCCGGTAGCATACAACATGTACTGAATCTTGAACCGCAGATCGCCAGCTGGGCAAACCAGTTTGCTGCTAAAAACAACGCCCTTTTTCTAGGCCGCGGCATTCACTACCCGATTGCTCTCGAAGGCGCACTCAAACTTAAAGAAATTACCTATATTCATGCCGAAGCTTATCCTGCCGGCGAACTCAAACATGGTCCACTGGCACTGGTAGACCAGAACATGCCTGTAGTCGTCATTGCACCTAATGATAGCCTGTTGGAAAAGGTTAAAGCCAATATGCAGGAAGTGGCGGCTCGTGGTGGCGAACTGTTCGTCTTCACTGATCTGGACAGCGAATTCACAGCAGATGAAAGCGTGCACGTTATCCGTACCCCGCGTCATATGGGCGTACTCTCTCCAATCGTACACACCATACCGGTGCAGCTACTGGCCTACCATACTGCATTAGCTCGTGGCACTGATGTGGATAAACCGCGAAATCTGGCTAAATCGGTGACAGTAGAGTAAAACTTTTTTTAATTTGAAGCATATCATTAATCAAGTCGGTTCTGCTTTTCAAAGTAGAACTGATTTTTTATTCTATAATCTCAATAATATTTATCGGTAAAATTTCAATTATTGTTTCCCAGATAAAACCTGTTATGCAACCTATTGAGTGTTGATTTAAAGCGTAATAAAGTTAAGCTAATAAAATAAAAGGTGACATTAAAACACGCCACCATGCAACTAAATCAATTAAAAGTTATTTGTGGCTGATCCATGATAAGGAAAGATGCTGTCATTACAGCTACAGCTTTCCATGACGCTTTAGCATTCACAGTGGATAAGTCATTACCCGTAGTGCTGTGCCATTTTCCGGTCATCACATGACCGATAAATCCATTCAACACTTATAAAAATGAAAATTCTAATGGCGTATGGTAAGAATTTACCTGCTTAATAAAGCAAGAAAAGTGAATTAAAAGGGTCAGCTAAAATTACTAACATCTGCAATTGATTTTCTGATACTCGTTTACTGACCCTCACCCACGGCTGGTACACCATTATGCTTAATTTTGTTGATTCTCTACTTTAATTCTGGTTGATTTGTGCATAGACAATACCGTACCTATTGAAGAGATAATAATAAAAATGATCGCTAACCATTGATAGTGAGTTAATTGCTCATGCAAAAAGATTAATCCGGAAAGTGCTGCAAAAACAGGCGACAAACTCATTAAAGTACTAAATGTTTGCGCTGGTATTCGCGGTAAAGCAACCATATCCAATCCGTGCGGAATGACTGAGCCTAATAATGAAACAATAAATACTAATGGCACAATTTCTATAGAAAACATATTGCTGCCACCCTGCCAAACGCCAATAGGAAATAATATTAACGTGGCAATGATCGAACCGACAGCTACGCTTGAAGCACCATAAAGTTCACCGGCTTTACGTCCACACAAAATATAACCAGCCCAACAAAAACCTGCATTTAAAGCCAATAAAATACCAACGGGATCTAAATCACTCGAAGCCTGACGAAGTGGCAGGAGCATCACTAACCCCGTTATCGCAATACCTAGGCAAATAAAATCAATTAAACGTCGACCCGAAAACATGGCAACCATAATCGGACCAGTTAATTCAAGAGCCACAGCAATGCCTAGAGGAATACGTGATATAGCATTATAAAAAGACAAATTCATACACCCCAAGGCAATGCCATACAAAACAATATACTTAATAGCCAGTTTGGTAATAGGTTTACGCCAGGGTTTAAAAATAAATGCCAATAAACTTGCGGAAAAAAATAAACGCCATGCGGTCATCGCTGCCGGTCCAAGCAGCGGAAAGAGATACTTGGCCATCGAAGCACTTGCTTGAACCGAAATCATCGAAATAAAAATTAAAAAAATCGGCCAGGATCTTTTAATCATGAATAATTACCTTGGGAAACTTAAATTGTTGCTGCATAAAAGGGTTATACTGGCTTTGCTAAACATTGATGAAAAGCTCAGTAAGTAGATTATATTTAACTCTCAGATTAAATTATAGACAGTAAATTTAATAAATACCGGTGAATTTCATGCATTCTATTGGAATAGGTGCATTGGATTACAACCTTGATCAAACCGAAGCCAGTTATATAGAAATAAAGCTATCACCACCAAAATTGCAATGCAGATAGTTAAAACGATTTTCTTATAATTAGTGGTATTGATATACTAAATGATGTCTTTATTCATATCCATTATTAATTAAAAATTTCTTTCAAAATCTAAGCTTATTTTGTCAGCACGACACAACTAAAGTGGCAATCAAAATCGACAAAATAATAATTGCATTTTAGTCGGCATATAGTTATACACAAATGCTGACAACATATTTAATATAAAACTCAATCATTTAAATTTTTATAATTATTCTAACACTAAATACTATTGCTGGTTCTGGCCACTACTCACTTTAACTCATGAAAATAGATATAATTTCACAATAACAAGGTCGATTAAATTTGACTTTCAAATTAAGTTTGAGTCAATATGAATTCAACACCATTTATTACACGACGTAATAAATGATATTACCGCCACTATAATGATTTTTGTCCGCCTTAAAATTATATTCAAAAGAATAATTTTACGAATATCGTGAGGCAAAAAATTGAAGCATTGGCGCGCAGAAAACTATCGATATACGCTGTACCTGTTGATCACCGTATTTGGCTGGGGAATTATGTATCCCGCGTCAAAACACGCCGTATCCTCTGGTATAGACGGCTACTACCTGACCTTAATACGCTATGTGCTCGGAGCCATTTTAGGTAGTCTGGTTTTATTAGCGGTAGAAGGTAAAAAAAGCTATCGCACAGAAGGAAAAACCGGGCAATTATGGTTTTTTGGTACCGTCGGTTTTGCCGGTCTGAATTTTCTTACCTTTATCGGTATTGGTTTTTCTTCAGCTGAACATGCCACCATTATTCTGGCGTTAATGCCCATGTTGTCAATAATGTTATCGTCACTAATTAATCGACAACTTCCTCATATCAAAACCATTATCTGCGCTGCATTGGCTTTTATTGGTATTGTGTTGGTTATCACCAATGGTAATTTTAGTCATCTGGTTGCTTCTGCCAGCTTTGGCGGTGATTTATTGTTGTTGGCGGCAACTACCTGTTGGGTAATTTATACTTATTTTGCTAATACACTGATTAGAAAACACCACTGGAGTGTATTAAGAGTCACGGCTCTCAGTTCTTCACTTGGAATGATCAGCATTATTACCATTACAATATTCGCCTCCTGTCTGGATCTGGCTCATTCACCTTCCATACCGGCATTATCTGCAAGCTGGCTGGATATACTGATACTAGTAGTGACAACTTTGGTAATTATTAGCTGGAATGCCGGTATCAATGGATTAGGAGCCATTAATGGAATTCTGTTTGTCAATCTGGTCCCGGTTATTTCTTATGTAATCGGTATCTATCAGGGGCATACCATTTCAACCATAGAAATTACTGGCGCGTTACTGGTCATCATTGCGTTGATATTAAATAATCTGCTCATGCGCAGCCCTGAAAAAAGCTGTAAGCCAATATAAAAGGCAAACTGCAATACAATTGAAAGAACGACAACAGATTTAATCATCGCTGAACTTTGGTAGACTAAGCCTTCATCACTCAGATACATGACAATATTATTAATTTAAAAATTAATCATTACACTTATCACCAATGAAAGTATTAATAAACCATATTGACCAAGCTTAGATTACCAGCAAAGAAAATTAGATGAAAAAGCCATTAAAAAGCATGCATATTGCCAGTTTGGAATTGTTTCTGGTGGCAGCTGAAAATGAAAATTTTTCAACAACAGCTGAATACTTAAATATTACCCCTGCCGCGGTAAGCCGTTCGATCAGACGACTGGAAAAAAGAATCGGATTTAACTTATTTTCCCGCAATACCCGACAAGTGAAGTTAACGCCAGAAGGCCAGATATATTATCAAAAATGTGCAGAGATTCTGGATATGCTCAATAGTGCGGCGCATTCTGTTACAACAAAAAAAAATACTGTGGCCGGTAAATTGCGAATTAGCGTACCGGAGTCTTTTTTTATTTACAAAATGAGTCCCTGTCTGGCTGATTTTTCAGCCACATATCCTGACCTGCAACTGGATTTTTACGTCACAAATCGAAATATAGATTTCGTTGCAGAACATTATGATTTATCAATAAGATTGATACGACAAGATACCAAAATGGAATCTTTTCTCATTAAAAAAGATTTACTGACTACTTCTACAGGTTTGTATGCCAGCCCTACTTATCTGACTAACCATGGCATGCCGACATGCCCAGAAGATCTGCACAGATACCAATGTATTAATTTCAGCTCCAGCCAGAACAATAAAAAATTTCCGTGGACAACCACAAATATGGATTTTTTAAAAGATACCGCTAACAGTAATTCAATACAGGTATTTGACAGTATTGAAGCTTCTAAACGTCTTGCCATCAATAGCTGTGGAGTTGTGCAGTTATTTCGTTTTTCGGTGCAGGAGGAACTACACAATAATCAGCTGGTAGAAATTCTCCCTCAGCACACGCAGGACAACACATGGTTATTCTGTTTGCTTTATCCAAGCATGAATAAAAATTCGAACAAGCTTAAAGTTTTTATAGATTATTGCCTGAAAAAAATTACTTAAATAATTCAACCAATACAATCTACTGGACAAGTCATCATTACCCCCTATAAAAATATGGAGTGATAACGCTACATGTTAATACAGCTTAATATTTACAAAAAAAGTAATATAATTGTTTTTTTATCAAGAAATATTAATAGAGTGCTGTTACATTTTTCAATGCTAATATTTAATTTCAATGTGGAATAAATCAATTTAATATTAATTGCACAGAAACTATTGAGTATTTGTTAAATAACCATAAATGGATAATTTTGTTAAGTTTATTTTCTATAATCAATAATCAGTCCGACAAGAAATTTAAATACTGCAATAATTTTTTAAACACGTAAGTGGATAATAAATTATTAACTTGATATTTCCTTACCACAGAGCTAAGTTACTATCAGTCAATGATTTTTGTTATCCATTTTCTACCCCTTACTGATCATTGCTGCTTATGGCTAAAACCTGATAAATAACCATTACTCAAATCTTTCCAGAGCTAACAATAGTTTTAAATAACGCAACAGTAAACCAGCAATATATGTTTTATTATTAATATTAGTTATAGAACATCATAACTTATTCATTTATAATTAACGTTATAATATCATTAAATGATTAACCATATTTAGCATTTTGCTTGTGCCAATATGTTAATTGATTTTAATCAAAAAATAGATATTATCAGAACTGAAATATAATATTTTTATTGCCGTATGATAATAATTATTATTTAATCTTACAGCTATTATAAGTACATTGAACTATGAAATCATTGGATCTGACCCGCTTTTATGCATCTGGTTCCGACCTGCCTTTTGAAAATAGATGGGCGGTCATGCCACTACGGGCAAGTATGCCTCTGGCAGCAGAAGACATAGAAAAAAACTGGCAGCTTTTGCAGCAAACGTCGCTAACCGGCAAAAAAAGACTCATTTATATTCATATTCCTTTTTGCGATACTCACTGTCAGTTTTGTGGTTTTTACCAGAATCTGCTACGCAAATCCGATACTGAAGCATATATTGAATCACTGCTAACAGAAATTAAGTTAGAAATGAACAACCCTGCCCTACAGGCAGCGCCGATTCATGCAGTGTATTTTGGTGGTGGTACGCCGTCTGCGCTGCCTGCCGGTCAACTCGGACGAGTGATTACCTTGCTGAAACAGTCTTTACCACTGGCGCCAGACTGTGAGATCACCATTGAGGGACGTATTACTGACTTCGATGAGGCAAGAACAGACAGTTATATTGATGCGGGTGCTAATCGCTTTTCAATTGGCATTCAGACATTTGATACTGCTATTCGTCAGAAACTGGGACGGATATCAACTGGTGAGCAGATTATTGAAACGTTTGAACGCATTGCCCGTAAAGACAGCGTAGCACTGGTTTGTGATCTGATGTTTGGTTTGCCCGGACAAACACCACAAAGCTGGCAAAAAGATTTGGAGTTGGCAGATAGTTTGCCATTAGACGGAGTTGATCTATATGCTCTAAATCTATTGTCGAGCACACCATTAGCCAAACGCGTGGAAAATAAGCAGCTGGAATTACCCTCAGTAAGAGATAAATGTAATTTCTATTTGCAAGGGGAAAATTTCCTGTACCGGCGTGGTTGGATGCAGCTAAGTAATAGTCATTGGGCAAAAACCACCCGTGAACGTAATTTATACAACTTATTGATTAAACAGGGAGTTGATTTTTTTGCTTTTGGCTCTGGCGCTGGTGGTAGACTTAACGGTCAGTCTTTCATGCTCCACCGTGAACTGACCGAATATTATGCTCAGTTAAAACAAGGCAAAAAGCCACTGATGATGCTTACAGGTAAATCATTACTGGGTAATTGGTTACATCAGTTACAGGCTGGTATTGAAAAAGGAAGAGTTGATTTACCGGCATTAACGGATCAAAATGCATTGCTAGATCCTCTTATTGAACAATGGCAACAAAATGGTCTGCTGGAAAACGATAATCGCTGCTTACGTTTGACACCTTCCGGTCGTTTCTGGTCTAGTAATCTGTTACAAGCCTTACAGCAAGTATTATTACAATTAAATAATCCTGAATATCTGAAAATACAGGAAAAAATGATTATGCAAATGCACAAGTCCGGCAAAGCTGGCCATCCACATGCTGCTGCGTCGTGAATTTTTGGTGCTCAATTAAGACAATTTAATTAAGGGAATGATGATGTCTGAACAATCAGTAGATCTTAAAACTTTTATGCAAACTAATCCTGAAGGCACATTGGAACAGATAGCGCAACAATATCAGGCCACGATGACAGAAGTCATTTCTGCGATTCCAGATGCCATCATAACTGATGGTAGTCAATTTGAGACCGTGTGGCAAGAAGTCACAACTTGGGGTGATATTACCTTTTTGGTGCATACAGCAGACATTATTGCGGAATTTTCTGGTGAATTGCCAGTGGGCAAGCATGGTGCTGGTTATTTTAATTTGCGCCACAAACACGCTTTAGGCGGTCATATCCGTGCGGAAAATTGCTTGCATATCGCTTTTGTGGAACGTAATTTTATGCGGATGGCTACTGCCTCAATTATTTTTCTGAATAAAAACGGCGAGGCAATGTTCAAGATTTTTGTCGGACGAGATGAAAAACGTCAGTTAAAAGCCGATCAGTTAGATAAATTCAGAAGTTTGGCACAAAGCGTAAAACAGGCCTGAGGTGAATGGAATGAAAACTTTACTGCTGTTTGGGGTAAGTCCCAAAATGGGCACAGCCTATCAAGTGTTGCAACTGGCCTTACAACAACCATCTCAGTGGCGCTGTGTTGCTCTGGTGCGCAATGCTGACTTTGCCAAACAGTTAAACCAGCAAGGAGTGATTACATTAGTTGGTGATGCCACTGATGAAGCCAAAATAAAGGAAATTTGTGAGCTGGCTGGCACTGACACAGTGATTGTTTCCACTCTTGGTGGTTCCGCCAGTGTTCATTACGATGCCCATCGTCTGATTATTGATACAGCAGAAGATATCGGTATTAAAGAAATGCTACTGGTCACTTCACTGGGCTGCGGTGATTCGTGGACTACCATGTCTGATCGGGCGAAACAAGCTTTTGGTCAAGCGCTGCGGGAAAAATCACTCGCTGAGGTTTGGCTGCAAACCAGTTCGTTAAATTATAATATTTTGCGTCCCGGTGGTTTGCTTAATGGCGAAATCACGGGTAAAGCAGAGTGTTATTACCAGCAAGAGGTACATGGCCATATTCATCGCACAGAACTAGCAAACGTTATTATTCAGAAAATCAGCGCAGAAAATCTGGATAACCGCGTTTATGCCGTTGTTGACCCAAGTCTCTCAAACGATAAAAAATAATTTCTGCTCACCAATAATTGGGCGGATAAATTTTTAACTACTCTAATTGATAAAATCCGTTTGCTAGCAATAATGCAGCAGACGGATTTTATTATGCATTATTTACTGATAGAGACTATTTAATCAGGCCTTCTTAACAAAACATGCTTTAAGCATGATTTTTATACCGTCAATTTTGCAGTCTATTTCATGGTCACCATCTACCAAACGAATACCTTTAGCTTTAGCGCCTTTTTTCAGAACAGAACTGCTGCCTTTAAGTTTAAGATCTTTAATCAGGATAACATCATCACCATTTGCAAGGAGATTACCGTTACTGTCTTTAACCACCAACTCTTCTGAACTATTCGCGCTATCCGCATCCCATTCATGACCACACTCCAGACAAACTGTGAAGGTGCCATCAAAATAATTTTGTTCACTGGCGCATTGTGGACAAATTTGTGTTGCTTCTGACATATTTAGACCTCTGCTAGGGTAAAGCGGCGATTGTACCGAATTTTACACCAACTACCACTTTTTTATGCATAGATAAATCGCATTTGTTACGTCTATATTTATCGGCCAGTTTTTCGATTAATGCTGGTATTGTTGTGCGGTTTTTTCAGAACGTTTAAACACCAGTTCATGATCACTGGATTCATTAGCCATAAACTGATAGCCACGCTCATTAAATTCATGCAACATTTTGGCTGAATCAAGTTTATTTTGGACGATAAAGCGTGTCATTAAACCCATGGCTTCTTTAGCATAGGCATTGACATTCATATACTTGCCCGCTTTTTCATCTAGAAATACTGGTTTAATCACACGCGCCTGAAGTTTTTCCTGATCAATAACTTTAAAATAATTATTAAAGGCCAGATCAATAATAGTATCTGTTTCGGTTTTATTGAGGTAATCAGTCAGAGTTTCATGCCAGAAGTGATAAAGATTGATCCCTTTTGGATTTTCCAGCCGTATATTCATACTCAAACGATAGGGTTGAATTAAATCAAGTGGTCGTAATATGCCGTATAAGCCAGAAAGAATACAAACTGCTTTTTGCATAAAATTAAGCTCATGTAATGACAACTCACTAACTTTCAGACTGTTATAAATATTGCCACTATAGGCAAAAATAGCCTGCAAAGCATTTTCCGGTGTAAAAGGCTGGTGCCAGTCATGAAAATGTTTTTGTGTTATCTGTGCCAGATGCTCACTAATGTGCATAACTTCTTCCAGCTGGTGTAAATCAAGCTGGCGACAGCATTTCACCAATTGTTCGCTTTGTGACAGAAACTGTGGCTGGGTATAGTCCTGACTAAGACGTGGATTAGCAAAATCCTGACTGGTGGGTGCAGCAATGACGGCTAACATACTGGCTCCTGTAATTTTGTTTATATTTTGTGGCTGTTATCACAGCATCAGTTATTCACACCAAGATACTTTACCGCAAAATATTTATTAAATTTAATAATTTAGCCATATTTAGCACAAAAATACAGAATTATTTCACTCTAGCCACAGGCATTTATATTTGGTAGATATTTACCAGTTGAGCCTGACAACAAAAATTGTTTCAATGGGAAATTGTACGAAAAACAAACCATGATTATTGAATACGTAGCCCTGAAACGTAATGCTTGTCGGTGCTATTACCTTTCCAGCGATTGTGCTATTTATCCTCGTCCGGAAAGCCAAAAAGGATGCATTTTTTTGTAGGTCTATATTGATATGTATTTGTAATAAATTATTGAATAGTAAAATAATAAAATAATAAAAAATATCAACAATCTATTTTGATTATGTCTTATGATTAATTTTTATAGGTTGTCAGTAGCTAAATTTTTATTTAATGAGTCATTGCATTTATTTTTTACACGATATTGGTAAATAGTTTTTTCACAATAATGGGATGCAGTCGCGCCACAGGACACATATACAGTTTTCCAAAAAAATTATGATTTTTTACTGATGCAACTAAATACAGCGTATTTTTATCCGTATTGTCTTCCGCAACAATACGCATACATAGACAAACATCTAAATGGGAATCCTCCACAGTAAGCGTTAATTTATCTGGGCTATTTTCACGTATAGTAAAAAAATGCACTGTATCAGGACTACCATCAGCATTTTTTACTTCATTCAATTCAGCAAAACCTTTTATAGTCCTCACCCCAGCCAGTTTTACTATATGATCCCTGAGGGTAAACAGTATTTCTAACCATTTAGGCTGCTGACTGGTCATTTTTTTATAGGCATCATATGCAGTAATATTTTTAGGAATTACTGTTTTCTGGCAATCCAGATAATCAATTTCTTCTGCAACCAAAACGATATCATCTGGTAATGTGTGCAATATTTCTGTAACCTTGTGCTGCTGAATACTCATATTTTCTCCTGCGCTGTTAGTAAATTAGTTATATTACTTTCGATCTATAAAATTATTCGCAATCAACAAAGATTTAACTTCCCTATGTCGATAAACAGGATTATCGCCAAAATGGTGAGAAGACTATACAAGCAAAATATATTACCTTTTGATGAATGGCTGACTGATTCGGCAAATTAATGTCAACACCGATATTTTGCAGCTAAACTAATCAAAATGAATGTAAGTATGATTTTATCCTTGCCTACTCTTTCGCCTAATTTTATCATAGTATTATGTTATATAGATAATTTCTGTTTATAAAACAGGCTTTAAGAAGCAACCTTTTTATGTTGCAGTAAAATTAGCTTGTCAGCATCTCATCCATTACTTATTATCTGGTTTACCATCTCTGACAGAGGAATAAATATATGAGTAAACTAGCAATTGTTGTTTTTTCCGGCTACGGACATACCCTTAAAATTGCCGAAGCTGCAGCGGCTGATACTGATGCGGTATTAGTAGAAATTGATGCAAATGGTGATCTGGATGAAGATCAGTGGCAACAGCTTAATGAAGCCAAAGGAATTATTTTTGCAGCACCAACCTATATGGGTAATGTTCCTTGGCAATTTAAAAAATTTGCCGATGCTACATCATCCATATGGGCACAAAGAGGCTGGCAGAATAAAGTATTTGGTGGTTTTTCGAATAGCTCCAGCATGAATGGTGACAAACAGGTAACACTCATCTGGATGCAAACTCTGGCTTCGCAGCATGGCGGAATCTGGGTTAGTCTAGGGTTATTACCAGCTAATACCAAAGAGGCAGATCGCAATGATGTAAATACATTAGGTGGTTCTGCAGGTGCTTTAGTACAAACTCCGGCAGATGCAAGCGTTAATGAAATTCCGCGTGGCGATATTGAAACAGTAAAAATTTATGTGGCGCGAGTAAGTGAAATTATTGATAAATTAAATTGATTACTCAGTTTACTTGCAGAACAACCCGGTATAACCCATATCTCACTGAACCTATATGAGTAAAACTACCGGGTTATTGTATTGAAATCCAGTACCAACTCAGACTGATTACTGTTTATTTTTCCACCATGAGGCTAACATCGCCAGCAATAAGGCCGAGAAAACAACGACCAATGATGCCCATGACGGGATATGCCACCACTTCACTACCAACATTTTGGCACCGATAAAGCTTAACACAACCGCCAGACCGTATTTCAGATAAACAAATTTTTCCACCACATTAGCCAATAAAAAATACATGGCTCGCAGTCCTAATACAGCAAAGATATTTGATGTAAACACTATAAACGGATCGGTAGTAACCGCAAAAACCGCAGGTATACTGTCAACCGCGAAAACCACATCACTTAATTCAATAACTATTAAAGTTAATAACAAAGGAGTGGCTAAACGGTGACCATTGTCTATAGTAAAAAATTTTTCCTGATTTAGATGATCACTGACAGGGAAATGATTATGCAGCCATTTTATTAATGGGTTCTCTACCAGCCCTTTGTGGTTTTCTTTTTCCGGTAGCATAAGCTTAATACCACTGTACAGCAGAAATACTCCAAACAGATATAATACCCAACTAAAACGGCTCACCAGTACGGCACCCAGTACCACCATTATGGCGCGCAATACAATTGCCCCCAGTACACCAAAAAGCAGTACCCGATGCTGATATTCCGCCGGTACTTTGAAATAGCTAAAAATCAGGACAAAAACAAAAATATTATCTACTGACAGCGATTTTTCCAAAACATAGCCGGTCAGAAAATCCATTACTGAGTCTATAGCTATATCATGACCAGCAGCGGGATTATGCAGTAGCTCAAAATATAGCCATACAGCAAATCCTAAGGAGACCGATATCCAGACAATGGTCCACAGCAGCGCCTCCCGACTGCTCACCCGATGCGCGCCTTCTTTTTTTAAGGTAAGCATATCAATCGCAATCATTATAATTACGATGGTAATAAATACCCCGTAAAAGAATGGTGAGCCAACAGAATTAAACTGTGGTTGCATAGTGTTTTCCTGCTAAAAATGATAATCATACATAAAATGTGACTGATTAATTTTCATTAATCATCTATTACTCGATTTCGTATGCATACAAATGAATATAAGCATATTGATACAAAATATTCTATTTCCTGCCCAGATACATTTGAATGAATTCAAACAATGAAACTAAATTACTAATTCAATGGCAGTAAACAATTATTGAACTTCTTATAACTACTCCATTATTATAACGAAGTTATGTTACCGCAGCCTGATGATGACATAGAATAAAAGCTCAAGGAGAAAATAAATGGTGCGGCTCTCGATTAACCAGCGTTGGCATCAACTCATCAAAACTCATTTGACCTGTCAGTTTATTGATGTAGGGTTACGCAGCTATGGTCAGGTCATGTTACAGAACAATGCTTTATCTGGACTAATTTTTTTTGCGGGTGTTCTGACTGGTGGCTATGCTGCCGGCAAACCGCAGCTTGGCTTAGCCAGTTTGGTATCGGTGATTTGTGCCAATCTGACTGCGTATATTTATCGGCTTAATCGTAAGGCATGGCAACAGGGGATATATGGTTTTAATGCCTGTTTAATCGGTATTGCACTACCTACTTTCTGTGAAAATTCACTGTATCTGTGGAGTTGTATCGTGCTGGCGGCATGTTTATCGGTATTTATTACACAAGCATTCAGCACCATATTGCAGCAGTGGTATCTTCCCTGCCTGACCATCCCGTTTATTTTGCTCACCTGGCTATTTTTGCTGGCCACACCCTCTCTATCTGCCCTTAATCTAACGGTTTCAAACGAAATAGTACCCTCAGTCAGCCATTTTAGCCCGATATTTATCTTTCCTGACAGCATCCTTGGTATTGCTGAGGTATTTTTATTTAACAGCATACTGGCTGGTGTATTTTTTCTAATCGGTTTGGCAGTAAATTCAGTAAAAATCACTATTTATGCATTTGTGGCTTCTGCAATAGCAATTGTTATTGCCCTGCTGTATGGAGCCCAAATCCAAGTCGTTTCTTTAGGACTGTATTCTTTTAATGCCGTACTGACTGCCATTACCCTAGTTACTTTTAGTGGTAAACAGGATACCAAAATAGTTATTTACATCCTGCTAGGTATTATACTTACTGTTTTTACGCAGGCCGCATTGGTTACCATACTGAAACCTTATGCTATACCCGTATTAACACTGCCATTTGTATTAGTGAGCTGGTTATGGTTGTTAACTAATCAGGTTATCAATCATAACCGCGAACAAGAATAATGTTCATATATTAAATTAGATGCAGCAGAGCATAGTCATTGGTCAATGATGGCTTTTATTTCTTTGATAATTCGTATTTATAAAGTGGCATATTCGCTGAGTATTTCATAATCATATTTCCTATAAGAAATTTCAATATCTAACAAATCGATATCTTTTTTGTTTTTATTTTTCTCTAAAGAAAAAATTCATCAGTTGCTAATGATAATTTATCGATAAACTTAATATTTATATAGAATCTTTTGCTGGCTAATTAATCTAACTACAATTTAATTTTTCTGCTAGGAATAATCGTTGTTCACTATTTCAGATCAAATAAAAAAAGACTGCTGTTAAAGCAGTCTTTTTTAAGGCTTGATATTGCAAACGAATATTAACGTTTGAACATATTGCCATATTTCTGATTGAATTTATCCACACGACCGGTAGAGTCAACAATTTTCTGTTTACCTGTGTAGAAAGGGTGACATGCAGAGCATACTTCGATATTGAAAGTATCTTTTTCCATTGCTGATTTGGTTACAAAGGAATTACCGCAAGAGCAGGTCACAGTAATGTCATGGTAATTAGGTTGAATGCTGTTATTCATCTTATCTTCCTCGGTTGGCGGGCACAGGGGTTGTGCCTGTACCTCTTAAAACGGATATTTTTAATCGGATAATTATACACATTATGTTTGATTTTTCAAGTCTTCCAGCCACTATTGTGCTTTTTAATTAAAAAATTGCATGCAATATTGTGCTGACAACGCTGATCAATCAGCATAGATGTTTAATTTCCAGCCCGTGCATGGCTGATTTTTCTGAGCAACTGTTGTGTTGCCTGTCCAACATCAGGCTGTCCACAAATAGCCGAAATTACCGCCACACCTTCTACTCCAGTGTGCAGCACAGACTCAACATTACCGCCATTAATACCACCAATAGCAACAGCCGGACGGTGCTTGGTGCAAACAAGCTGTTGCAACTGTTGCACACCTAACACAGGTGCCGCATCACCTTTAGATGAAGTGGGAAAGATCGGGCCTATTCCCAGATAATCAATCTGTGACCATGGTACTGCCTGCATTTGTGCCTGATTAGAAACTGATAATCCTACTATTTTTTCAGAGCCAATTAACTGACGGACTACCTCGACAGGTAAATCACTTTGACCAACGTGCACACCGTCGGCCTGTACAGCCATGGCTATGTCGACTTGATCATTGATCAGTAAAGGTACAGGAGTAGTAGACAATACTTTTTTTAATGCCAGTGCGGCGTTATACCAATCTTTGCGATCGAATGGCTGTTCAGATCTTAACTGAACAGTGGTCACACCATTAGCAACAGCAATTCTGGTCGTTTCTACCAGTCCAGCAATGCCACCACACAAAACCGGATCTAAAACCAGATATAAGGTTAAATCAAACTTTTTTTGCATATTATTCACCTTGGGAAACATTTGCAGGCAGCAGTGATAACTGATCCAAAAGCGATACGGCAAATGTACCTAAACCAAATTGTTTATTTGCCAATTCGGCGGCTTTTTTCATCATATAACAGGCGGTAGCAGTCGCTAGTAATTTATCTTCAGCGCCAGCAATCAAAGCAGCAACCATGGCTGATAATGAACAGCCGGTTCCGGTTACTCTGGTTAAGGCTACATCACCACCTTTGATGGCATAAATCGTCTTACCATCAGTAATATAGTCAGTTTCGCCTGTAACCGCCACAATAGTCTGATATTGTTCTGCCAGTCTGAGGGCCGAATCCAAAGCAGCTTCTGTTGAATCCTGACTATCAGTTCCTTTGGCGCTAGATTGCTCGCCTGCTAGCGTTAATATTTCCGCAGCGTTTGCACGGATAACATCTGGACGAAAAGCCAGTAATTCATGTGCTATGCGGGTTCGAAATGGGAGTACTGTTCCTACTGCCACCGGATCCAGTACCCATGGTACATTAGATTCTCTGGCTTGTTGTGCTGCTAGTAGCATGCTTTCAGAGGTAGCCTGATAAACCGTCCCGATATTGATGAGCAGGCTATTGGCAACAGTGACAAAGGATTGTACTTCTTCGCGTGCAATTACCATGGCCGGACTTGCACCAATAGCCAGTAATATATTAGCAGTAAAATTTTGCACTACTTGATTAGTGATGCAGTGAATTAATGGTTTTTGTGAACGCACCCTTGTCATAAAAGGCGTGGCCTGAGCAGCCTGAAAAACTATGGCAGAAGACATATTCTTTCCTTTAAATTAAAAAAGCAGAGAAGAATATGTCTAGAAATACGACTTAGACTTCCCTACGCTGGCATTATCCAGATCAGGTTTTACGGGTAATATCTCAGTCACCTATAGGTGACACCCCGAGTCATATAAAAAACTTATTATGCAGATTCCGGTATGAAGGCTCAATAGCAATCTTTAGTTTTTACGCAAAATAGCCAGCTGGTTTGACAGAACAGTATCAGCCACGTCTCCAGCTGGTTCCATTCGCACCATCTTCCAGCACAATGCCGGCAGCAGCCAATTCGTCACGAATACGATCAGATTCCGCCCAGTTTTTTTCTGCGCGAGCTTGCTGACGTTGTACGATCAGCGCGTCAATGGCTTCATTACTCAGTCCATTATTTTGCTCTTCTGTACTACCCTGTAAAAACGCCGCGGGAGCTCGTTGTAGCAGCCCCATCAATCCAGCCAGCCCTTTTAAACAACCGGCTAAATAAGCATCATGAGTTTTGTTGACTTCATTAGCCAGTTCAAATAACACCGCTACCGCTTCTGCTGTACCAAAATCATCGTTCATCACTTCATAAAAGCGACGGGTGTAATCATTCAGCTGCGACTCAACAACAACATGCACCGGCGGAGTATTTTTCAAAGCGGTATATAAACGTGTTAATGCGCCTTTCGCATCATCAAGATGAGCATCTGAGTAATTGAGCGGACTGCGATAATGTGCGCGCAGAATAAAAAAACGTACTACTTCAGCATCGTATTTTTGCAACACTTCGCGGATAGTGAAGAAATTTCCTAGTGATTTTGACATTTTTTCATTATCAACACGAATAAAACCATTATGTAACCAATAGTTAACATGACTGACAAAATGATTATCTGCCTCACAACAGCTGTTTTTTTCAGCACCACAACTCTGGGCAATTTCATTTTCATGATGAGGAAACTGCAAATCAGCGCCACCGCCATGAATATCAAAATGATTACCCAGTAAAGCTTTACTCATGGCCGAACATTCAATATGCCAACCGGGGCGACCACGTCCCCAAGGGCTATCCCATGCTGGTTCCTCAGGTTTGGCCGCTTTCCATAAGACAAAATCTAGCGGATCTTTTTTATGAGTATCCACTTCGACTCGCTCCCCTGCACGCAAATCATCCAGACTTTTGCCACTAAGTTGTCCATAGCTTGGAAACTCGCGTACTGAATAATAAACATCACCATTGGCGGCTACATAAGCTTTACCATTGGCAATTATCTCTTCAATCATCGCAATCATTTGCGCAATATAATGCGTAGCGCGTGGTTCGTGATCTGGCGGTAATACGCCTAGAGCCGCTGCATCTTCATGCATAGCCTGAATAAAGTAATCAGTCAGCTCAGTAATACTGATTTTACGCTCATTAGCACGGGCAATAATCTTATCATCAATGTCAGTAATATTACGCACATACTCCAGAGAATATCCTAACTCTCGCAGCCATCTTGCTATAAGATCAAATACTACCATTACCCGTGCATGACCAAGATGACAGTAATCATAAACAGTCATACCACACACATACATTCGTACCTGTGGTGGATTAATTGGTGTAAATTCTTGCTTGGTTTTAGTTAATGTATTATATAAGCTGAGCATATAGATTCCTGGATGGACAAGAGTAGTATCCCTTCAACGAGGGTAATAAAATTTAGTGGGGGTTTAATTACCTTTTTTCAAGCAATTTACGCCTGGACTCCACATTTTTGGCTCTAAATTGTAATATAGGCTGATTAAATTGTCGCGATCTACTGTTTTATTTATATTTATTTAATCCTTTAAAACCGAAAATAAATAAATTTCACCAACAATCAATAGCCTCTGTCTCATTTTACATAACTTGCATTTTGCAACCAGATAGCCTAAAACTATATATGTAACCCTATAAACAAATGATTCAAAATAGAAAGGAGTCATCATGGCTATTATGAAACCACTGGCAGTAATACTGGCTACAACTACCTTAGCACTAACTGGCTGTGTCACTGATCCGAATACCGGTGAAAGACATGCCAGCAAAACTGCTGTCTATGGTTTAAGCAGTGCCGCAGTTTGTGGCATTGTAGGTGCCATAACCCACAATAGCCGCGGGGCGAGAAACGCTGCATTAGGTTGCGGAGCAATTGGTGCTGGTGTTGGTGCTTATATGGACTATCAAGAACATCTGCTACGACAGAAACTGGCTAATACCAATGTAGACGTACAGCGTGAAGGCAATCAAATCAAACTGGTGATGCCTGAAAATGTTACGTTTGCTACCAATAGTTCTGAATTAAATAGCTCAGCCATGTCATCACTAAACTCTGTCGCTGAAGTATTAGCCAAATATGTAGATACCAATATTTCCGTTGCCGGCTATACCGACAGCTCCGGTAATGACAGTATCAATATTCCCCTTTCTCAGCGTCGTGCCCAGTCAGTTTCCAATTATTTATCTGCACGTGGTGTAGCCAGCAATCGTATTAATGCCACAGGTTATGGTGCTGCTAATCCGATTGCCAGCAATGCAACTGCACAAGGTAAAGCCCAAAACCGCCGTGTTGAAATACGGGTTAATCCGGTACAACAAAGTCGTGTGACCACTACTTCACAACAAACCACTTACGTTCAATAATGACGATTACCTCCATCTGACTACTTGCAGATGGAGGCATAGTTTGTTTGAAATATCTATTTATTCGCTGGACTAATGTAAATAGTCAGCATATCAATATTTCACCAAAGCTCAATAAAATAGTTTCGTACAATGATATTAAACAAGATTCATCAATAAAATTGCTATTTGAATCATGAAACAACTCACAAATAAGACATCTTAATTTAATAAAGCAAAAATTCTAAAAACACACTTAACCAAATATATTTTTACTGATGGTATTTCTGTCTACAGCAATAATTCCATCTGGGTGAAAATAAATATATATCTCTCAATGATAAAAAAAATCAATAAGATCTTAGTTAAAGTAAAAAAGTAATAAATTAGCAATCGACAAGATGACTTAATATTTATTTTAAGCGCCTAGTTATCAACTAATTAAAGCAATTGATCAGCAGAAGATTTTGAATTTATGCGGAACTGATGAGACTGGAAATCTGCTGTAGAAATTTTATTTGCAGAGAGAAAATTCCATGGGTTAAAAAATAATTGGCAGAAAAAATAATAAAAACAGTAAATTCTCTGTCATATTATTTTATTTACTAAAATATCATAGCTATCATTTATCTATATCACCTACCAATATTTAAGCTTGATAGCCAAGCATATTTTTAAAGTGGCAATAATTCAGTTTATCAATAACTTTCTAACCGGCATTAAATTAAAAAATAAAAAAAGCACTTCCATCGAAGTGCTTTTTAAACATTACAGATTAGATGTCCAGAGAACGGTGCATTTTTGCTCGCTCTTCAATTCGTTTATTAATAAACCATTGTTGAGCTAAAGTCAGAATGTTATTGGTTAGCCAGTACAATACCAAACCTGACGGAAAGAAGAAGAACATGATCGAAAAAGCAATCGGCATGATTTTCATCATTTTCGCCTGCATTGGGTCAGTAGGTGGCGGATTCATAAATGTTTGCAGATACATAGTCAGCGCCATCAATACCGGTAATATATAATACGGATCCTGACGACCTAAATCAGTAATCCAACCAATCCATGGTGCACCACGTAATTCCACCGAAGCAAATAATGCCCAGTACAGACCAATGAATACCGGAAATTGCAATAACATTGGCAGACAACCGCCTACAGGATTAATTTTTTCCTTTTTGTAAATGGCCATCATTTCCTGTTGCAGACGCATACGATCATCACCGTACTGATCTTTTAATGCCTGTAAGCGTGGAGCAACAGCGCGCATTTTCGCCATAGACTTATAGGAAGCATTAGTCAGCGGGAACAGAATGGCTTTCACTGTCAGAGTGAGCAGAATAATAGCCCAGCCCCAGTTTTTAACCAGATTATGCCACCAGTTCAACAACCAGAATAAAGGTGAAGAAAATAGTGATACCTTGCCATAATCCTTGATCATTTGCAGATTATCGGCCACTTTGGTAATCACCGAATAAATTTGCGGACCAGAGTACAAGGAAATACCAAAGCTACCGTTAGAATTTGCTGCTATATCTTTAACTGGTACTCGAACGCCAGCAGAATATAAGCCATCACTGCGTTTACGTATATCTAACTGACAATCAGCAGCCTGACCACACACACTTTCACCGTCTTTAGGCTGTAAAATCCAAGTGGTCATAAAATAATGCTGCATCATACCAATCCAACCGGTATTGGTTTTACGTTCATAGTCAGCTTTATCGCGTCCGGAAGTAAAATCACTATCCAGATCAGAAAAAGTCACTTTTTCGAATTTACCATTCGGGGTATACAGCGCAGGACCAACAAAGGTATGGTCAAAATATCCGGTACCTTCTGGTTCTTTACCATCACGCAATACACGATAAGCCACATCCAGCTGTATCGGCTTGCTGCTGTGATTGGCGATATCATAGCGTAAACCAATTAAATAGCTACCTTTGGTAAAGGTATAAATTTTAGTAACCTGTATACCATTTTGCTCAGCGGCAGTAAGACGCACCTCCAGCTTGTCACCTTGCAAGGTGTAGTGCTTTTGCGGAGCAGTAAATGTTAAATCTTTAAATAAATACTCACCTTGACGATTTAATAACACCGACTGAGCAACATACTGATGCCCATTCTGTCCGTTATCCAGCAATACAAAAGGCTTGCTAGCGTCGGTGGTTGCTTTATATTGATTCAATACCAGATGACGCAAATCACCGGTTTTTTCATCAATAATAACTTTAACCGTATCAGTATCCACTGTAATCGGTTCAGTTTTACTCAGAGCAACGTCGGCAGCACTATTGGCTGGACTAGCATTATTTGTATTATTATTTGCGGTAGATGATGCTTGTTGTGCTGAAGTATTTTGTTTTGGCGAGGGATACATCTTTTCCCAGCCTAACAATATAGCCATTGTCAGCACAAAAAATATCAATAATCGTTTAAATTCCATAGTCTTTTCCGTATTCAAATGCTAAGGAAGAGGATCATCACCGCAACCACCCCATGGGTGACAACGACTGATACGTTTTAAAGCCAGCCAGCCACCCTTAAATACACCGTATTTTTGCAAGGCCATGACTGCATATTGCGAACAGGTAGGGCGAAAGCGACAGCGAGGCGGTAAAAGCGGACTGATCGCATATTGATAAAAACGAATCAGTCCGAGCAATAAAAGTCTCATTGCGTGGTTTTATGTACACCAGCAGCTGACAATAGCTGTTGTAAATTATTGATCACGACAGCGTAATCAGAGTGTCGGAAAGGTTGGCGAACTCGAATGATTATATCCACAGCAGCTAACTCATGTTTATGCTGCCGAAACCACTCACGTAAAACTCGTTTCATATAATTGCGTCTATTCGCTCGCTTAGCTACTTTTTTAGCCACAACCAATCCCAGCCGAGGAAAATCCAGCGTATTGTATGCCTGAAATACCTGCAGGCAGCCCCGGCTTTTTTGACAACGTAACGCAAAAACGGATGAGAATTCATCCGTTTTCAAAAGGCGATACTTTTTGCCAAAATGAAATTCCATTATTAAGTTGCTTACACAGCCAAACGTTTACGGCCTTTGGCACGACGAGCAGCCAACACAGCACGTCCGCCACGAGTTTTGCTACGAACCAGAAAGCCATGAGTGCGTTTGCGACGGGTAACGGATGGTTGATAAGTGCGTTTCATAATTTATTCCCGAATTAACTTTAAATAAAACGTAGCATTACACAACAAGAACAGCACTTTGTCAATGTGTATAGGTTATTACCTGACTTAGCAAAACCGTCTTTACGTAAGTACAAAACATAGTCAGCATTTTGATTTATGCGTATAATTAGTGCAATACACGTTATATGATACCCGTATTTCGCCTCTTTTCTCCGATTTAACCCAACTTAAGCCATTAGCATGACTTTCACCGAGTTTTGGCCACAGTGCCTGTTACATCTGCAACAAAATCTACCTGCACAGCAATACCAGATGTGGATTGCGCCATTAACTGTAGGCGAAGAAAATGGCAAATGGGTTTTATTTGCTCGTAATACTTTTACGTTTAACCATGTACGCGACCGATTCTGGTCTGCCATTGAAGAGGCCTGTCTAACCATAAATGCCGACAGTAAACTGCCTTTAATACTGAAAATTGGTCAGGGACAGCTATTACCAGCAGCAGCAAAATCCGATAATATACCAGCGCAAACCAAACCAGCTAACGAACCAGCAAAAGTTAATGACGTCGTTGCCACTATTGCTTCGCCACAAAACTCTAAACCGCCAGTTGAACTAAAAAGCACCGTTTCTGCTCAGGATATCATTGCCAAACGCCTGCGCAATCAATCGTCTAAAACGGTATCTAATACCGGGCAATCTGAAGATCATACCGTTAAGGGTAAACAACCTAAAACAGAAAAATCCGCAACTGCTGCATTATCTTCTGAAAATGAGAATGCAAGCGAACAAGCTAAAAAAAACCGTTATCTGGACACCAATTTAAATCCGGAACATACTTTTGCCACACTAGTACAAGGTAAAGGTAACCGTTTAGCCCATGCGGCCGCCTTATCCATAGCAGAAAACCCCGGCAACAGCATGTATAACCCGTTTTTTGTTTATGGTAGCACTGGTTTGGGTAAAACCCACTTGGTTCAGGCCATTGGTAATCAATTATTTACCACCAATCCTAAAGTCAAAATTCGTTATATTCATGCCGATGAATTCATTCGCGGTATTATGAACGCCTTTCATGCCAAGTCCTTTGATGCCATGCGCCTGCAATATCAGCAAGTTGATCTGCTGATTATGGACGACGTGCAATTTATTGCCGGGAAAGACCGTACCATGGAAGAGTTTTTCTACGTTTATAATCACCTGATCGACGAAAAAAAACAGGTTATACTCACTTGTGATACTCTGCCTTCACATATCGATGGCATGGATGATCGTCTGAAATCGCGGTTTTCATGGGGATTAAGTCTTGAGCTGGAACCACCTGAACTGGAAATGCGCGTAGCCATTTTGCAGAAAAAAGCAGAACTGGCACAAGTGAAACTCGAAGACGAAGCCGCATTTTTCATTGCCAAACATATTCGCAGCAATGTACGTGAACTGGAAGGTGCATTCAAACGTGTGGTTGCACAGAGCCGTTTTGCCAGTCGTCCGATTGATGTCGGTTTAGCAACCGAAGCGTTACAGGATATTCTGGCAGTTAACCATAAACCAATGACACTGGAGCACATTCAGAATACCGTTGCTAAATTCTACGGTATTACCATCAGCGATATGGTTGGCAAAAAGCGTACCCGTAATTTGGCTCGTCCGCGGCAAATGGCCATGACACTGGCCAAAGAACTGACACAGCTAAGTTTACCGGCAATTGGCAGTGGATTCGGTGGTCGTGACCATACTACCGTTATGCATGCTGTAAAAAGTATTACCAAACTACGCAAAGATGATGCCGAAACGGCCAAAGCGTATGAAACCTTAATGATGATTTTACGAGATTAAACAAGGATCAAGGATATAGAGTATGCTAATACTACAAGCAGAACGCGACAGTTTGCTCAAACCATTGCAAGCCGTAACCGGTATTGTTGAGCGTCGCCATACCCTGCCTATTTTGTCCAATGTTTTATTGGAAAGCCACCAGGGGGAAACAAAATTTCTGGCCACCGATCTGGAAATTCAGATTGATACCATTGGTCCACAAAGTGAAGCGGAAGATTTTCGTATTACCACCAATGCCAAAAAACTTCAGGACATTCTGCGTGCCCTGCCGGCCGGTTCTATTGTGTCGTTAGACTGGAGTAATAACCGACTGGTTCTGAAAGCAGGGAAAAGTCGTTTCAATTTACAAACCCTTCCTGCTGAGGATTTTCCCTTAATGAGCGTGGAACAGAACGTGGATGCAATATTCACACTGTCACAGGAAACTTTTCGGGAAATGTTATCTCAGGTGCAATACAGCATGGCCATTCAGGACATTCGCTACTACCTGAATGGATTATTAATGCAGACTGAAGGCAATCAGCTGCGTCTGGTGGCTACCGATGGACATCGTTTAGCCTACGCTGCCTGCAATATTGATGCTGATTTACCTAAAGCAGAAGTCATTCTGCCACGTAAAACAGTACTGGAATTACTGAAATTGCTGACTTTTCCAGAACAACCTATTACGGTTGAATTACTCAATAATCAAGTGCGCTTTCGCTGTAACGACACCATTATTGTTTCCAAAGTAGTAGATGGTAAATTCCCGGACTACAATCGCGTCATACCACTGGATAACGATAAAATCTTCTTAGCTAACCGTACTGAGTTACTGGGTGCACTGGAACGCGCAGCTATTCTGGCGAACGAAAAATTCCGTGGTGCCCGTCTACAAATTCAACCGGGACTGTTAAGTGTTACCTGCAACAATAATGAGCAGGAAGAAGCCCGTGAAGAGCTGGAAATCGCATATCAGGGTGATACACTGGAAGTAGGATTTAACATTAACTATCTGATGGATGTACTGCGCAATGTGCATGCCGATGATTTACAGTTAGCATTTGGTGATGCCAATCGCTCCACCTTATTTACTATTCCCAGCAATCCCAATTTCAAATATATTGTAATGCCCATGCGCATTTAATTGTTATTACAACCACTTATAAACTGCCGTAAGTCATCAACAGGATTTAAAAATAATCCAGACATGACTTACGGCAGTTTAGTTTTACATACTATCTAATAACTCTAGATAAACTGCAAGTAAAACATCATGTTAAACAGATATATTATCTGAAAAAAAATCAGTTTTCTGCTATAATATAAACTTTGGTCTTGCGTGTTTGGGCAGTTATTGATCTTTCTTGAAAACAGAAACTAACTGGCTGTATAACAATCACCTGGATGACCAGTTTTTCAGATTTAGTAAAGAATACTTATGACAGATCACAATTCTGAAGATTACGGCGCTGACAGCATTAAGGTATTAAAAGGTCTGGATGCTGTACGTAAACGTCCCGGTATGTATATTGGTGATACCCAAGACGGTACCGGCTTACATCACATGGTATTTGAAGTTCTCGATAATGCCATTGATGAAGCTTTAGGTGGTTATTGTGATCACATCACCGTCGCCGTAAATGCCGATAATTCCATCACCATTGAAGACAATGGCCGTGGCATTCCGACAGATATGCACCCGGAAGAACATCGTTCAGCTGCCGAAGTCATCATGACGATTTTACATGCTGGTGGCAAATTTGATAACAATAGTTACAAAATTTCCGGTGGCTTACATGGCGTGGGCGTTTCTGTCGTCAATGCTTTGTCAGACTGGTTGCGACTGACTATCTACCGCAACAACAAAGAACATTTCGTAGAATTTCGTCATGGCGATGCGGTAGCACCATTAACCGTAGTTGGCGACACGGACAAACAAGGTACTCGGGTGCAGTTTCTGGCCAGTACAGAAACCTTTGGCACCGTTGATTATCACTTCGACATTCTGGCTAAACGCATTCGCGAATTATCGTTCTTAAACAATGGTGTTAGCATTGAACTGTTTGATAAGCGCGATGGCAAACACGAAAACTTTGCGTTTAGTGGCGGTGTGGCTGGCTTTGTACAATATATGAATCGTAACAAAACCGCTTTGCATGACAAAGTTTTTTATGCCAACGGTGAAAAAGAAGGCATGAGTGTCGAATGTGCCATGCAATGGAATGATAGTTATCAGGAAAATGTACAGTGCTTTACTAACAATATTCCGCAGCGAGATGGCGGATCCCATCTGACAGCATTACGTCAGGTGATGACTCGTACTATCAATAACTACATTGAAGCCAATGAAGTAGCGAAAAAAGCCAAAGTAGACACCAATGGCGATGATATGCGCGAAGGACTAACTTGCGTATTATCAGTGAAGCTTCCTGATCCGAAATTTTCATCACAAACCAAAGATAAACTGGTCTCAAGTGAAATTGGTCCGGTTGTTAATGAAGTTTTAAGCAAAGCACTGTCTGAATTTCTGGAAGAAAATCCAAACGAAGCCAAAATCATCACCGGTAAAATCGTTGATGCAGCACGAGCACGTGAAGCAGCACGTAAAGCACGGGAAATAACCCGGCGCAAAGGGGTGATGGATGGCCTTGGCTTACCCGGCAAACTGGCAGACTGTCAGGAAAAAGACCCCGCGTTATCAGAATTATATCTGGTCGAAGGTGACTCAGCTGGCGGATCAGCCAAACAAGGGCGTGATCGCAAATTTCAAGCCATCTTACCGCTTAAAGGTAAAATTTTGAATGTTGAAAAAGCCCGCTTTGAAAAAATGCTGGCCAGTCAGGAAGTAGCCACCCTAATCACTGCCTTAGGCGCCGGTATTGGTAAGGAAGAATTCAATCCGGAAAAATTACGTTACCATCGTATCATTATCATGACCGATGCCGACGTAGACGGAGCTCATATTCGCACCCTATTGCTGACTTTCTTCTACCGACAAATGCCTGAATTAGTGGAGCGTGGATTTGTGTATATTGCTCAGCCACCACTATACAAAGCAAAACACGGTAAGCAGGAACGTTATCTAAAAGACGAATTTGAAAAAGACCAATTCCTCTTGAGTCTGGCGCTGGATAAAGCACAACTCATCATTGATGATAACAAGCTGGAAGGTAATGCCCTAGCGGAAATTGCCAAACAGTTTATTATGGCACGTAACATGGTAGCGCGCGAAAGTCGCATCATCGACAGCGCCGTATTAAATGCCTTGCTTTATAATAACGAAGATCTGGATCTTAGCACCATGGCAACAGCCGATGCTGCGGTTGCAAAATTATCTGCCATTATTAAGGATGATAACCTTAAACTGGAACGTATCGGTGCAGATGATGAAGTGCAAATGATCAAAATCACCCGCCAGCTCCATGGTAACCAAATGGTTAGCTATCTGGAGCAAAAATTCGCAGAAAGCCGTCCATATCAAATTATTCGGCAGACAGCGGCCACATTAAGCGGAATGGTTGATGCTCAAATTGAGGTGATTAAAGGTGAAAATTCAACCACAGTGACCGGCTTTGCACAGGCACTGGATTTATTAATGACCAATGCCCAAAAAGGATTAGCTATTCAGCGCTACAAAGGGCTGGGTGAAATGAATCCCGAACAATTATGGGAAACGACCATGGATCCGACTGTACGCCGGTTGCTGAAAGTCAAAATTGAAGATGCCATGGCTGCAGACGATGTATTCGTTACTTTAATGGGTGATGAAGTTGAGCCACGTCGTGCTTTTATCGAAAACAATGCCTTAAATGCACAGGTTGATATTTAACATTTAATTATTAGCTCAAAAAAAGGATGGCTATGCCATCCTTTTTTATTATCCGTAAGCATTTTAACCGTTATAAAAACATCGTACTATCAAGACAGTATTCTAAATTAACAGATAATCAGACAATCGCAGCAATAGAAAAATATAAGGGAAAATAACTGATATTCAAACAAAGATTAAAAAGATTTAATTTAATTCTCTACTGTCAAAATACGTCCGCAAAAACATCCAGCAAAACTATTTATTACTGAACGTAAGTACTCTATTTACATTAAACTATCACATCCATTTTTTAGTATCAGACTCTATGAAAAAGTCACCAACCTGACAAATTAATGTCAATGGACTTTATAAAATCAACCATTAAAAATTGATTAAAGATTTTGCATACAGATAAACCAATACGTCCAGCATATCGACACATAAAGTTTCCTGTGTAAATTATGCTAATTTATCCTCTTTATGCTTATTTCCCCATTGGCAGAGCATATCCAATATAGGTACTAAAGACTTCCCACGTTCTAATAACCCATATTCAACTTTGGGTGGGATTTGGGGATATTCTTTTCTAAAAATTAATTTGTCTTTCTCCATTTCTTTCAAAGTATTACTCAGTGTTTTAAAAGAAATTCCTTTAATACTTCGTTTAAGTTCATTAAACCTCATTGATGGTTGATTTTCATTTAGCCAGTAAAGAATAACAATCTTATATTTGCCTCTGATTATAGAAAGCGTGTAATTAAATCCACTATTCTCAAAATTATCTTCGCCACAATGATTATTTTCCATATTTACACTCTCCCTAAAGATAGTACATAACAGTAATTACCGTACTTTAAAATTAATTGTATTAATACTACTATGACTTAAATTTTTACAAAACATAAAAAGGAATATTAACCATGAAACGCACTTTAGTTATTGCTGCTCATCCCCATTTGGCTTCTTCAACTGTTAACCAATGCTGGCTCAATAAATTAAATCAATATAATCAACAAATCACCATACATGATATCTATTTGCACTATCCATCCTATAAAATAGACTCTGGTTTTGAACAGAGCTTAGTTGAAAATCATCAAAATTTGGTTATTCAATTTCCAATTTACTGGTTTAATTGTCCTCCATTACTAAAACTGTGGTTAGATAAAGTTTTTACGTACGGCTGGGCTTTTGGTAGTTCAGGAGATAAACTAAAAAATAAGAAAATAGGTTTAGCAGTTTCAGCAGGTATCAAGAAAGCCGACTATTCACCCACAGGACACTATAAATATACGCTTGAGCAAATTCTCAAACCATTTGAATTAACTATAAATTACGTTAATGCCCATTACCAACCAATTTTTGCTATTTATGGCGCAAATAATGAGCCAAATTACCCGGATAAAATTACGCTGAACGATATCAATAAAAGCGCCGATGATTATGTCAAATGGATGAAAAAATTAGGAATGTTAATATAAAATCTTTGATTAAAGCAGATTAATAATTGTTTTTAATAAATATATTCTTACTTCAAAAAACTCTGGTATAAAATTTTATATCAATACAGTTTGCACTTAATGAGTTTAGTGAAGAAAGAAATTTTATAACCGCATGAATATTTGTACAAAATTTATTAGTTTATAATCAGCCTCATATAATGGTGATAACACATTGATAGTGACAACAGGTAAGTCAAAAATCACCCAGCCAGATTCTAGCTAAGAGAAGAGCAGATAAAATGATATTGACATCATAAAAATCTATTGAAACCAATATAATTTAAAGCTTGATTTAGCATAATAATGAATTGCAGTTATCTTTAATAGTTCAAATACTATTTATTAGTTTTTGAAATTCTATCATTTAAGATTTATGTCGCATTTAATTATCATGTGCAAACATTAAAGATTATTAGCGGTATAAACGGGCTGGCAAGGTAATTAGTCAATCTGTCACAATACAACATATTGACTAATTACAGATTACCAATAGCAATTTAATCGATTATTTATCCAAAGAACAAAAAATTTTAACACATCATACGCTGCAACAACTGTTTAAATTCTTTACCAACTAAGGGATGTTTCATCCCATAGGCAACAGTTGCTTCGAGATAACCGAGCTTATCGCCACAATCATAGCGTTTGCCATTGATTGCATAAGCGATCATTTTTTCATCAGTTAGCAGACGTGCTATAGCATCGGTTAGTTGAATTTCCCCACCTGCCCCTATGGGTAAATTAGTGAGAAAATCGAAGATACGGGCAGATAAAATATAACGTCCCACTACGCCTAAGTTTGAAGGAGCTTCATCAGGATGAGGTTTTTCAATAATATTGCGAATATAATCGAACCCTTGTTGACGTGCTACTTCAACAATACCATAAGCACCAGTTTGCTGGGGATCAACGCTCTCTACTCCAAGCACATTAAATCCGGTTTGATTATAAACGGCCATCATCTGGCTTAATGCGCCGGGATGGGCATCAATCAAATCGTCTGCCAGCACCACAGCAAAGGGATCATTACCAATTGCGGCACGACTACATAATACCGCATGTCCCAGACCCAAAGCCTCTGGTTGGCGGATATACAGGCAGGTAACATTGGGTGGCAAAATATCTTGTACAAAGTCCAGCAATTTGTTTTTATTGCGATAAGCCAGTTCGGTTTCCAACTCATATGCTTTATCAAAATGATCTTCAATACAGCGCTTATTGCGTCCGGTAATGAATACCAATTCGGTACAACCAGCAGCCACCGCTTCTTCTACTGCATACTGAATTAGCGGTTTATCAACAATTGGCAGCATCTCTTTCGGACTGGCTTTGGTTGCTGGCAAAAAGCGCGTTCCCATTCCGGCTACTGGAAACACACATTTACGGATTGCTTTGATGTTCATTATTCTTTAATCCCCAACATCGCCATCAATGTGGCCTGATCCAATATGGTAACACCAAGTACTTCAGCTTTGGCAAGCTTACTGCCAGCATCAGCACCAGCTACCACAAAATCGGTTTTTTTTGACACACTGCCACTAACCTTACCACCAGCTTCTTCAATATGCCGCTGTGCCACGTCCCTTGACCAGCTTGGCAAGGTTCCGGTTAACACGAAAGTTTTACCGGCAATCGCGGCATTGGTTACTGAAACATTTTCCTCCGCCTGCCCTGCCAGTAATTGTTCGCGCAAAATAAATGTACGTTCCAGTAAAGACCGGTTGTCCGGCTGCGTACACCAGTTTTGCCAACTTTCCGGTAAGGCTTTATCGGTCAATAACTGCGACCATTCCATGCCCGCCAGCTGCCATAACTTTTGTGCGCGCGTTTCGGTTAAATTTGCGTTTGGCAGACGTGCCAGTATTCGTTCAGGCGTAAAATATTTACTTAAAGGCAATCGGCGGGTTTCTGGTTGCGCAATCACACCAGCATCCAGCAATTCCTGCAACTGTCCAGTCTGATCATCCTGACTGAAAAAATACGCTACTGAATGTGCTACCACCTGCCCAATATCAGGAAGACAAGCCAATAAGGGTTCAGTAGCTTGCGTCAGTGTCGCTAAATCACCAAAAGCCTGCGCTAATTGCTTAGCCGTCCGTTCACCCACATGAAATATTCCTAAAGCATATATAAAATTTGCTAATGGTCGCTGACGACTGGCCTCAATGCCATCCAGTATATTTTCTGCCCACTTAGAGGGTTGTTTACCGGCTTTACCAGTAGTAGATAAGACCAGCTCATCCGCAACAGCCTGTGCGTCATCATTTGCTTCCTGCTTGGCCTGTTGTTTCATTGCCAGTAAATCCGCTAACTGCAACCGGTAGACATCGGCGAAGTGGTGTACCCGTCCTTGTGCCACCAGTAATTCTATCTGTCGGTCTCCCAGATTTTCAATATCCATGGCTCGTCTTGAGGCAAAATGAATCAGCGCCTGTACGCGCTGTGCCTGACATAGCATGCCTCCACTGCAGCGCGCTACCGCCTCTCCCTCTTCACGTACAATTTCATGACCACATACTGGACAATGTTGTGGTAAAGAAAATGGTGGATATTTTGCTACTGCTTCAGGTGGCACCAATAAATCGGTAGCTTGTTGTTCCACCATAGGTCGCTGTGCCAGTACAACAGACACAATTTCTGGAATGACGTCACCGGCACGACGAACAATCACGGTATCACCTTCACGCACATCTTTACGTTGTGCTTCACCTTCATTGTGTAATGTCGCGTTGGTCACAGTCACCCCACCGACAAATACTGGGGTTAATCGTGCCACTGGTGTAATTGCACCAGTTCTACCTACCTGTACATCAATCGCCTCTACTGTGGTTAACATTTCTTCAGCCGGAAACTTCTGGGCAATGGCAAATCGTGGTGCACGTGCCACATACCCCAATTGCTCCTGCTGTGCTAGTGCATCTACTTTAATAACCACTCCGTCAATACCAAATGGTAATTCCGCACGTAGCTGAAAAATATGCTCATAAAATGCCAGCACCTGATGAATATCAGCCTGATAACACAAGGTGTCACGCGGAGGTATGGTCAAACCTAAGCGCGCCAGTAATGCCAGTTCTTCACTGTGACTTTCTGGTATAAAATCTTCATCCAGCTGAGCAATTCCGTAGGCATAAAAATGTAACCGTCGACGGGCAGTGATTTTCGGATCCAGCTGACGTAAACTGCCGGCAGCAGCATTACGTGGATTAGCAAAAGTTTTTTGATTTTCTGCCTGTTGGCGAGCATTCAACCGGTCAAAGTCTGCTTTCAGCATTAATACTTCACCACGTACTTCCAGCACTTCTGGAACATCATCTGCTTGTAGTCGTAGGGGAATATTGATGATTGTGCGCACATTTTCGGTTACATCCTCACCGGTATAACCATCTCCACGCGTGGATGCCTGTACCAGTAAGCCATTGCGATATAATAAACTGATCGCCAGACCATCAAATTTTGGCTCTACAATATAACTTGGCTCAGCACCTAATCCGTCACGAACGCGCTTATCAAAAGCATACATTTCACTATGATCAAAATGATTGCTTTCGTTTAACGGGGAAAAGGCGTTGTTTAACGATAACATTGGAATCTGATGTACTACGGCAGTAAAACGTTGCTGAGCCTGTCCGCCAACACGCATACTGGGGCTGTCTGGTTGGCGCCATTGCGGATATTGTTCTTCCAACGCTTGCAATTCACGGAATAGTCGATCGTATTCAGCATCGGGCACTGTGGGTGCATCCAGATCATAATACTCGTGTGCATAACGATTTAGTAACGCCGTTAAGTCAATGATTTTTTGTTCGCCGGCTGAACTCATATTATTTATACCTCCACACAGCTTAAAAATAGAAAATGGCAAACCTCTATTATGGCTTGCCATTTTAAATAATTAGAAATTTCAGGCAATTTTACGAAAAAAGTCGTTTAGCCAGCTCGCCACCGGGCATAATTTCCACCCGTCTCATTTCTTTTTGTCGGTCAACCACATAGCGACGTACTTCTCGCAGCCATTCCGTAGATAATTCTTCTAACTTGTCATTAACCAAATCCAGACCGAGCTGACTGGATAATTTCACTGCCATATCCATAAACTGATCGAAACATTTTTCACCATTCGGTATGCGTACTATATCAAACAACATACTGAATCCACGATAATTTTGATTTGCTAACAAAGTACCGGTAAAAGGTGAATTATCCAACGTGACAATACTGAATAATGGCTCACCGTTAGTATCATTAAAATAGAATGCACCATCATGAGCTAATTCAAAACCTAATTTTTCTACTGAACTGCGCAATTCCATACCACTGACGTTACTGCGGGAAACCAGATGAATAGCAATGGTCTGGTCGACGCGAGCACATAAATCATCCAGAGGCTGCGCGATATTCAGAAATGCATTCATATCCGTTAATAACAGCAAACCATCCATCTGCTCGGCAAATTTATTTGCCTGTTCGGCAAAATGCAACAATTCTTCCTTAGTTACTAAACCATTACGACTAATCGTCTGTAAACCAACTACAAATCCCTGATAATTTACACTAGGAATGGGTTCCGCAATCTGATAACGATCATCCATAGTACAGCCAACTAACCGAAAGCGAGCTCGACTGCTCAGTCTAGGCATAGCATGTAATTCTTTGGGGTTATATAACGCAATATAAACCAGATAATCGAAACGAGCATCGAACCATGGCAAAATTTGTTTGGACATATCACGAACATCCAACAAAGTTTTACGTCCTTTTACTGGAATGGTACGTGATAATTTTTGTGGATCAGTGGGTGAAAAGAAATCTCGCTGTTGGTCTGCATCAGTCTGTGTTTGCAGAATAGGCTGATTTTGCGGTGGTGTTTCCTGTAGACCACTCACTGAAGTTTCTTGATTTTCATTTACTATATTATCAGCTTTAGCCTGAATCTGGGGTGCCTGGGAAAATTCTGTGGCAACTGGTTCTGGATCCGCTGACGATATTTCCGGTACTGGCTGTTCGGCTACCGGCGGTGCTGTTTTTGCTGCTGCGTTATCACGCACAGAATTTACATTGCTATCAAGCAAAGCATCTTTATTGGCATGGCCAAACTGATCACGCAATTGTTTACGGTATTTGCTTTCCTGATAAATATTATAGACCAGCACCATTAGTATTATGGCAGCTCCTAGCACCAGTGCAATCAAGACGGAATCACTCATTACATTTCCACTAAACAATTTGCGACAACCGCAATTAAATTAACAATTAAATAGAATTATAACTAAAAACACTTTTGCTGACAGCTTATATGACTGGCAGCTATTGATAATTTGTTACTACGGGTAAATATTCTTTACATAATTTTTCCCACTGAAAATAATGCCCCGGATCTGATTTTCGTCCTGGCGCAATATGCTCATGTCCGGTCACAGCACGAATCGGAAAAACCGCACATATTGCTTGTAATAATTCGATTAACTGATCATATTGTACTGAGGTAAATGGTTCGAAATCACAACCCTCTAGCTCAATGCCAATGGAAAAATCATTACAGCCTTCTTTGCCGTTAAAGCGGGATATACCGGCATGATAGGCAGCATCCTCACAGGAAACAAACTGAGTTAATGTTCCATCACGTTCAATAAAAAAATGACTGGATACCCGTAATGACGTTAGCGAACGCAGAAACACATCATCTTCATTGTTGTTGAGCTGGTTAGTGAATAATCGCTGTACAGCTCCTTGTCCATATTCAAAAGGTGGCAGAGAAATATTGTGTAATACCACCACAGAAACATTTTGAGGATCAGTCCGTGGAGCAAAATTAGGCGAAGGCTGATGGATACAGTGCTGTAACCATCCATTTTTCCATACTGCTACTTGCCTTTTATGCATCTTATTTACTCAACTGAAAATGGTTACCTTAATACAGCCATGGGCAAGCGTCCAGCACCAAGATGGAAATAACTTTGTTTAAATCTTTCCTACATCATTATCTGTACCTGCCCATAGCATTGCGTAAATTATTATTTCCGTATAACCTCGCTTAGGTTTAATTTATTTTTTAATGAATAAACAGCAGGATATAAAATGCTATATAAAAAAAACTTGCCAATTGATCAGATATCTGGTTTAATGCGCACTCTTCCCCGATGGCCAGATAGCTCAGTCGGTAGAGCAACGGACTGAAAATCCGTGTGTCGGCAGTTCGATCCTGCCTCTGGCCACCATTATTAACCGCTGAATGCGGTTATTTTTTTGTCTGCTTCAAATATCAATATCATCAATAAAATATTTCATAGCATACCTTTATAATTTAGCTAAGAATTAATATATTTAACCAATAGTAAATAACAGCTATCATTATCATTTAATTGATAATTTCAATTATTCCGAGATATTTTAATGTTCTTTTTCAACTATAAATATGTAGTTATTAACAATTTAATATGGTTAAAAAGATTGAAATTTTATAAAAGAGCTCTTGTTAATAGAAAGAAAATAATAAAATAGCCAAAAGAATAAATACTAAAAAAATAGACTAAATTAAGAGTTTAAAACTCAATTCCTTTATCCCAAATAAAATGATCTATAGGAATCCAATTATTATCTTTTTCATTATACCATACAGTTAAATTTTGTTTACTATTTATATTCCAAGTAACCTCCCTTATTTTTATATTATTATTTTCAATTTCTTCCACTTTAAATATATTCAATAATCCTATCCTAAATTCAGTAATAGTACCCCCTTCTTTACCTAGAATAAAGATTTCGTCTAAAATAGGCGGATATTGTCTTATAACATCTTCAATATGCATATCTTTTATTAGTTCATAAGTGATAGGGTTTGTTTGCATATTATTTTGCGGTTGAGTTGATTCAACTTTTCTAATTATTTTACTTTTATCTACACTTTTTGGGTTTGTAATTGGAGATCTATTACAAGAAAAAGTCATTAGTACTACTACTATAAATAAAATATTTTTCATAATCTATACAATATAAAAAGTTGTATTAGAAATCATACTGTTTAATTGGATTAAAAGATAATCTAAATATTTGTTTTTTAATTTATTTCCTATATTTATAATGCTAAAGTAATCTAATTTAAATCCTCTAGAAGCAATTTTAGTTATATTCACTTTCTAGTGAGGGTTCAATAATACTCATTTACTATCAAAATTTATTGTAAAAGTAGCATTCTTATGTTGTACAGCAAAGAAAGAAGCTCCTTTCACTTTTAATTTAAAATGTCCTCTCCAATTTTTCCAAATTCGAAAATCTGCCATTTCATGAAATTTTCTTTTCTCAGTTAAAGTCCATGGAGTAACTTTAGTTAACCAATTATATTCCCACTTTTCCTGAATAAGTAATTAAAGTTGACTAATAGGGACCAATTAAAATCTTTTGATCTTTATAAAGAGTGTCATTCATATTTCAATTTTTGAATTCGAAAAATGTTTAAAGAAAACTTTAATTATCCATAAAATTAACGGTTATAATGATTCAAATTAGTGGGCTTAAAAACTGAAAAACTGTTTAGCACAAGCTTTCAACAAGCTTTCACAATGGGTCATTTGTGATTTTAATTTTCTTAATAATATTTCATTAATAGCATCATTAGCAAATAAATACTTTTATATTAAAACCTGCATTGGTTAAATATTCACTAAATATCTGTGATAATTTGATATCATCATCAATTAACAAAATATTTATCATATATCGTTATTATTACTTAATTTTATGTAGTTATATAATGATAATTGTAAAACAAGATATTAGATATTTAATTATTTACTATGCAATCTTAATATTAAAATTGAAACTAAATATTATGTTTATCTTTTATTAAATATTTCACCACTAGTATTATTTATGATAGGCAATAATATTGAGGTAAATAATGGAACAACAGGTAGTATGGCAAGAATTAATTCAATTGGTGAAAGATGAGGTTTTACCTGCATTAGGTTGTACAGAGCCTATATCTCTTGCTTTGGCATCAGCTATTGCCAGTCAATATATTGATAAAAATAGTATCAGTCACATTGATGCTTATGTTTCACCGAATTTAATGAAAAATGGTATGGCGGTTACTGTTCCTGGCACAGGTATGGTGGGATTACCTATTGCAGCAGCGATTGGCGCAATGGGCGGTGATGCTAAAGCAGGTCTTGAAGTACTAAAAAAGATTACGCCTAAACAAATTAATCAGGCTAAAACTCTACTTAGAGAGCAAAAAGTGAATGTACAAATTGCTAATAAAAATACGGCAATTTATTCTGAAGCCAATATTTATACTAAAACTGATCATGTTAGAGTATGTATCGAAAACACACACACTAACATAATATTAATAGAAAAAAATGGTAAGATAATTTTCAAAGCAGATCATAAAACACAAGACGAATCTAAAAAAGAATCTGTCATAACTCATATGTCAGTCAAACAGATATATGAGTTTGCAACACAATCTGATTTTGATGATATCAAATTTATTTTACATTCCGCTGAATTAAATGATGCATTATCTCAAGAAGGATTAAGGCGAGAATATGGTTTAAGTATTGCTGCTACACTACAAGAACAAACAAAAAGTGGCTTGCTGGCTGATGACCTGTTATCTAAAGTGATTATTCGCACGACGGCCGCGTCTGATGCCCGAATGGGTGGGGCAACTTTACCTGCGATGAGTAATTCAGGTTCGGGTAATCAGGGTATTACCGCGACGATGCCTGTAGTCGTGGTTGCCGATTATTTAAACTCAACAACAGAGCAACTAGCTAGAGCACTCATTTTATCTCATACTATTGCAATTTATATACATAGTAAATTTCCGCCTTTATCGGCACTTTGTGCTGCTTCAACAGCCGCAATGGGATCGGCGGCAGGTATGGCATGGTTACTGGGTAAAGGTCAATATGAACCTGTTGATATGGCTATTTGTAGTATGATTGGTGATTTATCGGGCATTATTTGTGATGGAGCTTCCAATAGTTGCGCTATGAAAGTGTCTACTTCGGTATCTTCGAGTTTTAAAGCCGTATTAATGGGATTAAATCGCATTCGAGTAACAGGTAAAGAAGGTATAGTTGGTGATAGCGTTGAGGATTCAATTAATAATCTTGGAGCCATTGTGAGCAATAGTATGAAAGCAACCGACACACAAATTATTGATATTGTGTCACATAAAGCTTAAATACATGAACCAATGGTAAAATATCAAGCTTTTAACACTTTTAATTTAATCCATCAGTATATTTAAAAATACCTGACAGTATTATTTTTATGCGAAATATTTCGCCTTCTTTCTATGATGACTATAGCTCATAATAAGCAACTATTTGTTCAATTAAAGAGTACCCAACAAAGATTAAATAATTGAAAACAATCGAAACCGATTATGATTAAAAAATATTCAACCACAAAAGTTAAATCATCATAATAATGCTTTTATTGAATTAGAAAATGAAAAAAAAGTTACTAATATTTCTTACAACAAAAGCTCGCAAAGCAAATAAATATAAAACAAGCATTGTCGAGAAGATTGATACTCAATAAAAATTCGCGAAGATATAAATTTGATACGACGAGTATACTTCACAGTTTTGCTGTTTATACTCTATTAGTCACTAGATGAGTAAAATAATCATCTAACCTAAATATATGCATTCAGCAATAGAGTAAGTTAGACAATATTTCCCGCTTACTCTATTACTGCCATTTTATGAGTATTTATTATCTGTATTATGAGTGGTTATATCGCAGAAATTCGATTTTTCAATTATTCTGTGCTTTCTGTAATCATGATCAATAGTCATGATTTCTTATGTGCATTAGTCTGTAAATGCGCTACTAACACGCTATACATGATTGATCATTAGAAATGATCTGTCGGTAGATTTTTATACATGCTGCTAATCTAATCACTCCACTATTTTAATATTTGTCCGTGTCGTAGTTAAGCGACAGGAAAATTTCGTTCGAATTAGATACAGATCTAATATGAATGTTTTCACCAAAGCTGAAATTAACCAACCGTTGATATTTCAATTATTTTTCTTATGACTTTTTTTACGACTTCAATCTATTTGATAATTAGATAACAGCAAGGATTGAAGTTGGATGACGTCAATTAATCCATTATCAAGCTCTATTTTTATTGCTTGCTAATCAACAAAGCTTTTATGCTTTTCGAAAATACTCTATTAATATCATTGAAATATAAGTAAATGATCTGAGCATTTGACTTACACAACAATATAATTATTTATCTTTATTTAAGAATACTTTACTTTTAAGTGATAATAATAATACAATTAATTATCATTTATGTTTAAAAATGTACATTCAATTATATTTTTGCTTGCTCTGATAAATATCAATCAGCTAAGCAGATTGATAAATCAAAGAATTAAATAAAGGAATATGATGCAAAAACGATATCAGCGAAAGCAAATGATTAAGTTATATCACCGGCAGCCAGAATTACATACTGATCCATTATTTATGGCAGCAATATGCTGTCACATAATTAATGAGGCACGTAGTTGATATTTCGTTACATGAACTGTGCATTTATTGTTCTATGCATACTATCTTTGTATGTAGGCACAGATCCTATCTCATGGCAGGGTTTATTCGCCGGTTCTGAAGCTGACTGGTTAACGCTGAAAGCCAGCCGTATCCCTCGCTTAATTGCAATTGTTCTTACTGGTATGGGGTTGTCTATCGGTGGCGTTATTTTACAGCATATTGTGCGAAATAAATTTGTAGAACCAGAAACAGCTGGCGGACTAGATGCAGCAAAGCTGGGGATTATGATTTCTTTAGTAGTTCTGCCTTCAGCAGGTGTATTCAGCAAAATGCTGGCAGCGCTGGCATTGTGCTTTGTTGCCGGAGTGATTTATATCATGATCGTAGCCAGAATACGTTACCAGCAAGTGGTGCTTATTCCGGTGATTGGTTTGATGTTTGGTAGTGTATTAAGCGCTGGTGCTGAATTTTATGCTTACAAAAATAATCTTTTACAAGATGTTCAAGGCTGGTTGCTGGGCGATTTTTCTCGAGTAGTGCAAGGCCACTATGAAATCCTGTATGTGATTGTGCCGGTAATTGTCCTGACTTATGTGTTTGCTAAACGGTTTACAGTAATAGGCATGGGGCAGGAAATGGCAACCAGTCTGGGTGTGAGCTATAAAAGTACGGTGGCTCTGGGATTAATGCTGGTATCCATAACTGTTGCAGCAACAGTAATTTCGGTCGGCGCTATACCTTTTATTGGTCTGGTCATACCTAATCTGGTGGCATTGAAATATGGAGAGCATTTAGCGAAAACGCTACCGTTAGTGGCAATAGGTGGAGCGTGTTTGCTACTGATTTGTGATCTGGCCGGTCGCCTGCTAATTTATCCTTTTGAAGTTCCAATTGGTCTTACAGCCGGAGCAGTAGGAGGCATCGTATTTCTGCTGCTGATTTTACGGGGACTACGATAATGTTCCGTCGCTTATCGCTGCTCTGTATTTTAATTACCGCTCTGGCCGTATTTTTTATGTTGTTTGATTCTGGCATGGATTTTGACTATATCCTGCCCAAGCGTTTGTTACGACTGGCTACAATTATTCTGGCTGGTACAGGTATTGCAATTTCGTCAATTGTGTTTCAAACGCTGGTGATGAATCGTATTCTCACGCCGGCCATCATGGGTTATGAAGCAGTTTATCTGTTCTGGCAGGTGCTGTTACTGTATTTTCTGGGTCAAAGTGGATTAAGTCTACTGGGACTGAATGGCAATTTTTTTGCCTCAATTGCATTAATGCTGGGCTATTCGTGGCTTATTTACCGTTATTTATTGCCTAGAGCGCGAAGCAATCTATGGTTATTACTGTTATTTGGCATGGTACTGACCATGGTTATGACAACGCTGACACAGTTTATTCAGCTAAAAATCAATCCGGGGGAATTTTCTGTTTTTCAGGGCATTAATTATGCTTCTTTCAACCGTTCAGAAACTCAAACTTTGTTATATGCCACTGTGGCCATAGGGGTGGTGGGCGCTATTGGTTATCGTTTTCTGTCCATACTGGATGTCATGGCGTTGGGACAGGAACAGTCTATTTCACTAGGAGTGGATTATGCCCGCTGTGTGCGCTGGGGTTTTGTTCTGGTGACCATTCTGGTGGCAGTAACCACCAGCTTAGTTGGACCTACGGCATTTATGGGAGTATTTATCGCCAATATTGCATATGCTTTTGCCGGCCATTACCAGCATAAACGCATTTTGTTATTTGCCACCGTTTTAGCCATTCTGGTATTTCTGATTGCGCAGATTTTAGTGGAACATGTATTTAATTATAAAACTACGGTCAGTATTTTGATTAATTTGCTTTGTGGCATGTATTTTCTGGTATTGATTGTCCGTAAACGGGGCATGGCATGATTTATATTAAGAATATTTCCAAAATCTATGGGCATCAGCCGGTACTGGACAATATTAATATTGAGTTACCAATGAATCAGGTAATTGCACTGATTGGCCCGAATGGTGCTGGTAAATCCACACTACTGATGATTCTGGCACGACTATTAACACCTTCCAGTGGGCATATTTTGTTGGGTGAGCAGAATATAGCCGATATTAGCATTGCTAACTATGCCCGGCTGGTAGCCACGTTGCGCCAATCCATACATTTTGGTTTGCGGTTAACGGTGGAAGAGCTGGTGTCGTTTGGACGTTTTCCTTATGGGCGCGGGGTATTGAATGCATCTGATCAACAGGCCATAAATGAGGCCATAGATTTTCTGGGATTAGCTGCTTTACGGCATGTATATGTCGATGAGTTAAGTGGTGGTCTGCGCCAGATGGCATTTTTAGCCATGACTATCGCTCAGGAAACCAGCATTTTATTGCTGGATGAACCCTTAAATAATCTGGACATGAAACATGCTGTGCAAATTATGACAGCAGTGCGACGTTTGTGTGAACAACGACAGCGTACCGTCATTATGGTGGTACATGATATTAATTTTGCAGCCAATTATGCTGATTATATGGTAGCTCTGAAACAAGGTCAGTTATGCTTTAGCGGACCGACTCAGGAAGTGATTACAGAAACTCGTTTAAATGAATTATATGAGCTGGAATTTAAAATTAGCCAGAGTGAACGTGGTTATTTTTGCCAGTATTTTTATTCACCGAAAGGTTAATTATGAACAGAAAATGCAAACCATGGACTGCGATATTGATTGGAATAATGGCAGTGATGATGGTATCCGCGTGTAATAAGAAAATTGCCCCAACAGAATCTACGGTACAAAAATTATCTGAACCACTTATTTTTAAACATCAACTCGGTACTACCACTATCGACAAAATTCCCCAGCGCGTGGCCGTGCTGGACATGAATGAAGCAGATTTTTTGGATCAGTTAAATGTTCCAATTGCCGGAATGCCAAAAGATTTTATTCCGCATTTTTTGGATAAATACAAACAAAATCATGATGATATTGTAGATCTGGGTGGTATTGTACAACCCAATATGGAACGGGTGCATACGCTAAAACCTGACCTTATTCTGATGACACCACTGCAGACAGATCATTATCAGGAATTAGCGCAAATTGCGCCTACTCTTTACTATGATATTAACTTTAAAAACAGCCAACAGGGAAATGTGCAAACTATTAAAAATCATTTGCTCACCCTAGGAAAAATTTTTAATCAGGAACAGCTAGCCAAAACTAAAGTGGCTGAGTTAGACAGTGAAGTGAACAAAATACGTGCCATAACCAAAGACCGGCCGGAAAAAGCTTTGATAGTGTTATACAACAATGGGGCATTCAGTCATTATGGCATACAGTCTCGTTATGGTTTTGTTTTCAGTGATCTGGGTGTAAAACCCGCCAGTACCGATGTGGCTACCAGTTTACATGGACAACCTATTTCCAGTGAATTTATTAAACGGTCTGATCCAGATATTCTGTATATTATTGATCGGACTTCGGTCATGGAACATCGGCCTATCATTAATGCGGCACAGGTAACTAACCCGTTATTACGTGCTACTAAAGCATGGAAAAATAATCGCGTAGTTTTTGTGGATGCCGATGCATGGTATACCACTGGCGCCAGCCCTACTTCACTGCGAATATTGATACAGGATATTAACAAAGGTTATCAATAATCAATATGACATAACTATTACAAAAATAATTAACAAACATAATAACTACTACCAGCTCCATTTTAACAACCTGATTCAATTATATTTGCAAAAGGAGGAAATCTATGCGTAAGCATAATTACCAGCTGAAAAAAAAGCATTTTTCAGCGATTAAATTGCGACTTAAAAATGCTTTAAATCCGCTCATCAGTTCACGAAAAAATCTGATTTTAAGTATTACAACTGGGGTAATTTTAATTAATACACCAGTGGTATACGGCAAAGAGGATGATAAAAACAAACCAACAGTCAAGAAAGATGCTGCTAATGCCAACCAGTCCGGTGAAGCCACTTTACCCGATGTGAATGTTCAGGCATATCGTAGCAACACCTATGCTGGCGGGCAAATTTCCACACATAGCCATCTTGGTTTCCTTGGTAATAAAAGCTATCTGGATACACCTTTTAATACCACCAGTTATACCGATAAATATGTAGAAAATACTCAAGCCAGAAATATAACTGATGTCATTGCCGCTACCGATCCTTCGGTATTTACCAATGGTGCAGTTGGTGGATGGAGTGAAAATTATTATATCCGGGGTTTCCAGTCTGATACCAATGACATGTCAATGAATGGTTTATTCGGGATTTCTCCTTTTTATCGTACTGCGCCGGCCATGTTTTCCCGTGTGGAAGTATTGAAAGGACCGTCTGCCTTACTAAATGGCATGCCACCATCTGGTTCAGTTGCGGGCACTGTTAATCTGGTTACCAAACGTGCAGGTGAAGAGCCTCTGTTACGTGTTTCACCTACTTATATGTCCAGTTCACAATGGGGCGGTACCATAGATGCCAGTCGTCGTTTTGGACAAAATAAACAATTTGGGATCCGGATTAATGGCGTTTATCAGGATGGTTCCGGACCGGTTCGAAAGCAGGATCTGAAAACACAGCTGGGTTCAGTTGGAATGGACTGGCGCGGACAACGGGCACGTGTTTCGGCCGATTTATACATGGCCAATGATCGTGTTGATGGTGTAGTACGCGGTATTAATCTGGGTAAAAATATGAAAGTTCCTTCGCCACCCAATCCCAAAACCCTGATAAATCCAGACTGGTCTTATGTCAGTAATAAGGATCGCGGCGCAATGATGCGGGCAGAATATGATCTGACAGACAACATTACTGCTTATGCTACCTTTGGATACAGCAAAAGTAAATACGAATATAATGGCGCCACCACAGCTAATTTGCTGGATAATCGCGGTACCATTGAAACAGTCATCGGTCAGCTGGCTTTTGATTTGAACAAAAGGTCAGCAGACATAGGACTTAAAGGTCAGTTTGATACCGGTCCGGTTGGTCATCAATGGGTAATTAACACCACTTACTATAAACATCACCAGCATGATTATGGTGTCAGACGTGTGGCCGGTGCTAACTGGATTACCAATATGTATGATCCTAAGTGGGGAGAATCGGTTCCGTTTAATACACCACCCATTTCTGTCAGCTCGCTCGAACTGAAAAGTTATGGCATGGCTGATATGTTGTCATTTATGGAAGATAAACTACAGTTGACATTAGGTCTGCGTTATCAGGAAGTGAAAAGTGATAATACGAGTTTAATGGGCAGTCCTGTTACTACTAGCTATAACAAGCATGCATTGACGCCTGGAGCTGCAATATTATTTAAGGCCACTGAACATGTATCCCTGTACGGTAATTATATTGAGGGATTAACCAAAGGCGATTCTGCGCCAATTTACGCAGAAAATTACCCTGAAGTGTTTGCACCATACAAAACTAAGCAAACCGAATTGGGTATAAAATTGGATTATGGCAATATAGTCAACTCAATCAGCATATTCAATATCAAAAAACCCAGCAGTTATACAGATGTGAACACCAACATTTTTACATCAGGTGGCGAGCAACGTAACCGCGGGATTGAATGGAACTTTATTTTCTCTCCAATTGATACAGTACGCTTAATGGGTGGTGCCAGCTATATTAAACCGGAACTAACCAAACTGGCCAATCATGCCAATGAAGGTAATATAGCCACCGGTGTGGCCAAAATACAGGGGAAACTAGGAGCAGAATGGGATATTCATGCTGGTGCTGGGATGGTAACTTTATCAGCGAATGCCACCGCAGTTTCCAAACAGTATCTCAATCAGGAAAATAATTTATCAGTGCCGGGCCATACAATATTTGATGTCGGAGCCCGTTATAATGCTAAAGTTTCCGGTCATCCATTTACACTTCGTGCAGAAGTGAAGAATCTGACTAATAAAGCTTACTGGGGTATGCCACGCTTATCCAACTTGTCATTAGGCGCACCCAGAACTTTTCTATTCTCAGGTTCATATGATTTCTAAAGCTGAGCATTTAATCTGCTACTCAGATTAATTCAATTGCTACATATTAATTGGTATGCTGTTTCTAAACCACAGCTCTGTATTCTTTAATACAGAGCTGTATTAATCAAATTGTCCAAATTGGATACATTAGCTAGTTTAATTAAGGTTTTTAGCAAGTATACGTATACAAAAACTGTAGTTTAATTTCATCAATATTCCTGTTAAGTTGGCAAATTGTTAACTACATGGAATAAACCGTTGATTAAAGAATAGAGATATTCCTATTCATATAAATAAAAATATACAGAACTCAATCATGCCCATACAGTTTGCTACAGATATGATTCTGAATTGGAATATTGATAAAAATATGCTGCAAGAGAATTCTTTATACAATACTGTAAAAATAATAAGCAGAAATTAAAAATTTTAATTTAAAAAATAGCAGAAAAGCACTAACTGATAAAATAAATGCATAAATTTTTAATAAAAATTTATTTTTTAGAATAAACTAATTTAAAATTATACAAAATAAAAAATATATAATCCAAAATCAGAAAAATGACTGAAATTTTATATCTATCATAAGAAGAATTTCTGGCTAATATTTCAAAGGAAATCATTTTTTGTGCTGGCAAGATACCAAATTTTCATTCGGTTAAAGCATAACATTTCCTGCTCCACTCTACCTTGAAACACTGATTAATCCACACCGGCTCAATGTTAGAAATAGGGATCATGTGGCAAATGACATATATTGAATATGATCAATAAGCCACGAAACTAATAATGCATCCTGTGGCCGTAGTAAAAACAAAGATGAATACAGTAGTACGATATAAATTGGTACCCGTTATAACGTAAAAATTTCCGATTATCTATTTATATTTGTATAGCAAGAAGAATTTGACTAATCAGAATAAATGGTAATACGCCACACATATCCAATTTGCTATTAATCGCAGTTAGAATTTTTCTTTATCAAGTTCATATGATTCTAAGTTCAGCATTTAAACTGCAAGCTAAATTAATCCCATTTCTTACTTACTATCTAGTTTTTGCATTAATTCTGGTTATTAGCACCTGAATAGACTGTTATATTGACTTCGATAAAAATTGAAATTTAATAATATTTATAATTATACAAATATGATAATAGTATATTATAGCAAAATAACAATTAATGAAATGACTTTAATACAGTAGTTCATCTTAGATAAGCTGGTTTTATAGGGAAGATTTTCGGTTTCCAAAATTATCTGTATATCAATCAAATAGTGGCGCAATTATCTATTTCCCCAAGTAAATAGCTGATATTCAATGAAATAATAAACTTGCTTCACAGCTACCAATTATCTTTTGTTAAGTTCATTGCCGAAAGATATACCCAAGTTATGTTTAAGCAGCACAATATTAATCATTATTAATATTTTTACTTATTTAGCAAACCAAAACATCTAAATTAGACATCTATCTCAAAGATTTTTATACATAATTTCAGTTTTTTATTTTAACTAATTGTTTTGGTTAATTATTACTCAAATTGGAAAATTATTGAAATTTTCATAGTTTTTGACTTTCTGACTATTTATTTAAGTGTATATTTTTTTAAGATATTTTAGGTTTAATCTTATTTTTAAGAAGGTGTAAGGACGCAATAAATTAAATTATTTATTAGCTTAACTAATTTTATATTTGCGGTTTTTGGTTTGAAGATCAGTTTTTATTACTACGGAAAGTTTACTATGAATAAGATATACCGGTGTGTATGGAATGAAACTACGCAAACCTGGGTAGCAACTTCTGAGCTCGTCACCACGAAAACTAAATCAAGTACGCGAAATGATGGCTCAGCTAAAAGCTGGATAAAATCTGTTTCTCGCCCCAAAAGATTAATCGGGTTATTAATTTCCATGTTATTACTGGAAACTCAAATAGTTGCTCCTGTACTGGCATCAAATGTAGTTAGAGATACTCAGGCAAGCGCTTATACAGATACAGTTAACGCTGATTCGCTACGCGCTTTGCCCACCTCGACTTCGGTAAGTATCGACAATCTGAATGTTGATGATCTGCAATCCAATATGCTACAACAGTACAAATCCATAGACAATGTTAATCAGACTGGCAACATTGCTCAGAATGGTATTCAGACTTCAAAACGTTTGATTGACGAATTGCAGAAGAACTCAGTGCATTTTGATGATGGTACAACAACGTTCTCAAATCAGCTGACTCGTGACGCAAGCAACGAAAGAACCATTAGTAATATTGCAGACGGAAGAGTTAACGAAACATCCAATCAGGCAATAAATGGACGTCAGCTTTATCGTCTATCCACTTCAACATCCACCAGTTTATCCCAACTTCAAGACCAGCTTAATATTACCTCAAATAATATACCGGCCGATTTGTCTACAACACTAAGTTCATTACAACATGATTCCCTGCGATGGAATGGATCTGCTTACGATGCCAGTCATGGTTCTGGTACTGCAGAAAAAATTACCAATGTTGCTGCCGGTGATACCAGTCAAAATTCTACTGATGCAGTGAATGGTGGTCAGTTGTGGAAACTAAAAGACGAATTCCAGCAGAACTCAGTGCATTTTGATGATGGTACAACATCGTTCTCAAATCAGCTGACTCGTGATGCAAGCAATGAAAGAACCATTAGTAATATTGCAGACGGAAGAGTTGACGAAACATCCAATCAGGCAATAAATGGGCGTCAGCTCTATCGCCTATCCACTTCAACATCCACCAGTTTGTCCCAACTTCAAGACCAGCTTAATATTGCCTCAGGTAATATACCGGCGGAATTATCTACAACACTAAGTTCATTACAACATGATACCTTGCGATGGAATGGATCTGCTTACGATGCCAGTCATAGTTCTGGCACAGCACAAAAAATTACCAATATTGCTGCCGGTGATACCAGTCAGAATTCTACTGATGCAGTAAATGGTGGTCAGTTGTGGCAACTAAAAAGTGAATGGCAACAGGATCTACAGGCTTTGTCTGATTCAGTTGATAATAAATTGGCCCAGAGTGGTAGCGGAAATGGTAATACTAATAATTCAGCAATTGAAAAAGCCAATCAAGCTATAGCTGATACCCAAAAACTGTCTACTTCAACAGCTGATGCTCTGTCTGCAGTAGCAGCAAGTCTGGGCGGTAATGCCAGCTATAACCCGCTCACTAGAGATGGCACAGGTGGTTTCACTGCACCAAGCTATACCACCAGCAATGCTGATGGTACTGCGGTAACAGCCAATAATGTAGGCGATGCCATAAACAATCTATATACTGGTGGCAGCAAATATGCAAAAGTCAATTCTACTCAGGCTGTGGCTTCAGCAAGTGGAAGTGAAGCTATTGCTGTAGGCGGTGCAGCTGTTGCCAGTGGTCAGTCTGCTATAGCCATTGGTTCACAAGCAACAGCCAGTGCAGAAAACGGCGTTGCCATTGGTAATCATGCCAGCGTCACTCAAAATGGTGGAATTGCACTGGGAGCCAATTCCGTGGCCAATACGGCGGCAGGTATAACAGGTTATATTCCGGCTACTGCCACAGAACAACAGGCCAGAGCCATTCAGGCGACCACCAGTACTGAAGCAGCAGTGTCGGTGGGTGATGCAACAAAAGGAATTTATCGTCAGATTACAGGAGTCGCTGCTGGTACTGCTGATACAGACGCAGTCAATGTAGCTCAGCTAAAAGGCGTTAATGCCCGCATGGATAATATTAATCGTCATATTGATGATATTAACGACCGCGTACATCATGTCGAACGGCGCGCCTATTCAGGTACAGCCCTAGCCTTAGCTCTTTCAGGTGCTTATTTACCTCGACTTGACGCCGGCGAGCAAACTGTCGGTATCGGAATGGGCTCATATCGTGGTTATGCAGCTGTTGGTATTAATTACAAAGCAATGACTAAAAGTGGCAATATGTCCTGGGGCTTAGGTGTATCTTCAACCGGCCGTGAAACAGGCTTTAATGCTGGTGTCGGCTTCAAATGGTAGCCTGATAGCAAAACTTCACCATACAGGCTGCCGATAAGCAGCCTGTATTTTTAAAGCTACCTAAGATATTAAGAAACTGTTAGTCAATTTTATTTATCTATTTATTCAGTCATTCAACCACCAAGTTGAATCCAGAAATGAATATTATTAGGTGCAAACTCCATTACGGGAACACCATAAAACAACAAGGTTACTGTGCTACGGTTGACGCTGACAGCAAAACCAAATAATTCCAAAATCATAATTTGATGAATTTTTGGAATGTGAAGAACATAATACCAAAATTTGCACTAGATTACATTTTTTAAGAATATTAATCAAAACAAATGAAATTATTAAAATAACATTCGATATTAAAACAGAGATTTTAAGCAATGATTCAAATAAATCTTGCTATAGCGTAGTAAACAATCAATACTATTCTCGAAACAAACTATAAATTTATTCATTACCCTGCTTAATAAAAATTTGCAATTAGATATTATCTAGAATGATAAATCCATATTTGACTATAATATATCTGCATTCCGGTATGAGCAAACGCCTTAGCTGAACTGAGTTTGAGCCTATTATTTTAGCCCGTAAATGCAGTATCGACCGGTATTTGCGCCTATTTGACAGTACAGGGCTTTAACGGCAAGATGAACATGCCGTGTTTAATAGCACTGCCAGCTTTGACAGGCTGATAAAGAGAGAGAGATACACCGTTATCTCAATACAGATTTTGTCTGTACCCACCATTGTTTTCCTCACTTTATGGTTGACAGTGGCAGGGAGGCGTTATGCCTACCGGTTCTCTTTGTCGGTCTGTCAACCCTGCCACATGTCTGCCGCCAATTATGTTTGACAGCATAATAGTGGCTTTTGACCAGAGAGAGAAAGGCAGTAAAATGGGTATCTACAAATGGAATATATCTTATTATAAACTTCAACCAAACATCTTAAATGATCTGACTATTGCAGATTACATTAGCAAAATCAAAACGGATAGCTTTGCCATCATCAATAGTTGGCTGTTTACCTACAGAGTAATAGGAGGTTCAGCATGAACCGACATCCACCCAGTAAACAGGAAATTAAAGCTGCTTTGCGTGCAAATTTACAATCCCCCCAACCATTTGCACCTTACTATTTACAACAGATAACCTCACAAGATAATCAACGCTCATTGCACAGGAATGAATCAACAGAATATATAGCTTATATATTGTCACCATATCTGATAAGTGCTGATTCAGACTGGCAAGACCGGGGTAATCTGGTATTTCAACCTTGCACTAATCCAATGGAAGCTGAATTACGCGTGTTTTCATTCTGTAAACAACATAACTGGCAACCATTGTTATGGCGAGGTTTAACTCCGATAGCACATCAAATATGGTCAGCCATGCTTAATCGGGAATGATTAATTAAGATGCCTATGGTTTAACCCCATAGGCATTTTTTGGTATTGAAAACACTTAAAAAAGGCTGCAAACTATATACGTAAAATTTAATCACAAAACTGATATTCGATAATCCCACTCTCAACGACATAGGTAGTACTCACACATTGGGATAATAGATATTTGCTAAACCGAATTTAATTCAGCTGAAAACCCTGCAGAAAAGAATAATTGAGTAATTGGACATAACGTGAATAATAAAGTTAAACAATCAAAGTTCAAAATATTATTAATAATTAGCATTATCATGGTTATTGAGCCAGTGAAACAAAATAGGAACTTTGGTTTCGTTGACGCAAAAAATATAACCATGGACTATACTATTTACCCTTCTACTATTCCTGAAAGCCAGTTATTACGTATAGAAGAGGCTGAAAAGTTATATCATCAAGCATTTCACGATGGATTTAATGGCGTCCTTAGCCCTAAAGCGTTAGTGGAATTGATTAAACATGCTTGGCAGTGGGATAAAAATGCGATGTTCTATTATTATAATATTCTTCGTAAGCATGAACTTTATGACAAGGAGGCGGAAGGAGGAGAAGTTACAATGTCATTTACTGAGTTTATGAAAAAATATCGAGATCAGTTAGTTGATAATAACGGCAAACCGCTAATTGAACCGGTGGTATTTAAAGATGAAGATATGGAGATTTATTTAAGGAAGAAATTTGCTGACTTAAAATACCCAAAATTTGCTCACGAAAGTTGGCATTATTGTTCTGATATACTTAGTGATAATGTGGTGTGGCAGCCATGCTCAGATGAACAATTAGAAGAAAATATTAAATATATCAATTATGCTTTGGAAGGCGGTTATCACTGCTATGAAAATTTAACAGCACATATGCTGTTTCAACAAGGTTTTCATTATAAAGATAGTGATCACGAAAAAATTAATAAATTAACCGAATATCGTAAATCATTAACATCAGAAAATTTAAAACTGGCAATTGATTATGCTAAAATAATGGCTGAGCACAGTTCAATTATTGGTATCTTAAGGGTAACTGAAGCTTATTTATATGGCTTAGGGCGTGAGCAAGATCCAGTCAAAGCCTATGCTTGGTCATTATTAAGCGATTATGCGAGACAAAAACTTATTGAGCTCGATAATTATTTAGCTTGGGATTATTACGAACTCCCTCCTGTTTGGGAATATAATAAACAAATTCAAACTCGTTTAAAACAAATTCTTACCCCAGTACAAAAGCAAGCTGCACAAAAAGAGTTAGCTATGTTAAAAACCAAAATTATTGATTGGAATTATAATCATTGGAAACGAGAACAAATTGATGATTTTCATCCTAAACCTTAATTTTTGGGAATATATTATTCAATAAACATAAAGCTAACTAATGATGATATTTATTGAAATATAACCAGAACCACATTATGCATTTTTCTTCAGGTATAGATAAATAACGAAATCAAACAGAGTATATTACTTAATAAGCAAAACTCTATTGTCAAATAGTCCAATCCTTATTGAATGAGCAGAAAATCAGTTGTAGAACTGCCTGCTGATATCATCATTAGTAGCCAAACATTTAATTATAATCAGATTAATTTTACAATTAATTGTTTTATCAGATTGCTTATCAAAGCAGTATTTAATTAAGATCCATTTCATTTTATCGCTAAACCTGTTTAATAAAAACCCAGTTTCACTGCAGTTTGGCTAATGAATCCAACACAAAAGTGCATTTTAAACAATATAATTAGCCACAATCTGAAAAAATATTATATTTCAAACTTATAAATATAATATTTTTCCAACATCATGAAACTAATTAAAATTTCTAACAGATTAGAATTTCAGGTTTGCTAATAACCATAATAAGAGTATATTGATAATACTTATCACTTAATAGCAAGAATTAACATAATTCTTGATTATGTATATATTTGTATGCAATTAAAAGGGAAACAATCATGTCTTTTAAGAAAATTGTTATTGCAAGTGCTGTGTTAATGTCCATGTCTGCTTTCGCTCAGGAATATCCGATGGGTAAGCCTATTATCAAAAATGGCATGGAAATTGCCGGTGTATATCTGCCGCCTATTACCATGGACACTGAGGGCATGGATCACAGCAATATGCATTTGCCGGCTGGCCAGTCCGATATTCACATGGAAGCAGATATTCATGCCACAGAAGGTAACCCAAATGGTTTTGCCGAAGGTGACTGGATGCCAAATCTGAATATTGAATATACCATTACCAAATTAACCAAAGGAAACTATAAACATTCCGGTAAATTCATGACCATGGTTGCCAATGACGGACCTCACTATGGCGACAATATTAAATTAAACGGCTATGGAAAATACCGTGTTACCTATCGTATTTCTCCACCAACACCAAATCAGATGGCACGTCATATTGATAAAGAAACCGGTGTTGCTCCATGGTTTGCACCCTTTGAAGTCAGCTGGGACTTTGACTATGCCGGTGTAGGTCGAAAAGGTAGCTATTAATTGAGCTATACCGAATTAGCCGGGATTATTCTGTCTGGGTTTAATCAGAGTAATCCCTATAAACGCACAGAAGATTTTCAATCTGCTCCACGAATAAATAGTCATGAAAAAAATTTCACTTATCATTCTGTTTTTCTACAGCATGGTGACAGCATTCTCTGTATTTGCAGACGATAAAGTTACACTGGAATTAAAAATGAAAGACGGGGACATGATCCCGCTGGTACTTAATGCACCGGCCAATAAAATCATTCGCATTAAAGTCAGCAATATCGGTAAGGGGCCTGTCGAGTTTGAAAGTACTCAGCTTATAAAAGAAAAAGTACTGGCTCCGGGTGCCTCTTCCGTTATCGTTATCTCGCCCAAAAAACCCGGAACATACGTATTTTTTGATGACTTTCATTTAAATAAACCCAAAGGTCAGCTAATCGTTAAATAAATCCAAGTCACTGGGAAATTTTATGGGACAAGTTATTTTTGTCGTTTGGCGCGAATGTTTCGAGGCACTGCTGGTAATCGGTATTATTTACGCATGGATCAGACGCAATCAGAACAGTAAAAAGGGGATGCAATACCTTACGCTTGGCGTAGTACTGGGCATTGCCATATCAGTCATATTAGCCCTGATTATCAATGGCGTATTCAAACAGCTAACCGATGACCACCAGACAATATTCTTAATGTGCATGTCATTTGTCGCCTGTATTCTCATCGTACAAATGGTGTACTGGATGAGTAAAACCAATCGCAACATGAAAGCCATGCTAGAAAAAGAGATGGCGCAACAAGTAGGGCAAAATTCCTGGTGGGGGGCTTTGTTTATCGTCGCCATTGCCATTGCCCGTGAAGGTAGTGAGATTGTGGTGTTTTTATCCGGTCAAATCATGCAATTAAACGGCAGCAACTATTCGGGTTTTCTGCTGGCAGTACTGATTGGCTTCGCCGTGTCTGCTTTAACTTTTTATGTATTTATTCTGACCAGCCGTTTTATTCGCTGGCAGAAATTTTTTACCGTTACCAGTATCGTATTGCTGTTTCTGGCAATCTCATTGTGCATGAAAGCTGTGGAAGACGGAACCAATTTATTACTTGAGCATGACATCTCCATTCCAGACTGGCTTATTAACCCGGCATGGAACATCTCGGCATTTATTGATGACAGTGGTTTAATTGGCAGCCTTGCCTCCTCTCTGTTTGCTTATCGTTCACAACCAATGTGGATAAGTGTCATCACATTTGCCAGCTTCTGGCTATTGATGGCAATATTATTCTTAAGGAAAAAAAACAATGCAGCCTAGAAAGCTTCTTCCTCTGGCACTCTATTTTATGTTTTTACCTTTGCTGACCATAGCGCATGGTCTACGTGCCCCTGTCATCGACGAGAGTAACGCAATAGCTGCTAAAGGTGACATCCCTACACCCGATAAATATTTATCGGCTATTCGCACCTATCAACAAGAAGTAGTAAAACAACTAAAAACTACAGAACAATACGTTCAGGCTATCGCTGACGCTACCAGAACCGGCCAGCAACAAAAAGCTGAACACAATTACGTTCTCGCCCATCAAAGCTATGAACAGGTGCGCACCATTATCCGTTTATTTGCTAATGCCGATGAAACAATTAATTCGCGAGCTGATTATTATTTGAATGGAACAGATGATCCGGCATTCGTTGGCTTCCACCGACTGGAATATGATTTATTTGCTCGTCATGATCTGCCTAAGGCACAGTCAGAAGCAGTTAATTTAATTTATAAAATCAAAGATCTGCAAAAAAGGGTTGCTCATGATGAATTTGATATAGCGAAAATTATCCAGTCAGCAGCCGATTTTCAGGAATTGATCCTAAAAACCAAACTGATGGGACAGGAAAATCAGTATAGTCACAGCGATCTGGCTGATATACAGGCAAACATACGTGGTTCAGCACAAATTATTAGTCATCTTTCTCCCTTTATCTCTGCTCAAAAATACAATGACCTTAAGAATAATAACCAACTAATTCTAGCTATCCTCAGTAAATACCAGCTACCACAGGGACAATTCCAACCATTTGATCAGCTTAGCCAACAGGATCATGATCAACTATATTCCCTTATCAGCACGCAGGCTCATCAACTGGCTCAACTGAGAGCCGAACTGAGCGTGCCAGTCTACTATAAATATAAACATTAGGGCTTTTATGCAAAACGATCGCACCAATACCCAGACAGATACGCTGGCCAACCCACAACGCCGGCAAGGCATGAAAATATTACTGGCCGGTAGTCTAGGCATGGCCAGTATAACCTCTTCGCAGTCTGCAAAAGCCAGTAACAACTGTATACATGACTACAATCAGACCGTCGACTATCAGGGATTACATCAGGCAGGAGTAATCACGCCTGATACCAAAGAAGCCATTTTTGTGGCTTTTAACATCACCGTTACTCAGAAAATACAACTACAAAAATTATTGCAGATTATTTCCCAGCGCATTGCTAATCTGACACGTCCGCAAACTCTGTCGATCGGTAAAAACGACCAGTTACCGCCAGCTGAATCCGGCATGCTGGGACAACATTTGTCTCCAGACTCATTAACTGTAACCATTGCTGTAGGACATAGTCTTTTTGACCAACGCTTTGGTCTTAGCGATAAAAAACCGAGCAAACTGATTCCCATGCCGCGCTTTCCTAATGATAGACTCCAAAAACAGTGGTGTGGCGGTGATTTATCTATTCAGTTCTGTGCCAACAGTCGTGAAAGCGTAATTTATGCTCTGCGTGATATCATCAGCCATACAAACAAATATATGATTCCGATATGGAAAATTGATGGTTTTCTACCGGCGCGAGACATAGATAATCACACCACAGCGGTTAATTTATTTGGATTTAAAGACGGAACCGGCAATGCAGCCAATACCGATGCAGCCAAAATGGATGAATTAGTGTGGGTAACTAAAGCCAATCATGAACCGGCATGGTGTATCGGTGGTAGCTATCAAGCCATTCGTCTGATTCGTTTTAATCTGGAATTCTGGGATCGTACCCCGCTGGAGGATCAGGAAAATGATTTTGGTCGTTACAAACATAGTGGCGCACCAATGGGGATGAAACACGAAATGGATGATCCACAAATGAATAAAGATCCGCACGGCGACCGCATCTTATTTGACTCACATATGCGCCGTGCTGAACCGCGTATTCCAGAACGTCATGTGGCCAAATTACGCCGGCGCAGTTTTAGCTACTCACTGGGTGTACTACCATCAGGACAAATGGATATGGGTTTAATATTTGTTGCTTACCAGAATGACCTGAAAAAAGGTTTTATCGACACCCAAAACCGACTCAACGGTGAACCGTTAGAAAGATATATTAAGCCATTCGGAGGTGGTTTCTATTTTGTTTTGCCCGGCATCACCAAAGACAATAACTATCTTGGTAAAAAGCTGCTCGACACCTGATCCGTTAAATTTAGCCAGTCATTAAAAACAATGAATAAATTTCATATTATTTCTGATGCAAAGTCATTTTTATTTATTAAATATTTATAAAGTTAATTGCATTAAAAGTCATTTAAAAAGATCAGTTTCGAATCTACAATATTGCATTCGCAAAATTATTGCGAATGCAATATTATTATGATAGTAAAATTTCGAGGCACCAGTCTGCATGATCTGATCTCTTGAGTCTACGGGAAATAAATGATTAAATCATTAGATTTTAAAATAATTGTATTTCTACAACTGGCACTAAGCCCAATCATAATCAATAGTCTTGGCTATCCACTTAGCGCAATTAATATACTTGAAACCTGGATACTGGCAACAGTACTACTGTATTTCTTCCCACGCTGGTGGAAAATCTACATGGTGATAACCTCTGTCACCATCCTTATCTATTATCCTACTGCAACCTGTTTAGGAGCATTTAGTCTGGCTACAGCAGCAGCTTTATTAAGTACAGATCAGGCCGAGAGTGTTGAATATTTAGGATCAATTACATGGAGCACCTATCTGGCATCCATCATCTTAGCCTCATTACCTCTCATTCTCATTAAATTAACACGTCATACCAGTTTACCAAAATCTGATTTCCGCACACGCGTGGTTATTTTACTGATATTTAGTGGCATAATAATCTTTGCAGGCTATCGGCAACATAAAGCGCGAACCTTACAAAGCAACTTTGCCATAAACGCCCAACCTCTAAAATTTATTGCGGATGCGGTTATTCTTACTTATGCTTATCATGCAGAATTTGAAAAAATCAAAACCGGATTAAACAAACCAGTTAATATTATCGTTGACAAAGTCAACCAGAAATACAAATTTTATGTTTTAGTAATTGGCGAAAGTGCCCGAGCTGACTATCTGCACCTATATGGTTTCAAAATCAGCAATACACCATTCATGGATAAAAAAGCTAATTACATCATGGAAAATATGTATTCAACTGGTCCATACACCCAAATAGCATTGCCATTTGGTCTGACACTGAATAATGGTCAGGACATACAAATTAGAGACAATATTCTAACCCTTGCTAAAAAAGCCAATATGGATACCATCTGGTTATCGAATCAGGGTGCCATAAATCAGTTTGATAGCAAAATTTCAACTTTGGCCTATCAGGCCAACAAAGTTGTTTTTCTGAAAAATAGCAGCAACAAATCTGAAAAGAACACATTTGATGATCAGTTAATCCAACCCCTCACCCAAATATTAGATAACCAATCTGACCAGCGTAATAAACTCATCGTTTTGCATTTAATGGGCTCTCACTGGGATTTTTGTGCCCGATTAAGAAAACCTGCAACTAAATATGTCAGCAACAGTAATTACAATTGTTATATCGATAGCATCAAAGCTACTGATTCCTTACTTCAGCAAATATATACTACCCTAGAAAAAACCAAGCAACCATTTAGTATTTTATATTTTGCTGATCATGGGTTATCACATGATCAGCAAGAAAAAGATAAATTCAATCACCAGTATAGTCTAAGACATACCGACCGATATTATCAGAATTATCATATTCCTTTAGTCATTATTAATAGCGATCAAACCAGTCAGATACGCAATCCAGCACAAAGAAGTGGTTTCGAACTTCTAGGCGGTTTAGCGAATTGGCTGGGTATCTTTAGTCAACAGCTACCAAACAGTGACCAATTTTTCACCACAAAAGACAGCAAAGAAATTAAAATACTTGATAAATACCAGCAACTTAAACCACTAAACTCACTTCAACAAGATACTATTCCTGTTGAAATACAGCAGCTGAAATAAATAACGGTAATCATCATTTAATTAAAAAAATACTGTTGTCTGGCAACAGTATTTTTTCGCAGTGCTTCAGTATAAATTGATGATCACTATATTGACAGAATTTTATCCACAATCTCTCGACTGTCTTTTGATAAACCCTGATGTTGCTGAATACGTTGCAACTGCTCCTGCATCAGGGTACGGCGTTCAGGTTCCAGTTTTTCATACAGATTAAAGGCCTGTACCAGTCGTGAAGCCACTTGCGGATTAAATGCATCAATACGCAAAATATAATCTGTAATAAAACGATAGCCACTGCCATCAGCAGCATGAAAATGACGAATATTGCGACTAAAGCTTCCCAACAAAGAGCGAACCTTATTCGGGTTTTCCAAACTAAATGCCGGGTGCTTTAACGCAGCAGTAACTTGCTGCAAAGTATCATCTCGCTGACTACTACCAAGCAAAGCAAAATATTTATCCATCACCAAATCATCTTTACCATAATGCTGCGCAAATCGTTCTAATAATTGATCACGTCCTGCCTCAGTAAGATGATTAATCGCAGAAAGCATCCCAAATTCATGCGTCATATTGGTTGCACGCTGTTCATATTGCTGCTCAATAGTCGCCAGTAAATCTGGTTTTGCCTGTACCGCCCAGCTTAATAATCCATTATACAGACTTCGTATACCAGCCAGATCAGGGTAATATTCCTGTATGGATGAGTGTGTACTTTGCTGTTCCTGTACATCAGCCCATTCACGCCACTGCGCTAAAGTATGTTCAATCGTAGTCGCCAGATTTTGCAATAATGCCTGCCGTGCTTGCACATACAACCCTGGATCTATCTGCTGATCATCTTCCCATAATTCAGATTCTGTAGGAATTTGCAGTAAAACTGCTTTGAATGCTGGATCAAGATCATCAGCATTCATTGCCGCAGCTATTGCCTTAGCCAGTTCAACATGATGCGCAACCGGCTTACCGGCCGCCAGTGCACGAACATTAGCTACCACTGCACGACGATACAGTGTCTGTGCAGCCTCCCAGCGTGCAAACGGATCAGTATCACGGGCGAGTAATAAAATTAAATCTTCATCGTTATAGGGATAATCCAGTTTAACCGGTGCACTAAAGCCACGTAATAATGACGGCACCACCTCCTCAGACACCTGATGAAGAACAAATGTCTGTTCGGTTTGATTAAACAATAATACTGTTTCCGTAACAGTATGAGCTTCCTGTTCTAAGCGGAATGGAACAGCTACACCATCACGACCAAGCAGTCCTATTTTCACCGGAATAACCATAGCTTGTTTTTCCATCATATCCGGTGTAGGCGGGATATACTGTTGTAAATGCAAAGTGAAATTCTGATTTTTACTGTCATAGATTCCCTTGGCTTTTACCTGTGGAGTACCTGCCTGACTGTACCACAATGCAAACTGATCCAGATTAACACCATTAGCATCGGCCATAGCAGCACGAAAATCATCACAGGTAACCGCCTGCCCATCATGACGCTGAAAATATAACTGCATCCCTTTCTGGAAACCGGCTTCGCCCAACAGCGTATGGTACATACGTACCACTTCAGCCCCTTTTTCATATACTGTTAACGTATAGAAATTATTCATTTCTTCATAAGAAGCTGGACGGACGGGATGCGCCATTGGTCCGCTATCTTCGGCAAACTGCATACTTCGCAAAACACGAACATTCTGAATGCGTCGTACAGCTCTGCTGGTTCGATCAGCAGAAAATTCCTGATCACGGAAAACCGTTAATCCTTCTTTCAACGATAACTGAAACCAATCACGACAGGTTACCCGATTACCAGTCCAGTTATGAAAATATTCATGGGCAATAACACCTTCAATGGCTTCAAAATCGGCATCTGTCGCTGTATTACTGCTGGCTAAAACATATTTGGTATTAAAAATATTCAGACCTTTATTTTCCATGGCCCCCATATTGAAATCGCCTACAGCCACAACCATATAAATGTCTAAATCATATTCCAGATTAAAACGCTCTTCATCCCATTTCATTGCCTGCTTTAGAGATTCCAGCGCAAAACCCGCTTTAGCACTATCTTCTGGTCTGGTATAGAACTTCAGTGCCACCTTTCTTCCGCTTCGGGTAGTAAAACTACCCTCCAGAACAGATAATTGCCCGGCAACCAGCGCAAACAGATAGCTGGGCTTGGCAAAAGGATCACGCCAGCAAACCCAGTGACGACCATTACTCAGTTCACCGCTATCAAGCAAATTACCATTTGATAGCATCACCGGATAACGCCTTTTATCGCCAATAATAGTAGTCGTAAACTGACTCATCACATCAGGACGATCAAAATAAAAAGTTATCTTTCTAAAACCTTCCGGTTCATTCTGGGTATACAGATTATTACCTGATTCATAAAGACCCATCAGCGTTTTATTCTGATCCGGATACAAGCGAGTCGTAATTTCTAATTCAAACTGTTCATCTGGTACAGTATGAATAATCAATTTCTCGTCTTCCTGAGTAAATTCATACGGACACAGAGCCTTACCATTGATCACAACTTGCAGTAATTTGGCACTGCCATCAAGTACACAAGGCTGTTGTGTTTTTTTGGGTACCACTGTCATGCGATTAAGCACAGTAGTGTAAAAACTATCGATGGTAAAAGTCAGATTAATGGCTGGCACAGTAAATTCCGGTGCCTGATAATCCTTAAGATAATGAACTACTTTTTTTTCACTCATATTCATACTCTTTTTTATTTAAGTTTCGTGTCCATTGTACGGGTTACACGCCTGCAATCAACCCACTTTATTACTGCCAGAAAACTTCCCCACGCTAACATGATCTAGATAATCATCTATTGGTAAAACCCATGCCTGCTAATCATACCTGCTTTAGTTCCTGAGATCAGCATCAATGGTACAAATTAGCTGATTCAGACCTTATATATGCAGCACCAACCAAATCACTACCGACTGTATTTATTCTATTCAGTAAGCGCAAAAAATAACATCAATGCCAACCCAGATCAAAAACGCCATCATTTAAATACAAAATAAATACGGTTACGACTGGATAAATTACCGCTCATATAAAACTACACTACTCAATTATGAATTTTTTTCAGCTACAAAACAAAACTGATTATCAGCGATTAAATAGTCTTATCAAGTTATGCATTTTAATTAACCATTGAAAAATATCAATAAAACCCACCCCGATTAATTAATCATGAATTAATTCAATCTTATAGATATACATTTAATCCAAATTCAACACCTGCTAAAATTTTGTTCGCAGATAAATTGTATTGGCACTAAAAAAAATATTACTATAAGCTTACAAACTTATTTTATTAAATGTTTATATAAATCGAAAATAAGTTACCTCGTGTAAATCCTTATTTCATTTCAAAGCAGATTGACCGACACAATCAATCTATTCAACATTTAATCTATTTCTTTCAAAGGATATGCAATGATAAAGGATATGCAATGAGTAAATCACCGGAATTAAAACGCACACTGAAAAACCGTCATTTGCAATTGATTGCTATTGGTGGTGCAATTGGTACCGGTCTTTTTATGGGTTCAGGTCGCACCATCAGCCTTGCTGGTCCGTCCGTATTATTTGCCTACATCATTATTGGCGCATTTCTTTTTTTCGTTATGCGCGCCATGGGTGAATTACTTTTACATAACCTGAATTACAAATCCTTTGTTGATTTTACTGCGGATATCCTCAGTCCAACCATCGGCTATTATGTTGGCTGGACTTATTGGTTTTGCTGGGTAGTAATCGGCATGGCAGACATAGTGGCGATCACTGGTTACACACAGTTTTGGTGGGCAGATGTCCCATTGTGGTTACCCGGCGTAATCAGTATAGCGGTATTATTGTGCCTGAATCTGTTATCAGTAAAACTATTTGGCGAACTGGAATTCTGGTTTGCCCTGATCAAAGTATTGGCTATTCTGGCATTGATTGCCTGTGGTGGTTACCTGTTAATCAGCGGATTTGTCAGCTCGGCTGGAGTCAAAACACAGATCAGCAACTTATGGAATTATGGTGGCTGGATGCCACATGGTTGGTCAGGTTTTTTTGCTGCCTTTCAGATTGCCATTTTTGCTTTTGTCGGCATTGAGCTGGTGGGTACGGCGTCGGCTGAAACCGATGACCCCTACAAAACCCTGCCTCAGGCCATTAATAAAATACCGGTGCGCGTAATCGTTTTTTATGTGTTGGCATTATCCATTATCATGACCGTTACGCCATGGAATATGGTAGCACCTGATCGCAGCCCCTTTGTCAACATGTTCACCATGATTGGAATCGGTGCCGCTGCAACCATTATCAATTTTGTGGTACTCACCTCTGCTTTATCTTCTGCTAATAGTGGCATGTATTCCACCGGCAGAATGTTATACGGTTTATCTAAAAATGGTGTCGGACCACGCGTCTTTGCGCGCTTATCATCACAGGGTGTTCCGCAAAATGGTCTTTTATATTCTTGTGCTATGCTGCTCATTGGTATTGTCTTGCTTTATGCAGAAGGTAATGTCATGAAAGTATTTACCATTGTGACCACCGTATCCAGTATCTGTTTTATTTTTGTCTGGGCAGTCATTCTGATTGCTTATCTTCGCTACCGCCATATGTATCCTCAGGCACATGCAAATTCTCATTACAAAATGCCTTGCGGAATACCCATGTGCTACGCCTGTCTTATTTTCTTTGTCTTTACTCTTTATCTGTTCGGTCAGGATAAGGATACCTTAACCGGCCTATTGGCCACACCATTTTGGTTTATTCTGTTAACACTGTTCTTACCCATGTTCCGCAAACAACTGAAAAAGCCAATAGTGTTTGCAGACAATACCGATATCAATTAATGATTATCGGCATAATTAAGGTATATACAATCGCATTAATAGATTGCTTACCATAGACACAAAAAAGATAATTTACTAAAGTAGTAGCAATAAGATTATCCAACTAAAAACTTACTATTCTGCTTTACAGACAATAATAAAAGTACCTTTTTATAGGTACTTTTATTATTGCCTATTAACAATGTTTCCTATACTCATGATTGTTATCACAAAACCCTTTTGACATAGCAATATTAAAACGATGGAAACGGCATAATACAAATGGTGATTACTTTGTATCTTTTTATTCTCTCTTTTGGTTTTAAAATAAAAATTAGTTCAGTGTTTTAGCCATGCTGATTACTCATTTCCACTATTAGCATTTTTCAAATCTTCGGTTTGATAAATTAAAGGACTAAGTAGCGATAGCACTACTTCACCAATCCTCTTCAACACCATACCCATCAACCTAAATCGCTTACGCAATAGTATGTAAAAACAGGCATACTACTAAGTATGCAAATTCGATTTAGTTCAATAATGACTGACAAGCAGTCTGCACTTTTACTCTCTTTTTATTGCCGTCACTGATTGCCTAGTGTTCATCTGTTTTATCTTTGTCATAATAAAACTTATCGACATTTATTCAGAATAAAATCAATTATTATCAGTCACTTACTATTCATCTCATGCATCATGAACAAATGATCTGCTAGCATAACTGAAGGTTTTTCCTCAACCATTATTCAATCAGCTCATCACAAAACCATATCATTGAATAATCGCCATTTAACCGATCACCATTTTTACCTATATTAATTAAATATCAGCATCTGCATTACATTGTCCCATTATATAAATAGTTAATTAATTCAGTTATTTAGTATTAGCAATTTAAATTGATTAATGAAAGAACGATGTAAAAAGGATAAAAATCTAATAATTATATTGATAATGATAATCACTATCAATATAATTATTAGCTAATATTTTATTTCGGAAACCAGATTCATGCTAAAAACCTCAACAATCAGCCTTGAAGAAATAAATAATACCGTCCATATTCCCAATCCGAAGGCCGGTTTTTTTCGCAAACTATGGGCTTTTTCAGGTCCAGGGGCATTAGTAGCGGTGGGTTATATGGATCCGGGTAACTGGATTACCTCCATTCAGGGTGGAGCGCTATATAGTTATTTATTACTGTCAGTCATATTAATCTCAAGTTTAATTGCTATGCTTCTGCAGGCAATGTGCGTGAAAATTGGCGTCGTAACTGGAATGGATCTTGCTCAGGCGACCAAATCCATGGTTGGCAGAAAAACAGCCTTTTGTTTATGGATATCGACCGAGCTAGCCATCATCGCAACAGAAATTGCAGAAGTTATCGGCAGTGCAGTAGCCTTAAATCTGCTCTTTAAAATTCCCCTACTCTACGGCGTAATACTCACCGTCTTCGATGTAATCATACTGCTATTATTAATGAGATTTGGATTCAGAAAAATTGAAGCGATTGTCTTTTGCCTGATCACAACTATATTTATTATATTCGCATATGAGGTATTCAGAGCATCGCCACAATTTAGTCAGATTCTCAACGGTTTTATACCGAAAACAGATATCTTTACAGCCTCAATTAAAGGCCATGACTCCTCCTTAATGCTGGCACTTGGCATCGTTGGTGCAACGGTCATGCCCCATAACCTATACCTTCACTCTTCCATTGTCCAAACCAGACAATACGATCGAATCGATGCTGCCAGTCTGAAAGATGCCATTAAGTACGCGACCTTTGATTCAAATATCCAATTATCATTTTCATTTTTAATAAATTGCTTATTATTGATTCTAGGAGCCGCTTTATTTTACGGTAATAACCCTGATGATCTTGGCAGATTTACCCAACTATATGACGCCTTAAAAAACCCGCAAATGGTTGGTGCCGTAGCCAGCTCAACGATGGCGACCTTATTTGCTGTTGCCTTACTGGCTTCTGGACAGAACGCCACCATAACAGGCACCTTAACCGGTCAAATAGTCATGGAAGGATTTATTAATTTATCCATACCACTCTGGGCCAGAAGGATTATTAGTCGGGGTTTAGCAATAATTCCCGTTATTTTATGCATCTATATTTGGGGTGACAGGGAAAACATCGTTGAAAATTTACTGATATATACCCAGGTCTTTTTAAGTATTGCCTTACCCATATCAATGATCCCGTTAATATTGGTGACATCGAATAAAAAGATGATGGGAAAATTTGTCAACTGCAAACTCACTACCATCTTAGGCTGGCTTGCCACTATAGCATTGGTAATTTTAAATTTTCAGTTGATTTATGAAGTAATTAGTTCATTATTTTAATCATGAATAGATAGTAATCAGCATAAAATAAAAATCTTTTAATGAGCAATAAAAATGCATAGACGATTCATCTGTCCGCGCATTTTTAATTTAAGCCCGAAATCAGATGAATAATAGATTGTTATGGCAATAACAGTATTTTGCCAATAGACATGATTTTATTTAGACCTAAACAATTCCTAATAGCAAACAAACTTCTTTAAGCAAATTAAAACAAACCGTATTTATTTATATCGCCGTTATTGATACACTTATTTTACTGATCTTTTATAGCAAGTCAGTTAGTTAACCTGTTAAGAAAATCTGTTTTGTTATAATTGTTTCCTCAAATTTTTAATAATATGCTGACCATTACCGGCAATATTGCTGCTAATTGCATTACAGTTACACAGTCAGGTGCTGATGGCCAAAATTTTTCCACTTCATCCTAAACACCCAGAACGCATTTGTTGGGGCTGTGACAAATATTGCCGTCATGATGATTTATTATGTGGCAATGGCTGTATTCGCATCCCTCATCCTTGCGAGGATTTTGGTGAACACTGGTATTTGCACGGTGACTGGTCTGGATTACTCTCAGAAAAACAACGCGCTCAGATTGCAGCCGAACAGGCAGCACAATCAACACATGCAGACACAGAAAAAAAGGACAAACCGCATATTAAACTATCACTGAAAAATAAAATCACCTAGTTAGATAAAAATTAAAGCAAATATAGTCATTTTTTTTATTGCAGAAACCAAAATATATTTACTTAAGACCTTATTGATTTTTTTTAATACAAAATAAAAATCCTCTGCCTTTCTATCTGTTTAAACTGCAACACGGCAAATAACGCCACCTATCTAGGCCATAAAATTAAGCTGTCTTATCCAATTCAACCAGCAAAAATAAGCTAACGAAAA
>JAIL01000258.1 GCA_000725195.1 Snodgrassella alvi SCGC AB-598-O02
GGTGGATAAAACTGAAACAAGACATTAATCCATTAAAAGCTTCGTTAGCTGATATAAATGTCAGTACCCGGATACTGGATTAAGCAACTACCTAGAGTTGCTGTGTTATGGTGGTGAAATTCTATGATCTTGGTTACTGAAAGGCAATCAATAAACTGTTCTGCATATAAACACTATAAACATTAGCTGTATTTACCTGTTAATTAATCTAAAATAGTGATAATCACTAAAAAACTAGAATTAAACGGTAAATATTTTTATTATCACCACAATTATTTATATTTCATAGTGAAAATCCATAAGCAATTTATTCTTCACTACTTTTTTCCAGCTCAATAATTTTCTCTGCACCGTTCACTTGCAATTGCTCTAAAGCGTAAGCCCACGCCTCATTTAATAGGGCACAGCCCTCATTACTTGTTTTCAGACCAAATTCTAAACGATAGTGATGATTGCGTTCGTCTTCAGCAACATCTTCGCGAATACTAGGCAAACTATAAGTCTTAATCACTGGCCATTGATGTTCGATTTTCTCCATCAGAGGACCTACAATTGATTCCGGCAAACCATCCACTAAGGCTGCTTTAAAAGCACGTTGCTGCTGATTGAAATAAGATTGGTAATATTCGTTCAGTACCCACTTTGCCATAGGATGTGCCATTTGCGGAAACCCTGGCAAAAAATAGTGTTGTCGAATCGAAAAACCAGCAATATTGTTAAACGGATTGGGAATAATCGCAGCATTCTCAGGAAAATAGGCCATTTTTGCCCGTTGTAAATGTTCTGTGCTGGTTAAACTATCACCTTGTTGCAGAGAAATCGTTTCAATAAATTTAATAGCTTCTGAATGGCAGACCAATGGTACATTAAGTGCTTCTGCACAAGCTTGTCTTGTCTGATCGTCTGGCGTGGCCCCGATACCGCCAGTTACGAAAACAGGTAAATCTTCAATAAAAGATTGCTCTAATCGTCGCGTAATAGGTTCACGTTCATCCGGTAAATATTGTACCCAAGCGATTTGTAAACCGTGTTGTTGTAACAACCCTTTGAAAAAATTGAAATGACTATCCTGACGTGATCCATTAAGAATTTCATCACCAATAATCATTATGCCAAACTGCATCATTTCACCTCATGGAGTAAAGAATAATTTATAGTAAAAATAATTATATGATAAATTAATTACTAATACCGAAGCTAAATTTCATGATAAAAATTACCAACATAATTATTACCGAAATAATAAAGTTATACTTGCATAATACAAAATACAACACATATTTATTAGAAAAAAACTATCTTGCAGTATCCGAATGTAAATCTTATTTCATTCTTAATTGATGTATTCTAGTAATAATATTCCAAATAGATTAAAATTATCAGTCAAGTTACGAGGATTTGAACAAAGAAAAATTATTTACTATATTGTTTTGTCTTCTTTATTACACTAATGTAATAATTTGAAAATTTAAATAGTGGGAAATATCTATGAAAACTAGATTGATAATACTAATTGCAATGATTTCAGGAAGTTTGGCAGCTTATGCGCAAAGTGAAGAAAAAGTCATGACTTCATCTGAATCAAAAAACGCCCAGCAATTGAGCAAATATGATGATCAGCTTGATAACAGAAATAAAGCAAAAACAGCCAACTGGCAATCTTATCCTTGTCAAACTAAAGAAGGCAAAAAACAGTGTTTTCAAGTAGTAAATAAAATTTATGCATCAATAAATGAACAGGAATTAAGTGCTGATTTGGGTTGGTATGTGGATAGTGTAAAAGATGCTAAAGGACACTCATTGGCAGATTTTACAAAAGATTCTAGGCAGCCTAGATTGCATTTTAAAGATGGTCAATTACATGTATCAGGAGCTTGTAATCGATATCTTTCTTCATATCAATTAGATAGTTATGATATGAAACTTAGTTTAGGAGAGGCAAATAGTCGCACCAAAATGACTTGCGAACCTGAATTAATGGCGCGAGATAAAGCTTTTGAAAGGTTTATGAATAATAATAAATTGCTTGTAGGCTTGGAGATCTCTGATAGCTATCGCAGTGAGATTATAATGAAAAATAAGCAGGGAGATATATTAACATTGTCAAAACCTGTTTTCTTTCGCTGTGGTAATGAATAGTAAATAAAATAAATTTTCGTATGCTGTAGAATTCGGGGTAGTGGTGAAGTGCGGACAGAGTTATTGATCAAAAAAAAATAGAAAAATATTAATAAAACAACAATCTACTATTGGGTATGATGATATTTCATATCGCTGATAAAGTGTCTTTTTAGTGTATTATTTTAAAAATTTAAATTTTGGTTAAATTTGCATGAGAATTAAATTATTAATGCTGGCTGCAATGTTTGCAGGAAGTTTGACGGCTTATGCACAAAGTGGAAAAAATTTTGTAGATAATGAACACATCAATGCGGAGCTGCTTAGTGGTTTTGAATGGTCAGTACATGGAGCATCAGATGCTCAGGGACATTCATTGACAGATTTTTCTAAAAATCCTAAAGTTCAATTGCAATTTAAAGATGGACTATTAGCTGTATCAGGTGGTTGTACTAATTTTAGTACATCATATCAACTAGATAGTCAAAATTCAAATATTAGCTTGGGAAGGGTTGCTAGCACTAAGATGGCTTGCGTACCCGAGTTAATGGCACAAGATGAAGCAATTAAAAAAGTGATAGATAATAATAAATTAGACCTAGGGTTGATTACGAAAGAAAATGGTGAACTATATTTAAAGATGGAAAATCAGCAGGGTGACCATTTGCTAGTGGTTGCTGGCTCATTCTTCGGGCTTCACAAATATAGTCAACCAGATACTGTTTTCTTGGAAATAAGCAATGAAACCAGTCCCTGTAATTCTATACAAGGGAAAGAATCTTGTCCTTTAGTAAGAAAAATCACTTACGACGATCAAGGAAATAAAATAAAAAAAGGCGAGTGGCATACTTTGTGGCGAGACGACATTGAGGGATGGGAATTTAATCCAAGAGAAAGACAGGTATTACGATTAAAATTTATAGGCCAGGCCCCAATAGTTGGAGAACGTTTTCTTCGATCAAATTAGACCTGGTCATTGAACGTGAAATAATTAAATAACATAGAAAAAGAACTGATTGTGATCATTCAATCTTAACTCACAGTGAATTAATCGCTGTTTAGATTTAAATTATTGTTAATTATATGTTTTAAAGAATGATTGGCTGAGTTAAGCTATAATTGAAAAGCCGGCCAAAATATTCTAGAGGCCAATGTAATTTGCATGATTATATGGTATGTTTACCCTCTGCATTGGTAAATATTGAAGGGTTGTTTATCTCTTTAAGTAAATTACGGCGTTGATTAATGCTTTTAATATTACCATCATGATTATTTGTCTTTTACTAGGTATAATTTTGTTAATAGGCAAAGTTAAGCGGGTGTTAATGATATTTATATCGTTTATACATTGACTCATTAATTTATTATTTTAAAAGATTTTAAATTTAGGGAATATTTATGATTAAAATCAAAGCAATAATGCTAGCTGCAATGATTACAGGAAGTTTGATGGCTTGTGCAGAAAGTGTAGAAAACGTTATAGTTAATATACCCGTCAATGAGCAGAATCTTAACAATTTTAAATGGTCAGTACGTGAAGCATCAGATGCTCAGGGACGTTCATTGGCCGATTTTTCTAAAAATCCTAATGTTCAATTGCAATTTAAAGATGGACTATTAGCTGTATCAGGTGGTTGTAATAATTTTAGTACATCATATCAACTAGATAGTCAAAATTCAAATATTAGCTTGGGAAGGGTTGCTGGTACCATGATGTCTTGTACTCCTGAGTTAATGGCACAAGATGAAACAATTAAAAAAGTGATAGATAATAAAAAATTGCATCTAGGGTTCATTAATACAGAAAATGGTGGGCTAAACTTAATGATGAAAAATAAGCAGGGTGACCATTTACTATTGGTTGTTCCAGCTTCTTACACAATGGCTCGGAATAGCTACGGCCCACCACGTATTGTTTTCTGGGAAATAAGAAATGCCAAACCCTGTAAACCTGCACAAGGGGAAGAATTTTGTCCCTTAGTAAGAGAAATTACTTATGATGATCAGGGAAATAAAATAAAAAAAGACAAGTGGTCTCCTTTATGGGTAAGGATTGTGGGATGGGAATTTAATCCAAGAGAAAGACAGGTATTACGATTAAGAATGTCTATGTCTCATGAGGGAGGGGGACTTCCTGCAGTGGGATTAGATAAGATCATTGAACGTGAAATAGTTGAATAACATAGCTAAGGAAAGGATTGTGTTCTATTTATTAGGTGGTAATGATATTTATATCGTTTATACATTTATACATTGGACTCATTAATCTATCATTTAAAAAAATCTAAAATTTATGGGATATTTATGATTAAAATCAAAGCAATAATGCTAGCAGCAATGGTTGCAGGAAGTTTGACAGCTTGTGCTCAAAGTGAAAAGAACATTGTAGCTACTGAACCCCTCAATGCGCAGCAGCTTGGTAATTATGAATGGTATGTACGACAAGCTACAGATGCTCAGGGACGTACATTGGCAGATTTTTCAAAAAATCCCAATGTTAAACTCCAATTCAATAATGGTTTTTTAACTGTATCAGGTGGCTGTAATAATTTTGCGACTCCGTATCAACTAGATAGCCGTGATATGACTCTTACTTTGGTGGGCGCGGTAGCTGGTACCTTGATGTCTTGTACTCCTGAGTTAATGGCACAAGATACAGCCATTGAAAGGTTTTTGAATGAGATTAAATTTCGTTGGGTTAAAAATAATGATAATCAACCAAAATTATGGCTTGAAAATCAGCAAGGTGATCATTTAATATTAATAGGAGTACAAAGTACTGCCTCTAAGTACGGACAACCAACTACTGTTTTCTGGGAAATAAGCAATAAAACAAGAGCATGCAAATCTGCACAAGGTAAAAAAGAGTGTCTTCAAGTAAGAGACGTTACCTATGATGAAGGAATTAAATCAAGTACAGGTGAATGGCGGATTTTTGATGGAAAAATTGAAGGATGGCACTTCAATCCAAAAGAAAAACAGGTTTTACGATTAAAGGTTTATCAAAACAAATCTACCAATTCTAGAGAGCAAAATTTAATTTATCAGCTGGATCAGATTATTGAGCGCTCACTAGTTAAGTAACATAAATAGATACTTTATTTGGAGTTCATTTAAAGTTAGCAGGCAGTGTAAATACTGCCTGAATTCTTTGTGTTGAATATATATTAATATTAAGATTTATTTATTTAAATAATTAAATAGATTTTAGTTTAGGTTTAATATACAAGCTAGTTTTCTAATTAAAATAGGAAATAGTAACATTTTAAAGCTGCTATCGATGGTAAATTATTACAAAGATAAAATTATTTGTTAACCAATTTATGTTAATTTATTATTAACCAGATCAATATTATATATGGTGATTTGATCAAATTTCCATTTTTAGTTCTATGAAATTAGTGATACCTTGATCAAGGTATTTAGGATATCAATAAAATAATTGTATTTAATTGTTAAGAACAAAAAATAAGAAACATTATTTAAAAATTTGATAAAAAAATTAATTATTATTTAGTTTTAAACTATTTTTTAATTATCTATTTTTTAAAAACAATTTTCTGGGCTAAGCTACAATTAGAATACTAGCCAAAATACTCTAGAGACCAGTGTAATTTGCATAGTTATTTGGTATAGCTGAAATTAGGTTTACCCTCTGCATTAGTAAATATTAAAGGGTTGTTTTTCTCTTTCAGTAAATTACCGCTTTGATTAGTGATCTTAATATTACCATCATGATTAATTGTATTTTGATAGGTATAATTTTGCTCAGGAGACAAAGTAAAAGAGGTAGATTCAAAATATTGATGGCAGTCAGGCTGTTTACAATATTTGAATAATTTCACCTGATTAGATTCATCAAAAAAAGAAGACGACATGCGTTCAATTTCTTTTTCAATTTGCTGCTGCTGGTAGTACATATGAGCCATAATTTTTCGTGCATCAGCAAATTCATCGGCAAAAGTCATGAATTGCTGTCCGGATGCAAAAATATTACCATTTAAAGATAATAAAAGAGTAGATAATAAAATTTTATTAATAAAATTCATTCTGTATTATCCTTTCCCTAAATTTATCGATTTGGATTAACACAACTAAAATCCAGAATTATGCGATTCATATGGAGAACCATAATTGATATATATACAGGCTGTGAGATTAAAAAGGATTACAATTAGTTAGTTGGCTCTCATTAGTATCCGCTTGTGTAGTTTTTGTACATAGCCTTAATCCTTGAATGCTATCATAGACTACTGATTGATCCTCACCATTATTCGCTGAAGTAGGAGATGCTACCAGTTGATAATCGTTATCATTATAGTCACCTGTGATCAAATAAAATTTCTGACTTTTATTTTGAGTAATAGCATTGAAATTCGCGAATGTTTTATTCTTGGAATAAAAGTTTTCAAGTAAACGCACATTATCGATTAGATCGGCGCGAGCAGCTTCTCTTCGGCCTTTCAAAACAAAATTTTGATAAGATGGAATGCCTATTGCAACTAGAATAGCTATCATGCAGATCACTGCCAATAACTCTATTAATGTGATACCCTGCTGACGAATAGATTTCAACATATTGTTCACTTTATTTTAATTAATATAGATATGCCCAACTAAATGTACAATTACACATAGTTATCTTAGTATAAATCTTGAGATTTCAGTTTGATTACTCGCAAAATATTTTATGCCTCTTTAATCTATGATAATGTTAATTTTACCACTTTGAGACAATTGCGCAATGACTTAAGAATTTTTAGCAATAATTTTTTTACTACAATTATGTACTAGGTATGATAAATAAATTAAATATGCAAATTATTCTTTAAGTGAATCTCTAGTTTAAATTTGATTTCATTCTTTATTTTATTAGTTAAAACATCGCATGACCCATGATTCAGGATATTTGTAACCAGCAAAACGTTTAAAAGCATATTTTTTAAATTCAGCTGAATTGTATGCTTCTGTAATATCTTTGACCCACTGAGTGTCTTTATCTTCAGTGCGAATGGCTGACCAGTTCACATAGGTATATCCTGGTTCCAAAAATAGCGCTGAGGTAAATTTCAGTCCTGAACTTGTTGCGTAATTACCATTAATGACAGCAAAATCGACATCATTTCGTGATCTAGGTAATTGGGCTGCTTCCAAAGGTGTTATTTTAAGATTTTTAGGATTGGCAGCGATATCAGCTAACGAAGCTTTTAATGGATTAATGTCTTGTTTCAGTTTTATCCACCCTAATTTATCCAGCATAACTAATCCACGCGCTAAATTTGATGGGTCGTTGGGAATAGATATAGTAGATCCGTTAACAATTTTATCTAATTTGTCCAGCTTACCTGAATAAATTCCTAATGGGCCAGTAGGTACCTGAAAAACCGGCATTATATTCAGATTTCGGGTTTTGATAAAATCATCCAGATAAGGTTTGTGCTGGAAAATATTGATATCAATGGAATGGTCGGCTAAAGCCATATTGGGGCGTACATAATCTGTAAATTCTAATAGTTTCACTTGATAGCCCTTTTTTTCCAAAGCAGGTTTAACCTGATCACGTACCATATCAGCAAAATCGCCAACAGTTGTACCTATGACAATTTCTTTTTTGCTGTTTACTTCGGTAGATGCAGGTTGTGATGATGACGTAGCTTTCTCGCCACCACAAGCCACCAAAGTGAAGGCAATTACACCGGTTATTAACATTTTCAGGTACTGCTTCACAATAATCTCCATTCAAAATTAGATAAACTGCATTGACAAAATGACGATGCAAAATACTTAGTATATAAACAATATCATGAATCTGAGATCAATAATATATTAAATATACTCAAATCGATTTATATATATTCATATACACAGATGAACTGTGCCAGACTACCCACTAATACAAAAATATGCCATATTCCATGCCCGTGCTGGATTTGTTCATCTTTTATAAACCAATAAATGCCTATGCTATAAGCTAACCCGCCACATACAAGCCAGAAAAGACCAGCTCCAGACATTCGCTGAACTAATGGATACAAGGCAATAATGATTAACCAGCCCATAATGACATATAAAATCATTGATAACAGTCGTTTTTCGCTATGTCGACCTATGGTTACTTCCTGAATAATGCCAAATACTGCCAAACCCCAGGATACGCCAAATAGTGACCAACCCCAGCCACCATTTAAAGTTGTTAAAGTAAAGGGCGTGTAACTGCCCGCAATGAGAAGATAAATAGCGCAGTGATCAAATTTCTGCAATATGGCTTTTATTTTGCTGGATCGAATTGAATGGTATAAAGTGGATACTGCATATAAAAATATTAGAGATGCACCATAAATTGCCGAGCTCACGATACGATAAGCATCACCGTATAAAGCTGATTTAATTAGCAATAATACTGTACCAATTATAGCCAGTATCAGACCAATCAGGTGAGAAATAGCGTTAAAGCGTTCACCATAATACATAATCTTAATTCTTTTCGAAAATAATGATATTTTTAAAACTGAAACTACTATAAATAATCGAATAGTTAGTTTGTTTTCTTTTACGCAAAAATAACCATAAAATTATGATTACCGGTAGAGGGAATTTAGGCTGCTAAAGAAATCTAATTGATAAACTATAGTTTTTACTATACATATTTATGAATATATTACCACCAATTCTGCCAAATAACATTTTAAATTGCAGAATCTTGATATTTCAATAATGAGTTTTCCAATCATCAGGGCGCTATTTTGCGGTATTACCTTCTAACAGCGCTTAATCAGTGACTGTTCAAGTGGCGGTAAGCACAGTAAAATAGAATTTTTGTAGATATTCAGAAATTTCCGGCATGCTGACTTTTCAAGAAATTATTTTTACCTTACAAAATTATTGGGCGAAACATGGTTGTGTTATTTTGCAACCGCTAGATATGGAAGTAGGTGCAGGAACCAGCCACCCAGCTACTTGTCTGCGAGCCCTAGGTCCAGAGCCATGGTTTGCTGCCTATGTTCAACCTTCACGGCGTCCTAAAGATGGTCGTTATGGTGAGAATCCGAATCGTCTGCAACATTATTATCAATTTCAGGTTGCCCTGAAACCTGCCCCAGATAATATCCAGCAATTATATCTGGATTCATTGCAACAGCTGGGCATTGATCCACGTTTGCATGATATCCGCTTTGTTGAAGATGACTGGGAAAATCCTACGCTCGGAGCATGGGGATTAGGGTGGGAAGTCTGGCTTAATGGGATGGAAGTTACGCAATTTACGTACTTTCAGCAGGTTGGAGGGTTGGATTGCGCGCCTGTATTGGGTGAAATTACTTATGGCATTGAACGTCTGGCAATGTATTTACAAGGTGTTGAAAATGTCTATGATTTAGTCTGGGCTAAAACTCTAGACGGCAATGAAATTACTTATGGTGATGTTTATCATCAAAATGAAGTTGAACAATCTGCCTACAATTTTGAATATAGTAATGCTGATGGGTTACTGCAACAGTTTAATTATTATGAGGCTGAGGCAAAACGTTTATTGGCGATTGATGAGGCCAGTCTGGCTTTACCAGCATATGAACTGGTTTTAAAAGCAGGACATACATTTAATTTACTTGATGCTCGCGGAGCAATATCTGTAACAGAACGCGCTGCTTACATTGGACGAGTGCGTACTTTAAGTCGAGCCGTTGCTCAAAAATATGTGGCTAGCCGTGAAAGTCTGGGCTTCCCTCTTTTAAAAAATAAAACAGACAGTATAACAGTCAGCATAAAATAACACGAAAGTAATTGGTAATATGAATGCACCTTTATTAATTGAACTACGTACAGAAGAATTGCCGCCAAAGGCACTAAATTTATTAGGTGAAAGCTTGGCCTCTGGTGTGGTGGAAGGATTGGCAAAAGCGCAGTTAATTAGTGGAGCTGCTGATTATCAGGTTTATGCTGCACCGCGTCGTTTGGCTTTATTAGTAAATAATGTTGAATCTATTCAGGCAGATCAGCAAATTATAAAAAAAGGCCCTAGTCTTGCTGCAGGAATGAAAGATGGCGAACCGACTAAAGCTTTGCTGGGTTTTGCTCGTAGTAATCAGATTTCGATAGAGCAATTAAGCCAAATTAATGACGGTAAGCAAATGGTATTTGCTTATGAATATAAGCAGTCAGGTCTGCCTTTAAGTGCGCTTTTAAGTGAAATCCTTAATCACGCTATTAAAAAACTGCCTATCCCCAAAGTCATGCACTGGGGCAGTAGTAGTTTTACTTTTGTCCGCCCGGTACATGGATTAATGATGATCCATGGATCTACCATCGTATCAGGTAGTGTGTTGGGATTAGTTAGTCAGAACTGGACATTGGGACATCGGTTTTTAAGTACGGATAAAATTGTAATCAATCAGGCTGCTGATTATGCCCGAAAACTATTTGAAGAAGGTAAAGTAATTGCTAGTTTCGCTGAACGTAAAGCCAAAATTGAGCAGGGATTACGACGGGAAGCTGCTGAATTAAATGCTGAAGTTGCATTTGCCGACGGTTTGCTTGATGAAGTGACTGCACTGGTAGAATGGCCGGTTGTTATTCAAGCTGGTTTCGATGAGCGGTTTTTACAGGTTCCACAGGAATGTCTTATTCTGACCATGCAACAGAATCAGAAATATTTTCCTTTACTTAATGCGGAAGGTAAGTTGATTAACCGCTTTTTACTGATTTCTAATTTAGAAGCAGACAATCCAGTTCACATAATTGAAGGTAATGAACGCGTATTGCGTGCGCGTTTATCTGATGCTGAATTCTTCTTTAAGCAAGACCAGAAAGCGACATTGACCAGTCGTCTGCCAAAGCTTGCCAATGTTGTTTATCACAATAAACTAGGTAGTCTGGCAGAACGGGTAGAACGCATAACTGCACTTTCCGGTACTATTGCTACCATGTTAGGTGCCGATGTAGCCAAAGCACAGCGTGCAGCAACGCTGGCGAAAGCTGATTTACTGACCGATATGGTTGGAGAATTTCCGGAACTACAAGGTACGATGGGTAAATATTATGCCTTGCATGATGGTGAAAATATTGATATTGCAATTGCAATTGAACAGCATTACTGGCCTCGCTTTGCCAATGACTCACTGCCAGATAATATAATCGGTACAGTAGTTGCACTGGCTGATAAGCTGGAAACATTGGTAGGAATCTGGGGAATTGGATTGATTCCTACTGGAGATAAAGATCCGTATGCTTTACGACGTAGTGCGTTAGGTATTCTGCGTATGCTGATGCAGCATAATCTGCCGTTATTGCCAGTGTTGCAGGCAGCGTTAAATACCTTTCCAACCGGGCAATTGGCAGAGAATACCGTAACAGAAGTACAGGATTTTATGCGGGCGCGGTTTGCTGTGTTATTACAGAATACTTATGCACAAGATGTCGTTGAAGCCGTATTAAATGGTAATGTGGAAAATCTGGGTGAAGTTGTTGCGCGGCTGAACGCAGTCAGTGCATTTAAAAAATTGCCAGAAGCTGCTGCTTTAGCAGCAGCCAATAAACGAGTACATAATCTGCTTAAAAAAGTACAAATTTCGACCTTGCCATCAATTAATACAGCTTTACTGCAGCAGAAGGCAGAAGAGAATTTGTATCAGGCGACAAAAAATGTGGCTGAAGACATTCAGGCGGCTTTATCAACTAAGGATTTCCATCAGGCTCTTGCTGTCCTAACCGGTATAAAAGAAAAAGTAGATGCTTTTTTTGCAGATGTTATGGTGATGGCGGATGAAGAGCAGATCAGAAATAATCGTCTGGCTTTATTGCGGTTGCTTTCGCAGCAAATGAATGCTGTTGCAAATATTGCATTATTAAATGAATAACTATTTGGGTATAAAAAGCTGTATGAAAGATTGATTATGATATTGGACAATGTCGTATTTCATACCGAAGAGGATTATCCTTCATCATTGGCGCATGAACATGCTGCGACTCACATGGGTTATTATTGGTCGTGGATTGTACGCAGAAATCTGTATAACCCACAATGGGATGAATTAGCCCATGATGACTTGCTTGCTCTGAAATCTGAGAATTTGACTGGTGCAGATTTTTTGCTTAATCAAATGTCAGGAAGTTTAGAAGACAGTGATTTCAATGAAGAAGGACGGCGCTTTTCATTATTTTATTATGATGATGAAGAGGAAGGTTATGGTCGTTTCATGGAAGACTATATACAGACGCTCAATACACCGGCCTTAAAGAGTTTTTATCATGTTGAAGTAAATGCTGACAATCAGGCTTTATTGGATAATGTCTTTGATCAGGCATTACAGCAATGGCGTCAAAGCCTGAAACCAGATAATTGAGGATTGATGAAATGGCTATAAACGGCAAAGATAAATTAATTATTCTTGATTGTGATGGGGTAATTAATATTATGAATCAAGAGCCAGTTACTGATCCGGATCAATGGAAGCCTATACCGGGCAGTATGGACGCTATAGCTTTTCTAACTCAAAGTGGTTATATCGTAGTAGCAGCAGAGAATATGTCTGGGATCGGGCTGAATCTGGTGACCATGCAGCAATTAAATGAGGTTCATAGCAAAATGCATCAGCATGTGCAAAAAGCTGGAGGTCGGTTAAGTGGTATCTGGTTCTGTCCTCACACAATTAATGCTAAATGTGATTGTCGTAAACCAAAACCGGGATTACTGATAGATATTATTGAACGCTTGCATATGAAGCCAGAAAATACCTGGTTAGTAGGGGATGGAATACGTGATATGCAGGCAATTGAAGCGATTGGTGGTCATCCGGTTTTGGTTTTAACTGGAAAAGGTAAAGAAACACTTAAAATGCAGGAATTACCTGAAGATACGCAGATATATGAAGATTTGCTGGATTTTGCAAAATTCTGTCGTATTCAGGATGAGAAGGTGGCTAAGGAAAGTTAAAATGCTGTTGTTAAGAAATTTGATTTATTGGTTATTTTTGTGCATTTTTTCTTTAGTGTGGATATTTGTTGTAATTGTTTCGATGGTACTGCCTAATGGTGTAACTTGGACTACAACCTTTTGGGGTAAAACTCTGTTTTGGATGTTAAAACACATTATTGGGTTAAAGTACGAAGTTATTGGTCAGGAAAATATACCCAAAGAATCTGGAATTATTTGTTGTAAGCATCAATCCGGCTGGGAAACTCTGGCAATGTTGGATTTTTTCCCTGATGTTGCGTTTGTTGCAAAAAAAGAATTATTTATGATTCCCATATTTGGGTGGGCTTTAAAATGGCGTGGCACAATCGGTATTGACCGCAGTAATCCAAGATCTGCAAATCAGCAAATTTTCAAACAGGGAAAAATTTGTCATGATAAAGGTATGTGGATATGCATATTTCCAGAAGGCACAAGAATTAAACCAGGATATCGTGGACATTACAAAAAAGGTGCTGCGCGACTGGCACAACATCTGCATATTAATTTGATACCGATTGCACTAAATAGCGGTGAGTTTTGGCCGAAAGATTCTTTTCTGAAATACCCTGGTAAAATTACAGTTGTAATTGGCAAACCGGTCAGTTATGATGCCGCGGCGACACCTGAAGAGCTAATCAGAATCTGTGAAGAATGGATTGAAGATACTCAATTTGATATTCAAGGAGTTGGTCCTTTTGCACCGGTAAAATTACAAGAACCTACGCCAATTATTCCCCATTAGCAGATCAGATCTTAAAGAATCTTCTATATTCGTTTAGTTGTAAGCAAAATATTTCATACAAGAGCTATTATTCCAACAAATCTGAATTTTAGTTTTGCCATGAATAATTATGATATATGGCAATACTCATTATTGATGTTGACGCAGGTGCACCTGTCTAAACAAGTTAATAAACAGTATGTCAATATTAAAATATAAAACAAATAACGGTGAAGTTATTGAGCTGATACTGAGCCGTACCGCCCGTAAAAACATTATTTTGCGGTTGGATAAAAATGGCGAATTGAAACTTAATGTTCCACCGTGTTTGAGTTTACAAAGTGCATTCCGATGGCTAAGCGAAAATGAAGTGAAATTTTCGAAAATTTGGCATCAGTCTAAACAATTAAAACATGCACGAGTATCGAAAATAGAGCAGATCTGGTTTCGCGGTGAACGGTATTGTTGTTCTAGCACAATTACAGATAAAATTTATTGGCACCCGCAGCAGGGATTAACATTGCCGGATTTACCCGTATATGAACAACGACAATTACTTATTAACTGGTTAAAAACACAAGCACAAAAATATTTGATTGCGCGTTTAAAACATTGGTCTCTAATTATGCAATTACAACCTCAGGCGATGGCATTGAGTAGGGCTAAAACATTTTGGGGTGTATGTCGCAGTAAAACCGGGATCAAACTTAACTGGCGTTTAATCGGTGCTCCGGATTATGTTATTGATTACGTTTGTATTCATGAACTTGGTCATTTAAAACATCCGCATCACGGACCGGCTTTCTGGGCACTGGTAGCTAGATATACTAAACAAACTAAACCAGCGAAAATGTGGCTGCGACACAATGGAAAAGATTTGTTTCAACTGGGATAAGTTTAAATAAACCTTAACCAGAATTTTGATGAAAATAGCGAAATTAGTTATTAATTTATTTTTAAATTATTCTACTATTGGTTCTAATTATTAGATGTACTTTTAATTCTTTAATTGCTAACTTTTTACGTAAAATAATTAGAGAAAAATTTTACTATTACCAAAAAATTTTGGGAAAATTTTATTTGTAACAATATTACCATTCGCGATAGGATGCAAATCTATATTAATTATTCAAAATAGATAATGTTCAATTGGTTATCAATGATTTTATTAATAGTTAACTCAGTCAGTATAAAGAATTATCAGCATCAGCTTAGCTTTAGAATCAATAACAGAATATGAAGCTAATTACACAATATAGTGAAATTAAATTAGTACAGTATGACGCAAAAATTCTAGAATTGATCAATAGAGAAAGGTTTTGGAGAAATTTAAATTAGTTTTTGAATGGATTGCCTAAAACTTTAATTAGTGCTTATTGAAACCATTTAAAATTTAATGTACTCAAAGCAATTATCTACAATTGGAGATAATTGCTTTGCCGATTAAATGATGATTAGTGTCTGTAGCTCTTGTTGTATTTTTTTTCCAGCCACGAAAAAAACCAACTTAGTGCTATGGTCATGACCAAATAAATCAGGGCGATGGTGTACCAAGGTGTTTCGTAATTCAAATATCGTCCTGCCGCGGTACGCGCAGCAAAAGCAAGTTCAGCTACGGCAATAGCGGATAGCAAGGAGCTGTCTTTAAGCAGGGTAATGAATTCGTTACCAATTGGTGGCAACATACGGTGAATGGCTTGTGGCAGTATGATGTAACGCATGGCTTGTGTGTAACTCAGGCCAAGTGAGCGTGCAGCTTCGAATTGTCCGCGGTCAATTGACTGAATACCACCGCGAAAAATTTCGGTAATATAAGCACCAGAGTTAACTGATAAAGCCAGTATACCGGTAATCACCGCACCATAATTACGACGTAGTTCCAATGCTTGTTCTCCACTGATTATCAATCCATCAGTCGGATGAATAAGAATAGGAAACCAAACGTAATACCAGATAAAAATCTGTACAAAAAGTGGGGTCCCCCTAAATAGGGTTACATAAATTAGTGATATTTGGCGTAATACCCACGCTAATGCACGCATAGGCCAGCCACCTTTTTCAATGCGAATGATACGGGCTAGTGCAAAAAACAAACCTAGAAAGGTGCCAAAAACTGTTGAAATTAACGATATCCCCAATGTAAAGAGGGCACCGTAAAAGAACATTTCACGATATTCGTAGATGATGTCAAAACGAAAAACCATTATTTTACCTAGTGTGTTTCAGGATGTTAAACCGAGCTTTATGACTGCCTGCGCACGATATGACCGTATATTTTAGCAAGTTTGTCACTTTAACTGTATCAAATTTTGTTCACAATTGAGAATAAAGTGATTTATTTTGTAGGTTCATCTTGCTGATTAAGGCTGGCTAAGGCGCGGTTAAATGTTTACAATGGGGCGTATTATTGTTTGATTTAATCAAGAATTATATGCAAGTTTGGTTGGGAGAAGGTCAAAAGCCGAAATGGCCTAGTGGTACTGCAGTAACAATCGGTAATTTTGATGGGGTTCATTGCGGACACCGACACATTTTATCCTGCCTTCATCAACAGGCTCAGCAACAAGGTTTATTTTCTGTTGTACTCATATTTGAACCACAGCCCCAGGAGTTTTTTGCTCATAAACTAAACAAATCCCTGCCATATCGTTTAACACCTTTACGAGATAAACTCGCTTTGCTAGCGGATAGTGGTTTTGTCGATGCAGTATATGTGCTGCGTTTTAATCAAACTTTTGCCGATACTTCAGCGATGGATTTTATTCGCCAAGTGTTAATTGAACGCTTGAATACTCGTTATTTGCTGGTTGGGGATGATTTTCGCTTTGGTTCTGGTCGTAATGGCGATTTCAGGTTGTTACAAAAACAATCAGCTTTTATTACTGAACATACGCCATCAGTATTGGTGAATGATGTGCGGGCATCCAGTACAACTGTTCGTAAAGCGCTTGAATTAGGCGACCTCGCTTATGCACAAGAGTTACTTGGGCATGAATATACACTTAGTGGTAAGGTAAAACACGGTGCAAAACTCGGGCGAAAATTAAATTGTCCAACTGCTAATGTGCATTTGTCGCCATTACGTTATGCACTCAATGGCGTATTTGTGGTAGAAGTAACTGGTGAATTTGGTCGAAAACGCGGTGTGGCCAGTTTTGGAATAAATCCTACTGTGTCAACAGGTAGCCAGCAAAAGTTAGAAGTGCATATTTTTGATTTTGACGGAAATTTATACGGAATGCGATTACAAGTACATTTTCTACATAAGCTCAGGGATGAATTAAAGTTTGACTCCTTATCTGCATTACAAGCGCAGATTCACATGGATATAGAAGCTGCACGAATATGGCAGGCTGCCTGATTGATATGTTTCAGGTAGCCACAATAATGTATGAATAATGTTGCGTAAATAATTAATATATGAAGAGAAGGTCATGACTGACTATAGTAAAACAGTAAATTTATTAGATACTCCATTTCCGATGCGTGGTAATTTAGCCAAACGAGAAGGTGGGTGGTTGCAAACTTGGTATGAACAAAAACGTTATCAGAAATTGCGTCAATTGGCAGCCGGCAGGCCAAAATTTGTATTGCATGACGGTCCGCCCTATGCAAATGGTGATATTCATATCGGCCATGCCGTTAATAAGATTCTAAAAGATATTATTATCCGGAGTAAGACACTGGCAGGTTATGATGCCCCTTATGTGCCGGGCTGGGATTGTCATGGTTTGCCGATTGAGTTAATGGTTGAAAAAAAATACGGTAAAAATATTCCAGCGGCAAAATTTCGCGAATTATGTCGTGAATACGCACACGAACAAATTGCCAGACAGAAGAAAGATTTTATGCGTCTGGGCGTGTTAGGTGATTGGGAACACCCTTACTTAACTATGGATTATAAGACTGAGGCAGATATTGTTCGTAACTTAGGTAAGATTCAGCAGGAAGGTTATTTATATCGTGGAGAAAAACCGGTGCAATTTTGTTTGGACTGCGGTTCTTCTCTGGCAGAGGCAGAAGTTGAATACAAAGATAAGGTTTCATATGCTATTGATGTGGCTTATCAGTTTAAAGATAACACTGCGGTAGCGCACGCTTTTGGATTGAGTGATCTTATTGGTGAGGTCTATGCCGTTATTTGGACGACTACGCCATGGACCTTACCAGCCAGTCAGGCAATTTCCGTGGGAGCAGAAGTCGTATACCAGTTAATTGATACGTCCAAGGGAAAGCTGGTGCTGGCGAAAGATTTGGCAAAAGCTGCACTGGAACGTTATGGATTTGGTGAAAATGAATTTGCTATACTGGCAGAAATTTCAGGTAGTCATCTGGAAAATCTTCATCTGAATCATCCTTTTTTAGATCGTGATATTGTCATTTTGTTGGGTGATCATGTGACTACAGAAGCTGGTACTGGTTTGGTGCATACAGCACCAGCTCATGGTCTGGACGATTATTTTGTCTGCCTGCGTTACGATATTAAATTATATAATCCGGTCAATTCAGAAGGACGTTATATCAGTGATATGCCACGACTAGCTGGTATGACTGTATGGGAAGCTAATCCTGTAGTTATTGACTGGGTGGCTGAAGAAAATAAATTACTGTCTAATGGTAAGATAACACATAGCTATGCTCATTGCTGGCGTCATAAAACGCCGTTGATTTACCGTGCTACCGGACAATGGTTTATTGGCATGGATAAAGATGGCATAGATGGACAAACGCTGCGTAGTAAAGCTTTAAGTGCTGTGGAGGCTACTGAATTTTTCCCTGCCTGGGGAAGAGCGCGACTGGAAGCAATGATAGAAGGGCGCCCTGATTGGGTCGTATCTCGTCAGCGTTACTGGGGTACACCGATGGCTTTCTTTGCTCACAAGGAAACTGGTGCTTTGCATCCCCGATCATCTGAATTGCTGGAAGAAGTTGCTAAACGCATTGAAAAACACGGCATTGAAGCTTGGTTTGCATTGGATAAATCAGAATTGTTAGGCGCTGAGGCTGAACAATATGAAAAATTAAATGACACGATGGATGTATGGTTTGATTCAGGCAGTACGCATTATGCTGTTTTACGTCAGCGTCCAGAATTGTCATGGCCGGCAGATTTATATCTGGAAGGTTCTGATCAGCATCGTGGTTGGTTTCAATCTTCTTTACTGACCGCTTGTGCTACTGTGGGTAAACCTCCCTATAAACAGTTGCTAACGCATGGTTTTGTGGTAGATGGTAATGGCCAGAAGATGTCTAAATCGATTGGCAATGTCATCGCACCCCAGAAAATCAATGATAGTCTTGGTGCTGATATTTTGCGACTATGGGTAGCATCTACTGATTATTCCGGTGAATTAGCTATTTCGGATGAAATTTTAAAACGGGTAACGGAAAGTTACCGTCGCCTGCGAAATACACTTCGTTTCTTACTGGCTAATCTAAGTGACTTTGATTTTGAAAAAGACGCTGTGGCTACTGCTGATATGCTGGAGCTGGACAAATATGCACTGGTTTTAGCACAGCAGCTCCAACAACGAGTGGCCAGTGATTATTATGGACGCTATGCCTTCCATTTTGCTGTTCAGGATATTGTGCAATTCTGTTCAGAAGATATGGGTGCATTTTATCTAGATATTTTGAAGGATAGACTGTATACCATGCAGGCCGGAAGTCTTGGTCGTCGTAGTGCTCAGACAGCGCTTTATCATATTGCCCGCAATCTAGTGCTGTTACTGAGCCCGATTCTTTGTTTTACTGCGGAAGAGGCATGGACAGTTTTAACAGGAAATGAAGAAGACAGTGTATTGTTCCAAACTATGCATGTTTTCCCGGAATTAGCCGAAGCTGAGATTACTGCTTTAACGCAAAAATGGCAGGCTATTCGCACTGTACGTGATGTTGTTAATGCAGCAATTGAACCTTTACGTGCCGATAAAAGTATTGGTTCTTCATTGCAGGTTGATACAATCATCACTGTTCCATCAGATTTAATGCCATATGTAACAGCTTTGGGTGATGAACTTCGTTTTGTGTTAATGGTGGCTCAAGTAACGGTACAGGAAAGTGCAGAATTAACTGCTACCGTTAGTGCAGATGAGGGACAAAAATGTGAGCGTTGTTGGCACTATACAGATGATATTGGTATTGATTCACAACATCCAACAATTTGCGGTCGATGTGCAACAAATCTGGATGGAAAAGGCGAGCAGCGGTTGTTTGCTTAATACAGATAATTTTATAGTGTATTTCCTGCATTAATTGCATGGTTTGACAGATTCAGGCATGGCTGATTTAGTTGGTCATGCCTGTTATAACTTTAGGTAAAACAATGAGTAAAAAATTATTGATTTATGGTGTAATCATTTTTGTAAGCATTTTTGCTGATCAGATTTCTAAAAATATGATTCTCCAACACTTGCAGTATATGGAACGGGTAGCAGTCATACCGGGTTTTTTTGACTTGATTTTGGTATATAACACTGGTGCTGCTTTCAGCTTTCTGGCTGGAGCAGGTGGTTGGCAGAAATTTTTCTTTATTGGTCTGGCACTTATAATTTGTATTTTCCTGTTAAAGGCTATTATTCGTGATGAATTAGGAAAAGTAGGCAAAATAGCGGCTGCAATGATTATTGGTGGTGCTTTAGGTAATGTAATAGATCGTTTAATTTATGGTCATGTGGTTGATTTCATATTGCTTTACTACCATAATTGGTTTTATCCGGCCTTTAATATAGCTGATAGTTGTATTTGTGTTGGAGCAGTGTTACTGGTGTTGGAAAGTATTTTTCATCAAAAAATCAAGTCTTCGAAATTTCAGAGTTGATGAAACCAGCAAAGTAACGGAAATATTATGAGTAATAAAAGTATTTTGTTGGCCAATCCTCGTGGATTTTGTGCCGGAGTTGATCGGGCAATTAGTATTGTCGAGCGTGCACTGGAACGGTTTGGGGCACCAATATATGTGCGTCATGAAGTGGTACATAATAAATTTGTGGTAGATAATCTACGTAAAAAAGGTGCAATTTTTATTGAAAATCTCGATGATGTTCCGCCAGATTCGACTTTGATCTATTCTGCCCATGGTGTATCCAAAGCAGTACAGCAAGAGGCTATGGCGCGGGGTTTTCGTATTTTTGATGCAACTTGTCCATTAGTGACTAAGGTTCATAAAGAAGTCTCACGACTGGATGAACAAGGTTACCAAATTATAATGATTGGTCACAAAGGGCATCCGGAAGTTGAAGGTACGATGGGGCAACTGGCTCCTGGAACGATGCTTCTAGTAGAAACTATTGAGGATGTGGCTGGTTTGCATGTCAATGATGAGGCAAAACTGGCTCATGTCAGCCAGACAACTCTGTCAGTAGATGAAACCAGTGGAATTATCGCGGCTTTACAGCAACGATTTCCACAAATTAAAAGCCCGCATAAAGAAGACATCTGTTATGCAACCACCAATAGGCAGGAAGCCGTAAAAAAATTGGCTGCAACTTGTGACATAGTCGTGGTTGTGGGTTCGCCTAACAGTTCTAACAGTAACCGTTTACGTGAAGTAGCGGCATTATTAAAAATTGAAGCTTATATGGTAGATAATGCGGATTGTTTACAGTCTGAATGGTTTGCCGGTAAATCAAAAGTTGGTATTACTGCCGGTGCTTCAGCTCCTGAAGTACTGGTCAATGAAGTGGTGCAGAAAATTGTTTCTTGGGGATATGCAACCATTACTGAAAACTCGGGAGTTGAGGAAAGTATTATGTTTGTTCTACCCAAAGAATTGCGTGGCTCATCATGAACATACCTGTTTTGTCTGGTATTGGGATTTGTCAGCGTTCACATGATGATGGCAGAATCCTATTGCAGGAAACCGACTTTCAATTAATGGCCGGAGCACGAGTAGCAATAAGTGGTGCTTCAGGAGCGGGAAAGTCGGTTTTTTTACGTACTATTTCTTTATTAGATTTACCTGCAGCAGGTAAATTGTATCGAAATGGTGAACTGGTTCAGTTAAATGCAATTAGTATAGGCCAACATCGTAGTCAAATTGCCTACGTCAGCCAAAAGCCTGTTCTGGTGCCGGGAACCATTCTTGATAATTTACAACTACCCTATACCCTCAATCGCTATAAGCAAAAAAATTTTGATGCGAAATTATCGCAACAAATATTCAATGATTTGGGCAAAGATAAAAATTTTTTAGAACGGGAGACTACAGATTTATCGGGTGGTGAAGCACAGCTGGTGTGTTTGTTAAGAATTTTGCAATTAAACCCGCCAGTTTTATTGCTAGATGAGCCTACTGCATCTCTGGATGAAACTTCTGCACGTTTTGTCCAAAAGCTGCTCAATCAATGGCAACAGGAAAATCCTAAAGCTGCTTATCTTTGGATTTCTCATAGTGAGCAACAAGTATATGAAGTAGCTGACGAAGTTTGGTATTTTGATGCAGGCAAGTTTACTCATTCAAAACAGTTACAACAGAAGGAAGGTCATCATGCAGACTGAATATTATCTGAGTATTGGTGAGCTGACTTTGGCTTCTTTGTTAATTCTGATCAGTGCGGCAGTCTCATTGTGGCTGAAATTAGGTTTAACTAAACGTATTTTAATATCAGCTATACGGGCAGTGGTACAGTTATCGATTGTCGGTCTATTGCTTAAATGGATTTTTGCGGCAAATCAATGGTACTGGGTGCTGTTGATTATCATTGCTATGACGACAGTAGCAGGTTTTTCAGCTCGCTCAAGAGGAAGTTATGTCTATCGCGGTTTGACTCGTGATGCACTGTCTTCTGTGTGGTTGGCGTCATGGCTTTCGGCAGCAGTGGGTTTATATGCGGTTATGCACATAAAACCATGGTATTCACCACAATATGTTATTCCGATACTGGGCATGGTATTGGGTAACTGTTTGACTGCGGTAGCATTATGTTTAGACAGATTAACTCAGGATTTACGTCAACAACAATCGCGTGTTGAAATGATGCTGTCCATGGGTGCAACTGGCTGGGAAGCCTATCGAGATACCGCGCGTGCAGCTGTAGTAGCTGGTATGTTGCCGACGATCAATCAATTAAGTGTGGTCGGCTTGGTTAGTTTGCCGGGTATGATTACCGGTCAAATTCTTGCTGGTGCTTCGCCAGATCAGGCAATTCGTTTTCAATTACTCACCATGTTTTTAATTTGCGCTGGGTCTGCCGGCGGATGTTTACTGTGTGCAATATTTGTTTATAGACATGTTTTTAATCGTTGCTGGCAATTTTGTAGCTGGCGACTAAAGAGACGGAAAACAGAAACGGCTTAGTAATAATATTAAGTTTGAAAAAAATACAGATAAAGTTGAATTAGATTTGAAACCGACTGGTTTCTGATAAACCTAATTACTGATGACTAGCCAAATTACCTGTAATTGTTCCAAATTACCTCTATTAAATAGAGGAGATTAAATTTTTGCAGCTTAAAAAGTAAGATTTAAAGTTAATAGCTTTTACTGCTATTTATTCAGCATATAAGCTTGCATTGTAACATTTTTAATATAAATGATTACTATTTTAGGCTTGAAATTTTAATTATTTTCATCAATCCAAGCTTGCTGAATGGCTTCGAGAATTTTTTCACCACAATGATCAGGATTATCATCGAAAGCAGGTAATGATAAAACCAATTCGCGTAATTGGGTAAAACGAATATTTTTGGGGTCGATTTTATGGTGGCGATCGGCTAACTCTTCAGCAATATAATGAATATCGGTCCATTTCATAATTTAAACCTTTTGCTAATCATTGGGATTACAATAACAAATAGGGCAGAAGTACAATGTGAATTTTAATGTTCTTCACGGGCATGATTGATAGTGTATTTGGGTATTTCAACAGTGATATCACTATCACCTACCACAGCCTGGCAGCTCAAACGAGAATCTGCTTCCAATCCCCAAGCCTGATCTAATAAATCTTCTTCCTGTTCGCTTGGCTCATTCAAACTTTGAAAACCCTTACGAATCAGTACATGGCAGGTAGTGCATGCACATGATTGCTCACATGCATGTTCAATTTCAATGTCATGCTCCAAAAGTGCATCGCAAATACTGGTTCCTGTGGGAATGTTATCTAACTCTTTTCCATCGGGACAAAGTTGAGGATGGGGTAATACTGTTATTTTGGGCATGTATGTTCCGGTCGTTTAAATTTTATTAGCATAATGATTTTATAGTATACAAGTCTAACTACTATAAACGTTATGCCAATCCTTCTGATTTTAGAGCTGTCTTGACACGCTGATCAGCTTCAACACGGTGGTAGAAGGGTTGCAGATTAGCATATTCACTCAGATCAATTTTACAGATTTCAGTCCAACGCAACATAACATAAATGTAAACGTCTGCAATACTGAGATCGGTACCAGCTAGATAGTTTTGTTCTTTAAGTGCATGATCTACACTGGCAAAGAGTTTAACAATTTTCATGCTGGCATTTTTGATTAAGCTGGCTTGTGCTTCCTTATCATCAACGAGGGTGGCTACCTTAAAAATAGGAAGAAAAGCTGGATGCAGATTGCTATTGGCAAAAGCAAGCCATTGACGAACTTTCGCACGAGCATGCACATCAGTTATTGCTTTTGTACCAAATATGGCTTTTTCAGGAACCAGATCATTAATATAATCGATAATGGCAAAATTTTCGGCTAAGACCCACTTTCCATCAACTAATAAAGGCACTTGTCCCTGAGGATTTAATGCTAAGTATTCTGTATTTTTAATCGTGTCATGTTGCACTTCTTCGGCACTATAGTCTAATCCACTCCATTCCAGTGCTATATGAGAAATTAAAGAACAGGAACCCGGTAAATAAAATAATTTCAACATATTTTTTCTTTCACATAAGGTTAAAAAACATTGTTGTCACAAATAAGGTTTACAAATCAGTTACTTTTTTGCCTTGTAAAGCGCGCTGAATATTGCGATTCATTCGTTTAGCAGCAAAATCATCTGTTGTCTGATTTAAAACCTGAATGGCAGCACGGATAGATTGTGCGTCGCCTTGGTTCATTTCCGTTCTAGTGTGAGATAGAGCTAATTGAATAGTATTAATTTCAGCCACCGTCAGAATATCGGCATCCATTTTTAGAGCACTATCCACTGCTGCAATGATACTTTGTGCCTCTACTATTGCTTCTGTACGGCTACGTTGCTGAGCATCTGTTTCAGCGTTAGCAAAGCTGTCTTTAAGCATTTCGGTAATAACTGTATCATCCAAACCGTATGAAGGTTTAACCTCAATTTGAGCTTGAGTGCCTGTTGTTTGTTCGCGCGCAGAAACAGAAAGTAAACCATCTGCATCTACCTGAAATGTGACTCTGATTCGGGCTGCACCGGCAGCCATAGGCGGAATACCACGCAGAGTAAATTGTGCCAAACTGCGACAATCACTGACCAGTTCACGTTCCCCCTGAACTACATGAATCATCATGGCAGTTTGCCCGTCTTTAAACGTAGTAAAGTCCTGTGCACGAGCTGTCGGCAATGTGCTGTTTCGGGGAATAATTTTTTCAACCAAGCCGCCATAGGTTTCTAAACCCAGTGATAATGGGGTGACATCCAGCAACAGCCATTCATCATCATTTTTATTACCAGCTAATACATTTGCTTGCATAGCTGCACCTAAAGCAACAACCTCATCAGGATTAAGATTATTTAGTGGAGTTTGCCCGAAATAAGCAGCCACAGCCTGCTGTACATGCAGCATACGCGTTGCTCCACCAACCATAATTACGCCATTAATATCCTGTTTACTAACCCCAGCATCTCGCAAAGCCTGTTTAACTGGTTCAAGAGTTTTAACGACCAATGGTTGGGTTAATTGCTGAAACGTTGTGCGACTTATTTCTGTCGATATTTGCTGACCAGTTGATAAAGTAGCAGTAATAGTTGTTGAGTTTTGAACTGTAAGATTCTCTTTGGCAGTACGACTAAGCGATTGTAGCAGCGCGCTATCCTGTGTTGATAATTGCGATAATTTATTTTGTTCTAATAACCAGCAAAATAAACGCTGGTCGAAATCATCTCCACCTAATGCACTATTGCCATTAGTAGCTTTAACTTCAAATAAACCTCGACGTAATATCAAAACAGACACATCAAAAGTACCACCACCAAGGTCATAAACGACAAATGTACCCTCAGCAGCATTATCCAATCCATACGCAATGGCAGCTGCTGTCGGTTCATTCAGCAGGCGTAAAACATGCAGACCAGCCAAACGAGCTGCATCTTTAGTTGCTTGACGTTGAGCATCATCAAAATAAGCAGGTACAGTAATTACCGCCCCAGCCGGTTCACCACCCATTGCATTTTCAGCTCGTTTTTTTAATATTTTAAGTATGTCTGCTGAAACTTCGATAGGCGTTTTCATACCGGCGCGAGTATGAATATTAATAATACGGTCATCATGGCCGAATTTATAAGGTAAATAGCTAAATTCGGTATCCGATTTGATATCATTTAATGTACGACCAATCATTCTTTTTGCCGAACTTATCGTATTGGTGGGATCAATACGTTGCATTTTGAGTGCTTCAGCGCCGACTTCAATTAAGTTATCCTGATCATAACGTACTACCGATGGGACGGTAACATGTCCCTGTTCATCAGCCAAACACTCAGCGTGCCCATTGCGCACAGTGGCAACCAGACTATTAGTTGTTCCTAAATCAATGCCAACTGCAAGCCTATGTTCGTGAGGTGCAGTTGATAAGCCGGGCTCGGCGATTTGCAATAATGCCATAATCTGAATCTTATCTCAGTTTCTTACTTCAATCAGTATAATGAAATATTTTGAATGGTTATAATACCAATAAATGAGTATTAAAATTACTAATAATTAACAAAATGGATTAGGTAAGGACAAATTGATCTCTGCTATTAATTTAGTCAGAAAGCGAGCTTGACGAACCAAATCTGCGGCCTGTTCCAAATGATTAAGCTCAAATGCAGTATTTAAGGTTTGCATTAATTGCCGATGTTCGTGTTTAATATCTTTAGCTAATTGGGTCAGCATGTCTACATTATTTGTTTGCCGAGCTTCTTCAATTTCTTCACGCCATTTCATTTGCTGCATTAAAAATTCACTTGAAAATTGAGTATTTTCTGGTGCATCAGCTTCAATTCCGCGTTGTTGCAACAAATAGGCTGCTCGATCTAAAGGATTACTCAGAATTCGATAAGCCTCATTTACTGTGGCGGCCATCATCATTGCCTGTTTTTGTTCGAATGCACTTTTGCTGGCAAATTTGTCAGGATGACATTGTGCAGCCAGTAAGCGATAATTTTCGTCCAGTTTGGCAATGTCCACAGAAAATTTCTCAGGCAATTGAAATAATTGAAAGTATTGATTCATAATTTATTTTCTGTGATTTTTACTTACAATGCATATACAAACATTTATTGTGTTTGGAAAATACTGCTTATGTGCTAACAATATAATTGATAAAAAATAAAAATAGTCACGACAATATTTCGCATTGTAATCGTAACTGACATTTATTTATCAGACATGGAAACTTTCACCACAGCCACATTCATCTTTTGCATTGGGATTGGCAAATTTAAAGCCTTCCTGTAATCCTTCTTTTACAAAATCAAGTTCCGTTCCATTCAGATAAACGTGGCTTTTCGGATCAACAAACACTTTTACTCCGTGTTGCTCAAATATCATATCTTCCGGTTGTATTTGGTCAACAAATTCTAAAGTATAGGCCATACCAGAACAGCCACTGTTTTTGACACCTAGGCGAATACCTTCACCTTTACCGCGTTTAATCAAAAAATTACTGATATGCTGAGCGGCTTTTTCAGTCAGAGAAATCATCTGTTTGTTCCATCAGTTAATGCTGTTAATCATTCTAGTTCAGTTGGATCATTAAATTGAATATCATCAATATATCGATTAAAGCGACGAATATATGCTTGTTTAAAAAGTCGCTGGCAAATTAATTTTTCAGCGCAACTATTACAAAAGTAGTTGATAACATCGTTTGGGTGTGAGTCCGAGGGGATATAGGTACTACATTCCAGACATAATTTATACTGTGTCTGATAGTTCATTGGTATTTCTGCTATTAAAACTTAATCGCGATATTTTAAATAAATGGACTAATATGTACTAGCTATACCCAAAATATTTTTATTCATCGTGTTTTTTACGATAATCTGCTACTGCTGCTTTAATGGCATCTTCTGCCAGGATAGAGCAATGAATCTTAACTGGTGGTAGCGCTAACTCTTCAGCAATAGCGCTATTTTTAATTGCTAAAGCTTCATCCAAGCTTTTGCCTTTTACCCATTCAGTGATCAAACTGGAAGAGGCAATGGCTGAACCACAACCATAAGTTTTAAATTTAGCATCTTCTATAATGCCATTTTCTCCAACTTTAATTTGTAATTTCATTACATCACCGCATGCCGGTGCTCCGACCATTCCTGTTCCCACACTTTGATCACCCTTTTCAAAAGAGCCAACATTACGAGGATTTTCATAATGATCAATAACTTTATCGCTATAGGCCATGATAGAGTTCCTTAGATATTTTTGTAATTTTCGGTATTATTAAGATAAATAAGTGAAACATCGGGCTTTTATCTTAATACTTTATTTCTAAACAATAAAATACAAATTTAAATTAATGGGCAGCCCATTCGACTGTATTTAAGTCTATGCCTTCCTGATGCATTTCCCACAATGGAGAAAGTTCGCGTAACTTATCAATTTTCGATTTAATAAGATTTGCCGCATAATCCACTTCTTCAACAGTAGTAAAACGACCAAATGTAATGCGTAAGGAACTATGTGCCAACTCGTCATTGCGTCCTAATGCGCGGAGTACATAACTGGGTTCGAGGCTGGCTGAGGTACAGGCAGAACCGCTGGAAACAGCAATATCTTTTACCGCCATAATTAGGCTTTCACCTTCGACAAAATTAAAACTGATATTCAGATTTTGATAAACCCTGTGTTCCATATCACCGTTAACATAAACTTCTTTAACGTCTTTGATAGCATGCAGAAAACGGTCACGCAGAATTTTCGCATGAGCATTATCATGATCCATTTCCAGTCTGGCCAATCGAAATGCCTCACCCATACCAACAATTTGGTGCGTAGGCAAAGTACCAGATCGAAAACCACGTTCATGACCACCACCATGCATTTGTGCATTCAGGCGTACCCTTGGCTTACGACGAACATATAAAGCGCCAATACCTTTTGGACCATAAGTTTTATGCGCAGACATGCTCAGTAAACCAATTCGATTGGCTTTGACATCGATATGAACTTTACCAGTAGCTTGTGCGGCATCAACATGAAAAATAATTCCGTGTTCTTCACAAATAACACCAATAGCAGCTATATCTTGAATCACACCAATTTCATTATTGACCCACATCACACTAACTACTGTCGTATCAGGACGAATAGCAGCTTTTAATTCATCCAGATCAAGTAAACCATTTTCCTGAACATTCAGATAGGTGACTTCGAATCCTTCGCGTTCAAGTTCGCGCATTGTATCCAATACGGCTTTATGCTCAGTTTTTAATGTAATTAAATGCTTACCCTTGCTGGCATAAAACTGTGCCGCACCTTTAATCGCCAAATTGTCAGACTCCGTAGCACCGGAAGTGAAAATAATTTCTTTAGAGTCAGCGCCAATCAAGGCGGCAACTTCATTACGGGCTTTTTCAACTGCTTCTTCAGCCGTCCAACCAAAACTGTGACTATTTGAAGCTGGATTACCAAATATTTCAGTTAAATAAGGAATCATTTTTTCTGCAACCCGAGGATCAACAGGAGTTGTAGCAGAATAATCTAAATATATTGGAAGTTTTACAGTCATAATCATGTTCTCTTAATATTTCAGTAGCTTAATTAATGCAGGCTGATAAGCGTTACAGCCTGTTCATGACTACTTTTTTGTTCGTTATTATGTCGATGTTCTTGTTGGTTTAAAATACATTGCAGCGAAATTCCGCGCAGATAATTATCTATGGTTTTATTCAGATTACTCCATAAATCATGTGTCAGACAGGGATTACCAGACTGACAGTCAGCATGACCACCACACTGGGTGGCATCCAGCATATCTTCGGCAGCAGCGATAATGTCAGCAATATTAATCAAAGAGGCGTCCTGACTTAGTATATAGCCGCCACCTGGTCCGCGTATACTTTCTACTAAACCAGCTCGGCGCAATTTGCCAAATAACTGTTCCAGATAAGACAGGGAAATTTGTTGGCGTTCACTGATAGCAGTCAGGTTAACGGCACCACATTGCGAATGCATAGCTAAATCAAGCATGGCAATAACAGCGAAGCGTCCCTTAGTTGTTAAACGCATGACACATCCCAGAAATTTATAAATATTTATAATTATCTAATACCCGACAAAATTAATCAAGTATATAAAAGGTAAGAGTAATAAAAGTAATCAGCGCAGATACCAATCTAAACAAAGTATTTTACAAATATGATCAGGCAAGAATGAACAGATTATTAGCTAATTAATTGAAATATTATTTAGTTTAGTATTTTGTAGGAAGGACGGAAATCGTATTTGAACAATATAAAATATATTTGCCATACATAAATAAACAAATATTCGATATTAATTTAGACAAATTATTACAACATGAAAGTTAATTGCTTTATTACAAATCATTTTTAACAATGGCATAATAATATAAGAATGTATTCTGTATACTATCTGATTCGATCATTGAATTATTTAACACAAGACGTTGTTAAATAGTTATCCTACTTAAATCAAATTTGGTTAGTAAGAGTATAAACTAAATAGATTTAATTAGGTTTGTTCATCTTGATCTAAGTTATTGTTTTAATATCTAGGGTCATTGAAACTCAGAGTAGGTTACAAACATATGTTTGAAATAACTAGTCGATCTAACGCTAATCCTAGTAAAAAAATTTTTAATTGTAATTTTGCCTATATATTTTTTATAGTCAATCTTTGGGTAAAATAATACTAATTTTTCAGATAATTATCGTCAATATGAAATATTTCATATAATCTATGGATCAAATAAAATTATTGGTTATTTTATTTATCACTTTTTTGAGTACAATTGTGTGCATATAAAATTAATATTTACCCGTTAAACCGTTAGATGCTGGAGGTTAGTGCAATTCGAGTCTATAGAAACCACTTACGAACTGTGTCTAATCCACCGTAACGAGTACAGATATTCGCTGCTTGCTCAGTTTTTGGCTTGGCATGATAAGCGATGCCGATTCCTGCTGATTGCAACATAGGTATATCATTGGCTCCATCACCAATGGCAAGAATTTGCGACTTGTCCATATCGAATTTTGCGGCATATTCATTCAATATATCGGCTTTAGCCTGAGCGTCGATAATACGCCCAGATAACTCACCATTTAATTTCCCATCACTTATGGCTAATTCATTGGCAAATGCGTAATCAAGATGATACTGTTGTTGTAAGCGATCAGTAAAGAAAGTAAACCCTCCCGAAACCAGCATAAATTTAACTTGATGCTGTCGGCATTGTTCTATTAACCATTCGGCTCCGGGCGACAGATGCAGAATTTTATCGTAGACATATTGTAATTGTTGTATTGAAAGACCTTTTAATAGCGCTACACGTTCGCGTAGGGAGTTTTCGAAATCAATTTCTCCACGCATTGATCTTTCAGTTATAGCAGCAATTTGAGATTGTAAACCGACGCCGGCTGCGATTTCATCCACACATTCAATAGTAATGAACGTCGAATCCATATCGCTAACAATTAATCCCAAATCAGCAAAGGCCATATCTGGCAAAACAGCATAATCAATTTTTTGTTGACATAAATGGTGATGCATATTTTCATCAATGGTGAACTCTCTATGCACGGGTATTCTTATAACAGAATAGTCAAAATGGTAATTTGGGGAAGCAGGCAAAACATGCTGCAAATCTTCTAAATCACATTGACGTAAATCTTTGTGTTGTAAAACAAGGACAAATTTCATAGAAAATACAAATCTTAAAATTAAAAGTGTTTCAACTATATGTTAGTCTACAATATTTCAAAATCATTAGTAATAAAATCTTTAAAGTAGATGACAATTAAGAGCAGATCAGAGCAATTCCATTAAAAACGGACGAATTTTAAGAAAATGGTATATTTACATTTATTCATTAAATATAATGAAAAAAAATATATCAATTTGTACAATTATCAACCTTTGTCCAAAATTGCGGTCATAAAATTAAATTTAGCGTCCGAAATTAGCGATATATTTGTTATTATTTAAGATCGCATCTTTATGGAGTTATTATATGCAACACCCTTCGAACCCTTCATCGGCGATGGATCATTACCGGGAATTAACTCTTCGCGGAATGATCCTAGGAGCCTTAATTACAGTAATCTTTACCGCATCTAACGTTTACCTGGGACTTAAAGTAGGTCTGACTTTTGCCTCGTCTATACCAGCAGCTGTAATATCAATGGCTGTTTTAAAATGTTTCCATGGATCAAATATTCTGGAAAACAATATGGTACAAACTCAGGCTTCTGCAGCTGGTACTCTGTCTTCCATAATTTTTGTCTTGCCAGGTTTATTAATGATTGGTTACTGGCAGGGCTTTCCATTCTGGCAAACCACACTCATCTGTGCGGCCGGGGGTATTCTTGGGGTTATCTTCACAGTTCCATTACGTCATGTATTGGTTGTGAAAAGTACCTTACCTTATCCAGAAGGAATTGCTGCTGCTGAAATTCTTAAAGCAGGTGATCATAACCAACCACTGGAAAATGATGGTGAAACACCGCAAAGTGGTGTAAAGCAGATAGTAACTGGATCAATCATTTCAGGTATTTTCAGTTTTCTGGCTGGTGGACTTCGTGTCATTAGTGAAAGTGCAAGTGGATGGTTTAAAGTCGGTAATGCCATATTTCAGGTACCAATGGGATTTTCTTTGGCATTATTGGGCGCTGGTTGGTTAGTCGGGATTGCCGGCGGTATAGCAGTATTATTGGGTATATTTTTTGCATGGGGAATTGCCGTACCCATTATCAGTAGCCTATCGCCCATGCCGGCTGATGCAAATATGATCGCATTTGCAAAAACTATCTGGACAAGTAAAGTAAAATTTATAGGTGCCGGTGCTATTGCTGTTGCTGCTATTTGGACATTAATAACATTGTTTAAACCTATGCTTGAAGGTATGAAATTATCTTTTCAGGCTTTAAGTGGTAAGAATCAACAAAATCAATTACTGGAACGAACTAATCAGGATTTGTCACCTAAAACAATGTTACTGATTATTTTTGCAACCGTAATTATACTACTAGCTACATTCTATAGTTTTGTTGCTAATGCTCCGATTTCTACTGGTTTAGCTTGTATACTGGTAGTTTGTGCAACATTCATGGCATTTCTGATTGGATTTTTGGTAGCGGCTGCCAGTGGTTACATGGCTGGTCTGATCGGATCTTCTTCTAGTCCAATATCAAGTATTGGTATCGTTTCAATTGTTATTATTTCCATGATATTCATGGCTATTGGTCAATCTAATGGAGTCTTTTCTGTTAATGGTGGCAATCAATTCATGACTGCATTAGCGTTATTTACTGCCGCCGTAGTTATGGCTATCGCTACTATTTCTAATGACAACTTACAAGATTTGAAAACTGGTTATTTAGTGCAGGCTACGCCATGGCGTCAGCAGGTTGCTTTGATTATTGGTTGTATCGTGGGGGCAGTAGTTATTTCTCCTGTTCTGGAGCTGTTATACAACGCCTACGGTTTTGCCGGAGCTATGCCAAGAGAAGGTATGGATGTATCGAACGCACTTTCTGCACCTCAGGCAACTCTTATGACAACCATAGCAACTGGTATATTTTCCCATAATTTGAATTGGGACTATATATGGATCGGTGTGGGACTAGGTATAGGCTTAATTATTCTTGATTTAGTCGTTAAACGTCTTCGTCCGGGTTGGAGTGTTCCGCCATTGGCAGTTGGTATGGGAATTTATTTGCCTGCTTCAATAAACATGCCTATCTTCGTTGGAACATTGCTTTCTTTCTTTTGTATGCGTCATATTAAAAAGCGTTATAGCGACCAAAATGAACGTGAACGTGAGCTTAAAGCTGTTGACCGTCGTGGTACCTTATTAGCTGCCGGTTTGATTGTTGGCGAAAGTATCGTTGGCGTTGTGCTGGCAATGGTTATTGTTGGTTCCATAGCACTTGGTGAAGGGGAATCACCATTGGCTATGAATTTGACTAATTGGGATAAAACCGGTGAATTACTGGGGCTAGGACTCTTTATTGTTTCTATCTTGATTTTATTACGCAAAATAATGAAGAAATAAGCAACTATTAGTTGAACACAAACAGCACTTTTATAGTGCTGTTTTTTTAATGTTTTTTATAGAGAATAGACTTAAATCAAATAGATTTAAATAGATAGTTCATGATAATCAATATGCATTTACATTGTAGTGTTTATTTTGTTTTCTGATCTTTGAGCTGATTTATCAAAATTATAAGGTGTTAAGCGGGGTAGCTAAGAAAGGATATGCATGCCTCTATAATTATTTCTAGTAATTAATCTTATTCAACGTTACTAATATTCATAACAATAACTTAAATAAATATATTGAATTAGAATATTACTATTATCAATAATAATTTTAAGGTGTTCTTATACTCAGTTTAAGGATATTTCTCTAAAAAAGCTTTAAGATAATGAGTGCGCCTACAGGGATTCGAACCCCGGTTACTGCTTAGAAATTGCAGTGTCCTCGGCCACTAGACGATAAGCGCATTTAATTGAATATACTAAATTATATTATATAATTGTTATAGCTATATTTAAATTAATTAAATTAGCTTTATATAATACCTAATATTTTGAAAAATAACATCCATTACCTTATCTGTCAAAGTGAGGAGCACAATGAGATAAAAGTATTTCCCCAAAACTCTTGACGTGTTTGACGATTTAACTGTTCATAGTATTAATCTTCTCTGCGATAAAAATTTAGACAGCGAATATCAAGGAATTAAACAATCGGTTGCTGATTATGTTGAATCCATCTTAATCAATGACAATCAGACTAATCGCAATCTACTAGTAATGCAACAATTAGTCCTAGTACTTAATATTTTATCGGATATTGTGACATTTGTTAGTGAATTAAATAAATCAATTTAGATAATAAAAAATAGAGTTATCAAAATCTCAAAAAGCGAGTTTTTAATTAAGCCATTTTCTTTGGTTCGAATTAAGTTATTCTAGGGTGTATTGATATTCAGTTATGTTTCATCTCTCTTGATTACTATTGGCAATTGATAATGAGTTTTGCTCATTAGATGGCAGAGATATGCCGTTTGTAAAACATGGTCAATCTTTATTGGTTGATTTTGTGTTAGTTTATTTAGCGTATGGCTTAGCGTGGTTAAGCCAAGTGAATTACAGTGAAATTGTAACGCCTCGATTTTTTGTTTATCGCTACTAGATAATACTAGCCGACCAGAACTGGTTATTGCTTCAAGTAATGTTAAAGTTGGTTTTATAATATATGTTGTAATAGGATCTTGTTGGTAAGCAATTTGCGTATTGAGCTTTTTCTTGTTTGATAATTTTAGTTTTTCAAATAGATGATTGAATTTTTCCCAAAATTTAAGGGTATTATTTTCAATAAATAAACTTTCGTTATCAAAATCCAAATATAGTAAATTAATCTGCTTGGTTTGCGACTCTTGATAAAAAAGCGCAAAAGGCTCTAGATCTAAATTATTGTCATTTTTTATGCATTTTACCAAGACAGTTAAAGGTTTATGTTCTGTTTTTAAAAAACAATTTAATATTCTAATACGCTGCTCATCTATACCATCCCAAAATAGTCTCAATTGTAGTTGATTGTTTTTATTATCTTTAATACACCAAACTAGGCATTGTCTAATTTCATCTAATGCTGGTGTTTGTGAATTGGTGATATGAATAGCCAATATATTGTCAAACAGAGAATCATTTACATCATTTTTTTGCAGATAATCGGACAACTCTGACCAATCATGAAAACCATTATTGGTACGAAACACTTGATAATCCTGATCACTCCAACCGGTCTTCTTTAGCGTTACATTAGAACCCAAAGCAGATAAATTATTACCATCAGCTAGACGTGGATTATGCAAGGTAAACCCTCTTTTCATCAGCATATTTGGCATTGATTGCCATAGAGAGACAGTTTGCCAGATCGCTTCGCGATAGAAATTGATATCGGCATCGTTGGGTCTAGCTATTGTTGTTTGGTAATACTGATTATCCTCAGGTTGCCAAAAGTAGAATGTGGCACCTTGAGCACCGGTTTTGCTTTGCCACCAATAACCACCTAGTGGCAATAAATCTAACGCTTGATTTTTGGTTTGATATTGGCGTTTTTGATTACCGCGCATATCTGTAAGCTGTTGACCGTGGCTATTTAATAGTATTTGCAAATGTGCGGTTAAACGGGCTAAAAGTAATAAAATATCTTGTTCTTCAGTAGAAAAATGTCGATTAACTTGTAATTCAATTAATTGGCAAATTTGCCTAAGCATAGCGGCTAACATAGGTAACCCTTGTGCTCTGGCGGACATATTAAGTAGCAGTAGCTGGTTAGATTGACTTTTGCTAACATGAGACAAACCATGTTCTATCAATGAGTTAATCTGTGACTGCACCTGTTTAATCAAGAGAATTTCATCATCACTAAGCTGATCTTGCTGATTATTTTGCTGATGTTCGGTAATAATTTGATCTGGCCATTGCCAGTTTTTTTGATTCTGTTGAAATAGATAAGCAATAACCGCTAAATGTACTGCCTGTTTTTGCTTATCTGGTAATTCAGAAATGATACCAGCAAAGCCGGTACCCGCTGTATAGATAATTGGTGTAGTACTGAGTGGAACTTGAATACGAAGTTGAACGCCCTGGGTTTGCACGCTGACCGCATCGTTTTGTGACCAATCAAATAAAAGTTGATAGGCTAATCTTATATTGGCCTTACCCACTGTTTTAAATAATTGGCTACTATCAATTGTTAATAGTTCGGCTAAAGGATCACTATAGTGGTTAGAGGATTCAATTGGCTGATTAGATGTGTCACTATTAGCTTTAGCAGCAACTTGATCAATAACGGGATTTTCTTGTAACCATAACACTGCAGCGATTATGTGTTTACAATGTTCACTGGCTGGACAGCTACAGTTAGCCGTTTGGATGCCTTGTGGTGTCAGTTTGACTTGTTGGCTATCAACCTCGAATAACAGATGTGATTGCTGGTGTTCGATTAATTTGACTTTATTGGCTTGAATATCTTTAAGTGCACGTCGAATGACGCCAACATTAGCATAGACAGCTAAAGCATCTTGATCGTAATTTAAGTAGATTTGCGACCAACTCATTTCATCACCTCTGCAAGCCAAGTAGCAAAATGTTCGGGTGTTAAAGCCGCAATTTGCATCCCTCGATTAGCCAGTTGTTGGGATACTTGCAGATCATAAACCGGAGTTGCATCGTAGTCTAAAGCGGCTAAGCCAAGCATTTTAATGCGATTAGCGTTGAGGCGCGCAACGGTGTTATAAAGATTGGTTAAGCTCACCCCTTCATAAAAATCACTGACAACAACCATAATTGTACGCGATGGATTAGTTATTTTTTGTTCCGCATAATTTAATGCATAGCCAATGTTGGTACCTCCACCGAGTTGTACTGTCATGAGTATTTCAACTGGATCGCTCGCTAAATGGGTTAAATCCACCACTTGAGTATCAAAAACCAATAAATGTAAGTTAACAGCCGGTAACTGAGTAATAATACTGGCACAAATAGCCGAGTAGAAAATGGAGGTATCCATTGAACCACTTTGATCAACACATAAAATGATATCCCAAGGAAGTTGGCGAGTAGCGCGAGAGTTAAAGATGGCTTTTTCAATAATGATTCGTTGTTTATCCTGATCAAAATGTTTTAAATTAGCTTTAATGGTTGCTCGCCAATCAAAGTTTTGGTTGCTTTTAATTAATGAACGTCGAAATCGATTTTTTTTGCCAGTCAACGCATTAATAAAATTGGTCTTAATTTTTTGCAGAATTTCATCCACTACTTTTTTGATAAGCGCTTTTACCTCTTCTTGCACACTGTTATTGAGCTTACCACGTAAGTTCATTAATAGTCTCACTGAATTGAAATTGGGTTGTAACTCTTTTACGGCATTAGGATCGTTTAAAATACCTTCGAGCTGATATCGTTCAATTGCTTGGTTTTGCATTCGTTCAAAAGTACTTTTAGGAAATAATTTGCGTGTCTGTCTTAACCAATTTACAGTGTTGTAAACCGAGTTATCTTTTCCTCCATATTTTGATTTTGAAGCGTTTTCGTCCTTAGTTAATAAACCTCGAGAGCGATATTCATTTTGATAGAGATAATTTAAGGCTTGATCAATTTGCCGATCATAGGGATTTAAATCATTATTGGGATTGAGATGTTCATCTGCGTATTGACCTAAAATTAAACGCCAACGCTTAATTTGTTCGTCTGGTTTGCTATCTTCTTTGGTTTGTTTATCGTTATTCATACCAATCCTAGTGTTTGAACCAATCGGTGAGTTGTTGCTGTTTTATGTGTTTGCTAATTGACAATTCCAGCGAGAGTGCTTTTTGTAGCTGATTTTCACTAAATTGATATTGTTGAAGATGCAAATCAGCATCAGTAATATGATATTTTTTAGCAATTTTTTCTGCCAAGGAGGCATTTTGATTTGGATTTAATTGGCTAAAAGCTAAACGCAAATCAGGTAAGATTTTGATAAACTGCTCTGCTGACCAATCTATCAGTAATTTATCTAAACTGTCTAATAGGATGGATGAATGGATAACCAATTCTGGCGCACATGACATAATGCCAATAAAATAGTTAATAGTTTGTTCACTTTGCGTAGCTAAACTAAAATTGATATTGATATTTTCTTCCAATTGTTGTTGACTAAAATAGGAATCCAAATAGCTAATACTATCAATTGCCCCTCGGATTAATGAGACCTCATTTAACTCAGATTGTAAACGATGCAGATTCTGGTAAAAATCTTGTTTAAGTTGTTTAATATCAAGTTGATCTGGCAAATAGTTTAATAAGTCTCTAAACGAAAGTAATATTTGCAAATTTTGCTGTTGATGCTCAATTTCTGGTTGTTTTAATTTATTTAATAGAAAAAAGCCTTGTTGCACAATTTTATTTAATAAAGTAAGTAATGTCGATGTCGCTTTAAGTTGTAAAAAAGTTTGCCCTTGCCACAAGTAAACCATACGATGGCCACAATGAATGAGCGAATCCAATTCACCTTCACTTAGAATAAAATCAGCTAGATTATCAAGTATATGGTTAAAATAATCATCTAGCCCCATTAACGCCGCTTGCGTTAACTGCTCAACCGCCAGTAAACTTGCTGACACCATGTTATTTTCTATAAATTGTTTGGCGTCCATTTGCATTTTACTTATGGCAATGTGTTCCAGCTTAGTTCCCTTTTGTGATAACTCAATCAATCTCGCTTCCACCATTGGTGTCCAAGCATAACGCCAATCTTCAAACATCACATTTAAACGTTGACCATGAATGTAATCAGGACCATCAACTCGACTAGCAAAACCGACCTTTAAAAAAGTCATCAAGTGTAAAAAACGACTACGTTGTCGATGATCAGGTTTACGATAAATATCGATATGAGTGAGTTTTTGATTAGTATCATCCAATTTGAAACGATATTTTTTTAAAGTTAAATAGACATCATTAACCAGTGGTGGTTGTGCTATTCCGATTGGTACTTCGCCCAGTAAATTGCCTGATAGACAATCTCGTATTGTTAACCAAAACTCACTACGCGCATTATCAATGCTCTCTTTAATAAAGCAAGATTGAATGGCATCGAGTAAATCATATCGTCCTGGTCCATTATGCCCACGCAAATCAGCAAGTAATATGGCTTGTTCTATGGCTGATTTTAACGGCACAAATCCTGTTAAATTATTATAGTTTGATTGTTGGCGTAATTTATGGGCAATTTCTGACAGTAAAGTTAAAGTTTGTCGTTGGCGATTTTCTCGTCCGGTTTGCTCTTCATTAGCAGTCTTATCATAATCCAACATCGATTGCCACGTTGTTTGATAATACGCAGGTGAAGGCATGCCGGATGCATAACCATTTAAGGCATCAAGGCGATCAAAACTGTAACGAATTAACCATGTCTGATCTTTATCACCACTTTTTTGTTGACGATTAAATTGTGTCATGTCAGCTTTTTTCGGTAATATCAGCCGATTTTTCCATAATCCTTCAACTAACGCTAAGGTGTGAAAGCCTCCTGTTACCACAACAATTTTGGCTTTAGGATTAGATTTTTTTAGCTCACCAATTGCAGATAACATATACTGTTCACGTTGTGCCGATCCCTCAGCGACTAGCGACTCTTGGCTATAATCGAGCCTTGACATGGCGCACCAAATAAATGTATCAACAAAAAACGTTTGCCAATCAGCAATTTCCTCATAATCTTTTAATTCAAATAGATGCTCCCAGACTTCGTCATGATCTCGGCAGTGCAGTTTTTGCATTAAACATTGAATATATTGACTATGTTTGAGATAAGTTTCAGAAAGTAGCGAACGATCTTGCTCTAAATCGCTATTTAGATCCGTCTGTAAACTCCATGGTAAATCAATAAATTGTATCTTGGCCTGCTGCTTTTTTGCCATCTGCATTGCTATCCACTCTGGTGAGTAATGACAAAATGGATAAAATGCTGAATAGATAATTGATTTAGGTGTTATATCATAGGCATCATCGGTATCATCTTCCGTTTCTGGCTCGGAATTTGTTATTAGTAGATCAATGGTTTTTTCGGTTTGACATAGTACGGCGATAGGTGGCTTAGTGTCACTATGTAACAGTTGATCGATGATAGTAGCAAAACTTGATGGCGCTTCGATCAATATGTGTGTTGGCTGGACTTCTTCAATTAAGTGTTTTAGTGCATAGCTACAGGCAGGGCTATGATGACGCACTGGCGCAAAGTAGATCTGCTGTAACTGTAGCGCTTTGAGACTTTGTAACGCTTTTGATAACCTTTCCGGTAATAATGAATGGCTGATTGTCATAGCGATTAGTTATTTCCAAAAAGTTTTTGATACTTGATAAAAACTACGCCAGATATCTGACTTTTTAGCCCGCTCTCGTACCACATTATCCATATAAAATTGGATTCTTTTAATATCATCCGCATTGTCTTTCAAAACAACGCCAATCAACTGTTTGGCAATCTGTTCACCTGTTAATGTCCCATTACCAAGATAATGGGCATCTAATGCTGATGCATAGGCAATATTTACCGCTTCGGCAGTGGACATTACTGCATCGGGTGTTTTTAATTTGGCACCTCCCGACGTTTGCCCCTGTCTAAGCTCTTGAAATGTCGTCACCAGTAGTTCGATAACGTCAATAGGTACAGTGATTTGTGCTTTTAAATCACCTAATTCTTGACTAAGTTGCCGTTGGATTAATTCAATTTCAAAATCTTTATCGGTTATAGGATTAACCGTTTCGAAATTAAAACGTCTCTTTAACGCGGCTGACATTTCGTGCACACCACGATCTTGTAAGTTTGCTGTACCAATAATATTAAATCCAGGCTTAGCTTTGATAACACCGTTAGACCCCATTTCAGGGATCATCATTTGTTTTTCAGACATAATTGAAACCAGCATATCTTGAATTTCTGGTTGGCAACGGGTTATCTCTTCAAAACGAACAATTTTACCTTGAAGCATACCTTGATAAACTGGCGAGCCAATTAAAGCCCGTTCAGTGGGTCCTTCAGCAAGTAATAGTGCATAATTCCACGAATAACGAATATGATCTTCATTAGTACCAGCAGTACCTTGAATGGTTAAATTTGAATCACCACTTATCGCTGCTGCTAATAATTCTGATAACATGGATTTTGCTGTACCGGGTTGCCCCACTAGCATTAAACCTTGTTTTCCTAATAGTGATACAATTGCACGGTCAACTAATGGGTCATCACCAAAAAATTTTCGGCTAATTCCCAAAGATTCATTACCTAAAATAAATTGACGTACTGATTTAGGAGATAAAAGCCAACCTTGTGGTTTATTATTGTCTTTATCGACTTTGCTTAATGTTGCCAATTCTTGCTCATAACGCTCTTCCGCTGTTAAGCGAATTGCTTGTTTCTGATTTACCATTCTAATTTTTCCTTCCAATTTGGCTCAAATCCGCTTGACGCATTAGCGACAGCTATATAATCAGCATAACCTTCTGCAAGTAACACTTGCGGTAATTTATCGAGAGCAATGGCTTTATCGGTATAACGTGAATTTTCAGTGAAATAAACTGTATAGAGCACTGCTGGAATATTTTCTTCAGGTACAAAACTACCACTAAACTCAATATTGATATAAATTCCAATACTTGCAAAGTATTTATGATAACCTTCAAACCACCCCGCATCTTCTATAACATCTCGTTTATAACCTAATTTAGTTAATATACCGCGTATAGTAAAACTATCAGTCATCCAGCCTAAGTGGTCATCAATTACCCCATTTTTCATTTTACTAATATCCGGTAATTTATGGGTAAATTGTTCAACCAACTGATTTATTTTGTAATCTTTAATATGCGATTGCCATTGCGCAATATCAGTATTTGACATTAATGCACAATGAGCGAGTGTAATAAAGTGATTGGGTCCTAAAACGATTTCATCATCTTGATTGTTAATTAAACTCCCATCTTCCGTTGGTCTAAAACTATTTACAATTTGACCATCATTATCTAATTCCAACCAAACTAAACGTTGAATAAGTCGCCCTACAATAGGGTGAGATTGCAAATATTTTTGCCAATCTTCTATGCTCCATTGACGCTGAGTACACATTGCTTCATAAAAACGACTAACTTGCATATCAAGTAATTGGCTGAGCTCTTTTTTACTGTTTTTAAATTGATTTTTTGCTTCCTTAACTAGATCTGCATCTTCGGTTTTACGAGCTTCAGGTAAAGCTTTTATTTTAACGCCATCAGCATTTTTTAATTGCCATTTAAATTTATCATCCAAACTAGCAATAAAAGTACGCTCACCATAATCAAGGATTAATTGCCCATCATCATCTAAACCGGCCATTGATATCGTACGGTCGGCTAATTGATCGGTAGTCCAACTATTACGCTGGGCTATATTTTCAACTAATAATCGTGCCTTTTCTTGAATTGATGTAGTTCGATAACGACGTGCTAAGGATAGTAGAAGTTGAATAATCAATGGATCATCACTGTTTCCCAACGCTTCAAGTAAAGCTTCAATTTGTGCTCGACGTCGATAATGATCTTTCATATAACTGGCTAATAGTGTAACAGCTACACGTCCATCAACATTACTGGATAAAGCTAATATCCCTTTTACTTTAATCGCTGAGCAATAGTAGGTTGATAGCGTTTCATTTTTGATTTCTTCAAAAACTTGTTCATAGGTAATATTTGCATAATTAGCATAATACTGCGGATATTGCTTGTAATACCCTTTATATTCCTGAAAACGTTGAGGAGCTAATAAATTTGCCTTAACCTCAGCCTCTTCTATGGTAGCTGTTCGGGTATCTTGTTTGATAAAACTTTGCAAAATAAATTCGCCCAATTTTTGTTGGCTTGATTGACTAAGCAAACGAGAATAAATGGTTAACAGGGAATTAGAGGGATCTTTTAATTTAACCGCTAACCATACCCACCATTCAATAATTTGAGAATTAACTTCATCACCATTTTGCCAAGTCAGAGATGGCATTAAGTCAAAATTAAACCATTTAAGTTCTGCTGGCTTTTTACCTTTTAAACCTTTTTGGGCATCGGCCAATAACTTCTTCGACGTTAAATATTGACTGATGTCTTCACCTATTTTTTGTAGGGCAATTAAGATTGCGGCTTGTACAGCTTCACGTTTTTCTTTTTTCAGGGCTACATGTAAAGCTTCAATAGAAGATTTTTGTCCTAAGTCAGCCAACCAGTTAGCTGCAGCAATACGGACATTCTGTTTTGCGGACGATAAAGATGGTTCAATTTGATTATGTATATTAGGGATCAGTTTTAAGGCATCTTGGGCAACATAGCAAATCGATTTGCTTCCCTCTAAAGCTAATTCACATAAATAGGTAACATATTTGGCTGGAATAATAGGGAAAAATTGTAATGTTTTAATGGCGCTAGTTACATCAACACTATACCAGTCGGCGTTATTTCTTTTATCGCGATTATGGGAATTATACCAGTCATTAGATAGAGGGGTAAAACCAAATGCTTCATCAAGCAAAAATTCATTTTCGGCAAAAAATGCCCAAAGTTTATGAGGTTCATCTATATAAAGATCGTGATAGGTGTCATTATGTAAAAATAGCTCAGCAACAGTATATTTGACATTCTCATTGCTTTCAATCTTGACTATGACATCAACAATTTGTCTAAGGTCAAGTTTTTTCATAAAGTCGTATTTTTTGTATATTCTTTCAAGAAAGTAACTAGCGTCCAAGCTATAAGAGTTACTTTTACCGTCCAAGTTATATTGGAATCGATATTTTAATCGATATATTCGAAAAAGGTGAAACAAAGTAAATTCGGGTAAACTTTGTAACCTATTTTTAGTAAGTAAAAATTTGAAATTTGTATCCCTATCAAAATGTGTACGAAGTGTCGAATATTCGATTTTGCCATTCAGATAAGCAACTATATCATCCAAAAAATGCAATTTAATTTTCTTTAATGATTTATAATTTTTTTGATAATAATCCTGATTAGTTCTGTTTTTTTTGTTTTCCTCTAACTCATTTTGCATTAATTTTTCATACTTAATAATATATTCTTCAATATTTTGCAGTAAAATATCGCGCGCATTTATTGGTAACTCAGTATCAGTAAAGGGTTGAAAATCAGGAATAACTAAATTTGTTTGCTGTTTGACGCTGTTAGCGCTTTCGAGTCGTGATAGAGCGCTTTCGATTGCGGTAATCACCTTTTTATTGGTTTCGTTAGCTAACGCCTGTTGTAAAATTGTCGGTTCGACAGACATTCTCGACAGTGATACTACTGCACGACAACGTTGTTCAACTGAACCAGAAATTAAAAAATGCTGTAGATGAGGTGCAACTGAAGTAATTGGTAAACTAAGTAGCATTTCTGTTGCTAATTGACTCACTCTTTTTGAAGTACTCAACGATTGCATAGTAATGAAATCAATTAACTGTAACCGCAGTTCATCGTGTTGGTAAATATAGTTTAATTGATCTAATTGCCCTAAAATGGCCAACCCTTGTGTTGGTAATTGTTTAAATATTTCAATATGATTTTTGATATACGATAATAAGCCATTTATTGTCATAAAATATTCAAAGTAGTTGTAATAGCTAATTTGTACATTCTGGCGATCAAAAATGGCAAACAATAACTTTTCGCCTAAACCAGCTTGTTCACCTTCAAGTAATTGATGTAACTGTTCGATATTCCAATTTTTGCGTTCATCAAATTTCTTATTATCTTTGTTAAAATATGGCAATGTACTAATTAAACCATCATATAACAAATAGATAAACCATGCGGGTAATTGATTAGTAGAGAGTTTAATAAACGGTAAATGCTGACATAAAGTGGCTAAAACTCGAGCATATCGGGTTAGCTGTTCGAGCGTATAGTTTTCAGTCCATTGTCGGTAAAAAGCAAAGCGTGTTTTTTCTAAAGAAGAAATATGGTTATGATAATGTCCACAATCTAATTCACAAGGTCTATTTAATAATTCATAAAGTTTATCTGCGGTATCGGATGATTGACACATTTTATCAAAATCTACCAACACACTTGGATCTTCTCCCTTTAAGATATATTGTGTAATACGTAATGGTAATTTTTTATCAAGTTTTTCTAGGGGTTCAAAAAGAGTTGAAATTAATTCTTTAGAAAATAATTTATTGGGCATTAATTTTCTTGGTATGAATTTTTTTATATCTATCATATTGTTTTACTCTCCTTGAGAATTAGAACATTAAAATCATTTCCAACTGATTAATAAATATAATGTTATATAATTAAAAGTTCAAATTTAATTTGATTATTTAAATCACACTAAATGCCATTGTTATTAAGATAACTGTTTTTAATACACTTGGGATTTTAGCTAACAATTATGCTGTTTATGCTTAATTTAATAATAGTAATTCATAAATCTGTCTTATATATCAATTTCGATTGGCAATATCTTTATAGACTAAACTCAGTTTTGATAATCACACTCTATTTTTATACTTTTATAAAATTATCCTTGGACTTTTCAATCACGCCAACCAAATAGCAAATTTAATTCAATGTTAATCGATAGATCGTTTACCAACCCATCGTTGCGCAAAAAGGTAAGTGAAACATCATATAAAACAATAAACCTTGCTCGTTTATTTTCACAAGATGTCATATTAAAAAAATGTTGTTAGCCTAATTAATAACCATAAAATTAACTATACCTAAGATCTTCAACAACCTTGTGATCTTTGATTGATAAAACATACTGACAGATCCGTTCAAGTATTGATTGTTCTAAATCATATAAACCCGCAATGCAATCAACAATAACTTTCTCTCTCGACTTCTGATCATGTATCCCATATCACTTTATTTTGCCAATTAGGGTCAAAACCATTGGATGCATCGGCTACCGCCATATAATTAGCATAACTTTCGGCTAATAACACTTTCGGCAGGTTATCTAGCTTAATTACGCCATCATGATAACCCGGTGTTTTACTGAAATAAAGTCTATCAAGTACTGCTAGAATATTTTCTTCAGGTACCATACCACCACTGAAATCAATATGGATATAAATTTTTAAACGGCTATAGTATTTGTGGTAACAAAAAAAGCTTTCACCCTCCTGCGCACTTTCACGCTCATAACCCAATTCGGTTAAAATATCACGTAGGGTAAAACTGTCCATTGACCAACCATAACGATCATTAATGATATTATTTTCAAATTTGTTCATATCCGGTAATGGATGACTAAACTGGTCAAACCAGGAGATTACTTTATAATCTTTAAGATGCGCTTGCCATTGTGCTATATCTTCACTTGTAAGCAATACTGAATGAGCAACGGTAATAAAATGATGTTGATCAATTGAGATTTCTTCATCTTGATTAGTTATTAAGTTGCCATCTTCTGTTGGCCTAAAACTATTGACTATTTGACCATTACTGTCTAATTCCAACCAAACTAAACGTTGAATAAATCGTCCCATAATTGGGTGAGATTGCAGATATTGTTGCCAATCTTCCACTCGCCATTGATGCTGAACACACATGGCTTCATAAAAACGACTAATTTGCATAGTGAGTAATTGATTAAGCTCTTTTTTATTATTGCTGAACTGTTTTTTTACCTCTTTGACTAATTCAGGGTTTTCGTTTTTGCCTGCTTCAGGTAATGCTTTGATTTTTTCTCCCTCAGCATTTGTTAATTGCCATTTAAATTGCTCATCTAAACTAGCAGTAAAAGTACGTTCACCATAATCAAGAATTAACAGGCCATTATCATCTAACCCTGCCGTCGATATGGTGCGATCAGCCAGTTCATCAATAGTCCAGCCTGAACGCTTGGCAATATTTTCTACCAAATATCTGGCCTTTTTTTGAATGGATGCTGTGCGATAGTTGGATACTACTAATAATAATAGTTGAATGATCAGCGGATCATCACTGTTTGCTAATGCTTCAAGCATCGCTTCAATTTGTGCTTGACGTTGATAATGGTTTTTCATGAACGTGCGTAAGAGAGATACCGCAATTCGACCTTCAATACCACATATTAACGCTAATATTCCTTTTGTTTTGATGGCTGAACCAGAACAGGTTGCTAATGTCTCTTGTTTAATTTCGTCGAAAACCTGCTCATAAGTAATATCTTTATAGTGACGATAAAATTCTGGATAGTTCTGATAATTTAAGATACGTTCTTGCAAGCGTTTATCGGCTTGTAAGCTAGCTACGGCTAGAGCCTCTTCTAACGTTGGATTTAGCGTATCTTGCTTAATAAAACGTTGTAAAATAAATTCGCCTAATTGTTGCTGACTTTGGATGCTTAACAATCGACTATAAATAGCTAACAGCGCATTAGCTGGATCATTTAATTTAGCTGCTAATCGAATCCACCACTGAATAATTTGTGGATCAACTGCTTTACCATTACGCCAAGTCAATGAGGGAATTAAGTTAAAATCAAACCAATCTAGTTCGGTTGGCACTTTACCTTCTAAACCTTTTTGGGCATCAGCCAATAACTTTTTCGGCGTTAAGTGCTGACTAATGTCTTCACCAATTTTTTTCAGCGCCACCAATATCGCCGCTTGTAATGTTTCGTGTTTCTCTTTTTTTAGTGCATCATTTAGTGCCTTATGCGAACTTTTTTGTCCTAGCTTAGCCAACCAATTAGCTGCAATAATTCGCACCTCTTGTTTAGAGGAGGATAAGGCTTGTTCAACTTGATGATGTATGTTAGGGATCCGTTGTAAAGCATCTTGCGCTACATAACGTAACTGCTTACTTTCGCCTAAAGCTAACTCAAATAGGTAAGCGACATATTTAACCGGAAGCGTTGGAAATAGCTTTAATATTTTAATGGTAATAATTTTATCAATAAAACGAACAAAAAACGGAGCGATTTGAAAAGGGGCAAAACCTAATGCTTGATCAATCAAAAAGTCATTTTCAGCAAAAAAAGGCCATAATTTATTTGGTTCATTTTCATAAATATCATAAAAAAAATCACTGTTTAAAAATGGCAGAGCAATTGTATATACAAATTTTTTATTGGGATCGAGCTTTACCATAACATCCGCTATTTGTCTAAGATCGGCATTTTTAACCACCTCATAGTTATTGTATAACTTTTTAAAAAAATAAATACTATCTGTAGGGCCAGTTAATTTTTTCATTCTGAATAAGTGAAATAAAGAAAATTCAGGTAAATTTGCTAGTCGATTTTTGGTAAATAAAATTCGAAAATCAATACGCTTACCAAGTTTTTTTAATAATGCTGTGCCATCGATTTTACCATTTATATGATCAAAGATAGTATCGAGAGAATTTAATGTGACCGTTTCCAGATGTTTATAACTTTCTTGATGATATTGCCATGATGTATTATTTTTTTGGTTTTTCTCTAGCTCATCTTCCATCAATTTTTTATATTCGATAAGGCTTTTGTCGAAATTCTGCTGTAAAATATCAAGCGCCGTTATTGGCAATGGTGTGTCACTAATTGGTTCAAATTCAGGAATAACTAAATCTGCTTGCTGTTTAGCTGCATTGGCACTTGCCAAACACAATAAAGCACTTTCAAGAGCAGCAATAACTGTTTTATTGGTTTCGTTAGCTAAAGCTTGCTGTAAAATTGTCGATTCAGAAATAATTCGAGAAAGTAATATTGCGGCATTAGCACGCTCATTTACCGAGCCAGAAGTTAAAAAGTGTTGTAATTGGAGTTGAATCAGCTCATGTGGTAAGTTAAATAGTATTCCTGTGGCTAATTGACTCACCTGTTTGCAAGTATTTAACGCCTGCATGGCAATAAAATCAACCAGTTGTAACTGAAATTCTGGATATCGTTGAATATATCTAAGTTGTTCTACCTGCCCCCCAGGCGCCAGTCCCAGTGAAGGGAGTTGTTTAAATAATTCAATTCGTTCTTGAATATAGGTCAATAATCCATTCAACCGAGTAAAATTTCGGAAGAAATCAAAACGATCAGCAGCAACATTTTGACGGTCAAAAATCACAAATAGCAACTTTTCGCCTAATCCTGCTTGTTCAATTTCAAGAAATTGATGTAATTGTTGTGCTGACCGATTTTCACGCTCAACAATTTCTTTTTTGTGCCAATTAGGACAAGATAATGTAGTAATGAGTCCATCATATAACAAACAGATAAACCATGATGGGAGTTGTTCGCTTGTATGTTTAATAAAACTTGAATGGTCAAATAAAGTAGCAAAAACTCGGGCAAATCGAATTATCTGTTCTGGTGTATAAGCATCCGTCCAAAGCTTATAAAAATTAACACGAGCTTGTAATGGCGGATGAATTTTGACATAAGAATCTACATTATGTAATTCTGCTGGTCTCTGTAATAATTCATAAATGTTGGTAAAGTTATTCGGCACTTGGCATAACTTATCAAAATCAGCTAACACAGCAAGTTCTTCACCATGCAAGATATATTGCGTGATCCTCTCTGGTAAAGATTTATCCAGTTCACTTAATGGGTTAAAGATAGTGGTAATTAACTGGTCAGATATCAGTAGACTTGTTGAGAATTGTTCTGTTTTTTTCATAGTCCTTAGTTTTTCCATTAAGGTTGAAATCTTTGGTATTTATTTATAATCAATTGTTATAGTGATTTAACATTGCTAAAAAAATGATGTTTGATAATAACTACGCCAGATAAACGTTCTTGTGCAGTTAATCGTATTTCTTGTTTCTGATTTCACATCTTTAATCCTTTCTATCCAAATCAAATTTACTTGTTATTATATTTATTCTTTGTTTATCATGGATTTAGATCATCAGGAACCATGACATCTTTGCCATATACAATATAATGACAAATTTGTTCAAGCATTGACTGTTCTAATTTATGTAAACCGGCAACGCAATCAAGAATAACCTGATCCAAAAGGTTAAACTATTTTTTACCATATTAGTTTATCTTTCCAATTAGGATCAAAACCACTACTAGCATTTGCCACTGCCATATAATCAGCATAGCCTTCTGCGAGTAACACTTGGGGTAATTTATCTAGCGCAATTGCTCTATCTTTGAAACCTTTTTTATTGCTGAAATAAAGGTTAAAGAGTACTGCTGGGATATTTTCTTCCGGTAGCATGCTACCACTGAATTCAATATTGATATGAATATTTAGACTGTCAAAATATTTATGATAACCAAAAAAACATCCTTCATCTTCAATAATGTCACGCATATAACCCAATTTGGTTAAAATACCACGTAGGGTAAAACTGTCCGTTAACCAGCCTAAACGATCATCAATAATGCCATCTTTAAATTTGCTCATATCCGGTAATGGATGACTAAACTGCTCAAACAATGGGTTTATTTTGTAATCTTTAAGATGCTTCTGCCATAGTACTACATCTTCAATTGACAGTAACACTGAATGAGCAACGGTAATAGAATGATTTTGATCTAGTAAGATCTCTTCATCTTGATTGGTTATTAAACTGCCATCTTCAGCTGGCCTAAAACTATTAACTATTTGACCATTATTGTTTAATTCCAGCCACACTAAACGCTGAATCAATCGTCCCACAATTGGATGTGGTTGCAGATATTTTTGCCAATCGTTCACTTTCCATTGACGCTGAACACACATGGCTTCGTAAAAGCGGTTAATTTGCATAGTAAGCAATTGGCTCAGCTCTTTTTTACTGTTGCTAAATTGTTTTTTGGCTTGTTTGACAAGTTCTGAATTTTCGCTTTTACGTGCCTCGGGTAATACTTTAATCTTTTCTCCCTCTGCATTTTTCAATTGCCATTTAAACTGCTCGTCTAAACTAGCAGTAAAGGTACGCTCACCGTAATCAAGAATTAACAAGCCATTATCATCTAAGCCTGCGGTCGATATGGTGCGGTCTGCCAGTTCATCTGTGCTCCAGCCTGTACGCTGGGCAATACTTTCTGCCAAGTATTTAGCCTTTTCTTGAATGGATGCCATCCGATAGCGACGAGCTAATGACAATAATAGTTGAATGATCAGCGGATCATCACTGTTTGCCAGTGGTTCAAGCATTGCTTCAATTTGTGCTCGACGTTGATAATGATTTTTCATATAACTGCGCAAGATAGATACTGCAAAAGAGCCCTCAATACCGCAGGTTAACGCTAATATTCCTTTTGTTTTAATGGCTGAGCCAAGATAAGTTGCTAATGTTTCTTTTTTAATTTCGTCAAAAACCTGCTCATAAGTAATATTTTTATAGTAAGAATAAAACTCCGGATAGCGCTGATAATTTAAAATATATTGTTGCAAGCGTTTATCGGCTTGCGAATTGGCTTCGGCTTCAGCCTCCTCTAAAGTTGGTGTTCGGGTATCTTGGTTGATAAAACTTTGCAAAATGAATTCGCCTAATTGTTGCTGACTTTGGGTGCTTAACAATCGAGTATAAATGATTAATAGTGGATGACTAGGATCTTTTAATTTGACCGCTAAGCAGATCCACCACTGAATAATTTGTCGATCAACTTTATCACCATTTTGCCAAGTTAAAGTGGGTAATAAGTTAAAATCAAACCAATTAAGATCGGTGGGTATTTTACCTTTTAAACCTTTTTGAGCATCAGCCAATAACTTTTTCGGGGTTAAGTGCTGACTAATGTCTTCACCAATTTTTTCTAGTGCCACCAATATCGCTGCTTGTACTGTTTCGCGTTTTTCTTTTTTTAAAGCATTATTTAAAGCCTTAATTGAGCTTTTTTGTCCTAACTCAGCCAACCAATTAGCTACGGCAATACGCACTTCTTGTTTAGGAGAGGATAAAGCTTGTTCAACTTGATTATGTATATTGGGGATCAGCTTTAAGGCATCTTGCGCCGCATAACGTATCTGCTTACTTTCGCCTAAAGCTAATTCAAATAAGTAAGCAACATATTTAGCTGGAATAGTTGGAAAGAGTTGTAATATTTTTATGGCACAAACTTTATCGATACAATTATAAGAAGATTGATTGATTTGAAGAGGAGCAAAACCCAATGCTTGATCAATTAAAAATTCATTTTCAGCAAAAAAAGCCCATAATTTATATGGCTCATTTTCATAAATGTCATGAAAAGCATCACTGGTTAAAAATGGCAGAGCAATTGCATATTCAACTTGTGAATAGGAATTGAGTTTGACCATGACATCAGCTAATTGTCTCAGATCGAATTTTTTAACCACGTCATAGTTATTGTATAATCTTTTAAAATAATAATTACTATCTGAAGGGTCAATTAATTCTCTCATTCGAAATAAGTGAAATAAAGAAAATTCAGGTAAATTTGATAATCGATTTTTAGTCAGTAAAAATCGAAAATCAATATCTTTATTAATTTTATCCAATAATGCGGATCGATTGATTTTACCATCCAAATATTCAAAGATATTATCCAGGGATTTTGATGTGACCGTTTTCAACGATTTATAACTGTTTTGATAATAATCCAATGCCCATGATTTATTCTTTTCTTTATTTTCCTCTAGTTCCTTTTGCATCAATTTTTTACATTCGATAAGGAAATCGTCAAAATTTTGCTGTAAAACATCACGAGCACTTATTGGCAATGGCGTGTCACTAAGAGGTTTAAAATCAGGGATAACTAAATCAGCTTGTTGTTTGGCTGCATTGGCACTTTCCAATCTTGATAAAGCATTTTCAATGGTAGCAATAACTGTTTTATTGGTTTCGTTAGCCAAAGCCTCTTGTAAAATTATCGGTTCAGAAATGATTCGAGAGAGCAATATTGTTGCATTAACACGTTGCTTGACTGAGCCTAAAGTTAGAAAATATTTTAATTGATGTTGAACCAGCCCCAGTGGTTGACTTAATAGTATTTCTGTAGCAAGTTTACTCACCTGCTTTGAAGTGTTTAATGCCTGCATTGCCAGAAAATCAACCAATTGCAAACTTAGTTCAGGGTATTTATGAATGTAGTTAAGTTGTTCTAGCTGTCCCAAAAGCGCCAAACCGCGTAAGGGAAGTTGCTTAAAAAATTCAAGGTGATCTTGGATATAATTCAATAACCCATTCAACCGAGTAAAATATTGAAAGTAATTACAATGATATTCAGGAATATTATGACGGTCAAAAATTGCGAATAGCAAATTCTCGCCTAATCCTGCTTGTTCAACTTCAAGAAATTGATGTAATTGTTGTACCGACCAATTTTCACGGTCATCAATTTTGTCTTCGTTTTCACCAAAAAATGGTAAGGTAGTAATCAGCCCATCATATAACAAATAGATAAGCCATGATGGGATTTGCTCGCTTACGCGTTTAGTAAAACGTAAATGTTCACACAAGGTGGCTAAAACACGGGCAAATCGAATAATTTGTTCTGGTGTATAAGCCTCAGTCCACAGTTTATAAAATTTAATCCGAGCATGTAACGACGGATGAATTTTGTCGTAGTTATCTAAACTATAAAAATCTGCTGGTCTTTGCAATAATTCATAAATTTTGTCAAAATTATTCGGTATTTGGCATAATTTATCAAAATCAACTAACACAGCAACTTCATCACCCTCTAAGATATATTTTGTTATCCGTGTTGGTAAAGAATTATCCAGCTCACTTAATGGTTTGAAAATAGTGGTAATTAATTGTTGTGATAAGAATGGCTTAGTTAATAACTGTTTTGTTTTTTTCATATTTTATTGCTTATCTTTAATGATCAAATCTTTGATATGCCTTGTAATTACAATATATTTGTAACATTTAATTGCTACTCGTCTTAATTTAATTTTACCATTTAAAAATATATAGAACGATTCAAATTCTTGCAATTCACTTATTTAGGGGGAAGGGTAGTGATAGATTAGATGAATTGATTTAAATAAATTGTTGGCGAGACAAATAGATAGAGTAAATTATTTAAAATTTAATATAATGTAAATTTGAGTGCAGAATTGCCAGAAAATTATTGATACATAAAATTTTCATAATAAATTTAATATATTTAGAAAACTATTTCTAATAGGTAATGAAAGTTATTTTTTTGATAATTTATTTTATATTAATTCAAAAATTATTGCTCGTTATCTGGAAAATAAACTGTTATGATAGTAATTATGTTACATAAATATAGCTGCTCTGAATAAATTTATATTTTTATATTGAAAGGTAAATCATGAAAATCAAAACAATAAATCATTTAACCATGTCAATATTATTATCTTTTTCTGTAGTAGTTGCTGACGCTTATAAACCATCTAATTTTGACAAAATTCAACTAAAACATAAATGTGAAAATGAACTATCCTCATCTTTTAGAGATTTTGCCGGTACACCTAGTTGTGATAAATTAAAAAGAATTGAGATTCAAGAAAATCAGCCATCTATCCCAGTAAAAATGGAAAATTAATGAATTAATGAAAAAGGTAATTTTAGACAAATTATTTTTGCTTTGTATGAAATAAAAAAACCTGAAATTCAGCAGAATTATTTTGCATGTTTTCAATGTTTTTGATTTGCATATCAAGTCCATGTAATTTGGCTATGCTTTCAGCAATAGATAATCCTAAGCCACTACCAATTCTGTCCTGTCCGGCGGGACGATAAAAGCGTTCACGTAAACGGTTTAATTTTTCCTTATTCATTTTCTTACTTGGATTAGTAATGTTAATGTAATTTGCTGCTAAAGTTATAGTTATGATGCTACCTGTAGGACTATAGCGTACAGCGTTATCAAGTAAATTACGTATAAGAATAATGAGAAGTGCTGAATCACCAAAAATAGGTAGTGCATCTGTATTCGTAGTCACTAAACATTGACGTTGAATACGACAGTGTCGTTCTCTAGCCAGTAATTGGACATTTTCAATTGCTTCATTGCTAATTTCAAGCCAATTTACCATATTGGGATAGGGTGGTACGGATAACGGATCCAAGCGAGAAAGAATCAACAGTTGATCAACCAAATGAACTGAACGATCAATACTGTTCTGAATGTGACGTACCCGCAAAAGTTGTTGGTCATTTAAATCTGTTAATGTTAAAACTTCTGTTTGCACTTTAAGGGCGGTGAGAGGGCTACGTAATTCATGCGCCGCATCAGCTGTGAAACGAAGTTCACGGGCACGGGTTTGTTCGATACGCTGAAATAGATCATTGAGTGCATTAATAATGGGTTGTATTTCTGTTGGTGTTGCATTTGAAAGAGGAGTAATGCTATTTGGTTTTCGTTGAGATAAAGTTTGAGCCAATTCGCTCAATGGTTGTGTACCACGTTTTACTGCCCAGACTATTAACCATAACAATAAAGGTAATGCTAATATCGACACTGCTAATTGGGACCAGACAGCACGCAAAACTGTTTGTAGTCTCTCATGCTTACTAAAAGAAACGGCTACCTTAAGTTGTAGGGATGGATTTTCCAAATAAAAAATACGCCAGCCTCGCCTTTGCCACCACTTGCCCTGATTAATAAAGCCTTGATAATTGCTTAAATACGGAATATTTTCTCCCGTTTTATCTGCATGTATTAATTTCCCTCGATACCAGATGGCGTATCCTGATTCTTTACTATCAATGAGACCTCGTTGTGAAGCAGGAATGGATGGCAGGGTAGGATAAAAGCTGGTATTAGGGTTAATTGGTGTGTGCATTAATCTTTGGGCTAACTGACTCATTTGTGTATCACCTACTTCATTAATCTCATGCATGACAGCTAATGCGCTGATAATAGCCGTGAAAATCCACAACAATGGTAAGGTGAAAGATAGATAAATCAGGAGACGCTTGCTTATGGCTGTGGTCGACTTCATGGTGCCTCTCCAAGTTGATAGCCCAGACCACGGCGAGTGCGAATAATTGTATTACTTATTTTTTTTCGTAAATGATGGACATGTACTTCTATTGCGTTGCTTTCAACTTCCTGTTGCCAATTATAAAGTTTGTCTTCAATCTGGGCTCGACTAAACACCTGTTGTGGATGGGTAATAAGTAGTTGTAACAGTATCCATTCTCGTGGGGTAAGGTTTAGATTCCGCCCGCATAGCTTTGCGGTACAGCTGGCTAAGTTCAGCATAAGCTGCCCAAATTTAATTTCACTCTGACTAAATCCCTGATTGCGGCGTATGAGAGCGTGCAATCGAGCAATGACCTCATCTAGCGCAAAAGGTTTGCATAAATAATCGTCCGCTCCGGCATTAAGTCCTGCTAATCGATCTGGTAGAGCATCACGGGCGGTGAGGATCAGTACCGGTGTATGAATATTTTGTTGGCGCCAGTGAGCAAGTACTTGCATTCCATCAGTTTCTGGTAGACTTAAATCCAGTATAACTGCATCGTATGGTGCAGCAGTTATGGCTTTTTCTCCGGTTGTACCAGAAGAGAAAATATCACATGTCATCCCGTGTTCACTTAATCCAGCATTAAGACCTTCCGCAATATAATGATCATCTTCCAGAATTAATATACGCATGTTTTTTAGATAATAATCCTCATAATACGTCCTATGATACTGGTAAATGCCAGAGCGAGGATACCTAAAATAACAATTCGAATAACGGCAGGGCGTTTTGGCGCTCCTCCGAGATGTGCAGACAGACAACCTAAAATGCTTAAACCAACGATGGTAGTGATAGCCAGAACAGCCATTAACCATAGAGTAGAGCTTAGTAACGATAATAAAACGGGCATAAGTGCACCGCAGCTAAATGCAAAAGCTGATGCTAATGCTGCTTGTATAGGATTTGCTTTACTAACTTCAGTGATGCCTATTTCTTCCCGGGCATGTGCTTCTAGGGCATTATGTTTTGTCATCGCTTCGGCAACTCGTTTTGCCAATGTTTCATCTAAACCGCGCTGACGATAAATATCAGTAAGTTCTTCCAGTTCAACTTCAGGATATTTTATGAGTGAATCCATCTCTTTTCGCAAATCTGCTGCTTCGGTATCACGCTGACTGGAAACTGAAACGTATTCACCAGCTGCCATTGAGGCTGCTCCCGAAATCAAGGCTGCTATTCCAGTCAAAAGCAAAGTATGGTGATTCGGATCTGCTGCAGCCATCCCCATTAGCAGGCTCGCTGTAGAAATCAATCCATCATTTGCTCCTAAGACTCCGGCACGTAGCCAGTTATTACGATTGGAAAAATGCTTTTCAACGTGCCATGACTGACTCATATGTACCTCCTGCAAAATTTTGATATTACTATCAAATTTAATATTTTCTGCTTTATTAAACGATGACAAAAGGATGCTTATGAGCGCTTAAGCTTATCTTAAGGTTAGCTGTTTACACTGTGCTGCATTTAGTTAAAAAGGGACATTATGCAGAAAAAGTGTATTTTACGCCGTGACCAAGCTGTGTTTATGCTGAGCTGCTATATGGTGGTGGTATTTAACCTTGGGTTTTGGCTTTATTTGTTACAGCATGTAATTTTTAGAAATAATGTGATTTTGTGGCTCAGTATGCCGATTTTCATGCTAGCTGCTATTAATTTTTTCATGCAGTTGTTTTTCTGGCCATATTTACATCGCTTTTTTGTACCATTATTTTTAATTATAGGCTCGGCGGTAAGCTATGCAACAATGACGCAAAGTATCTATTTTGATGCCAATATGGTGCAAAATATTATACAAACCAACCCCGATGAAGCGATGGCATGGTTAACCCCCCGTTTCTGGGTATGGTTGGCAATTACGGGCATATTTCCGGCACAATGGTATTGCTGGGGTGTTACCGTTAAATTTGCAAAACACTGGCACCAAGAGTTGATTGGCTATCTTTTAAATACCGCTATATCAATTATCATCATTACCGTCATTTTTATGACCGCTTATAGTAGTTATATTTCCTTTTTTCGTAATAACAAAGCAGTTAATCATCTAATTGTGCCGACTAATATTATTGGCTCAGTGGTTAAAACCGTTTATAACGCTTATGATTCCAATCAGCCATTACAGCGGATTGGTTTGGATGCTACCCATCAGGTACAAATGCATAAACGTTTACTGGTTGTTGTTGTAGGAGAAACCACGCGTGCACAAAACTGGGGTTTGAACGGATATATACGTCAAACCACGCCTGAGCTGGCCAAAATCAATAAAAATCTAATTAATTTCCCTCATGTAAGTTCTTGTGGTACGGCTACCGCTGTATCCTTGCCTTGCCTGTTTTCAAATATGCCTCGCCAGTATTATAAAAGTAATTTAGCGAAGCATCAGGAGGGTTTATTGGATGTTTTACAACGTGCTGGTGTAAATGTATCTTGGCGAGATAATGATGGTGGTTGTAAAGGTGTCTGTGATCGCATCGAATATCTGGAAGTTAAGGATTGGGCACCGCAGATAAAGTGCACAGGTGATGGCTGTCTCGATGAAAGTTTATTAGTGAATTTGCGTAATGTAATAGCCAATTTATCTGATGACTCAGTCTTATTTTTACATACCATTGGCAGTCATGGTCCAACTTATTACCAACGTTATTCAGAACAATTTAAACAATTTACGCCCACCTGTGATACTAATCAGATTCAGCAATGTAGTAACGAACAATTGCTTAATACTTATGATAATACGATTTTATACACCGATCATGTACTTGGACAACTTATACGACTATTACAAGAAGATGAGAGTTTATCAAGTGCCATGTGGTATTTCTCCGATCATGGCGAATCTTTGGGAGAAAAAGGCATATATTTACATGCTACGCCATATACTATCGCACCTGCAGAACAAACACAGATTCCGATGGTATTTTGGGCTAATGATAACTTTATTCGAACGACTAATTTAAATATAGATTGTTTATCTCAGCAGGCTCAGCAAAAATCTTTTTCACATGATTATATTTTTCATTCGATTCTATCATTAATGGAGGTGACAACCAGTGAATATCAATCACAACTTGATATATTTGCTCCTTGCCGTAACAAGCCGACTGAATCTGGAAATAAAATAGCTAGCAATTAAGAAACTATTGAACTTTTAAGTCTTACTTCGATAAATTAGTGACAAATAGATATTAATTATTGCAATCATTACTATCAATTTATACAGATAGTATTTATGAAAATTTTTTCTTTAGTATGACCTAGCGAAGGTATTACTAGGCAAACAAATTTTAAATGATAATGGTAAATGATTATGAATATACTGCTTTTAATAAATTTCCTAATCATGTCCTCTTTATTTCATGTCATATTTCGATAATATGTTAAAAATTGATTAATCGAAATAAGCATTAGACTAAATGTAAAGAAGGAATTTTTTATTAGTAAATTCGAAAATACTAAGTAATTTAATTTAGAATTTTTGTATTACTGGTACTGATGTAGAAAACAGTTTTAAATTTTTTAGCTAGCTTTCAAACTGATTCAATTAATTTAAAAGCAAATGCAAAAAGAACAGAACCGCCATTACGGATTTCACAAAGCAAAATTTCAAATTAAGATCAAGGTCAACCTGACCAAAAAAGATTTAATGTATATAGAATTTAATTTTAATTAAGGAGATGTTACTATGGTACATACTGCCATGCAACCCATTAGTAGGACAATTTGTCGATATTCTAGATAGAATTTGGCAATGAAAGAATCGTTATGTTTTAGTAACAGTAATCATTTTATATTTGATTCGATAAAGAACAAGCCAATAACGCTACATTTTTTTTGAAAAATCCCATCAATACAAAATTTTTGGCAGAATATAAATCTTTTTTTGGACTATACGTTAAAAGTCTGGTTAAAGGATCTAGATCAAAATTGAAAAGATAAAGTACCTAATAAAAATAATGATATATTTTATGATAGCTAGATCATTTTACAGTAGCTAATGTAGAAAAGAAAACACGGCTTGTGCAATAAATAATAGTATTGGTGATTCCGTTAGATAAAACATTAAGGAGTTAAAATGAATATCAACAAGCTTATTAAAATAATCCTATGTAGTATCATGTTATTTAATGGTCAAGGAGTATTTGCTGATAACAAATTATTGAAAAATAATATTAAAAATGAAATAAAGAAATATGGATTATTTATCGATAACTATAAAGAAAAGCCTTTTCAAATGACTTTCGATGCATCTAAAAGTCCTTTTCCTGTTACCCTTGGCCTTCAAGCTTCGTCAGCAAATAATTTTAAACAATGTCCAGGCGTGCTACAAGCTGCTCGAGAGCAAGAATTTGGTAAAATGAAAAAAATAGATACTTATAATGAATATCCTATTTATCTTATTCCAGCCCCAAAAGACTCTAATCTTAGTGATGTACTTTTCAGCTATAAAAATAAAACTTGTTTAGGCATGTATGGATCTGCTGGCCAAAAACTCACTGTAGAAGATAAAGTTAGATTATCCATTTTAAAAGTTTTTATTAAATCTTTTTAAGAGCATCTCTAATGCGAATCATAGATAGGTAAAAGCAAATTATTTTTTTTCAATTTTATTATCTAGAACTAGTAATGCTGTAAATTCCCATCATTAGTACACAAGCCAAGAAGAAAATCAAGGTAATGTTTCATGAATTTATATTCTATAGATGTCACATTATAAAAAGCTTCATACAGTCTTTTAATTGTACATATCTAATCATTCTTTCGTTCTTTTGCTTACTTGTTTCAAATTTTTAAAGATATGAAAATCTAATATCTTTATTCGAAAGATTTAAACAACTGTACTTTTTATAAAGTGGTTTAAAAGTCATCGTTACCACTTATGTATTTATATAGTGATTTGCATTTAAAATGTATTAGATTAAAACGCACATCAGTTTTATTATTTTTCTGTGAAGATTGGGCGATGATCACGTAGCTGCCGTATAATCCTGTCTTTCTCAGATTGTTGTGAAAGTTTTAAAGCATGTGGTTTAAACAATTAACTATTTACCCGCTCAATAAAGATAAATTACCAGATTTAGAAATGCTTGCTAATAAATTGCAGGAAGCTGCTTTTAAGCCATGCATGGGGTTGGATTGGGATAGTGTAGGATTCAGTAGCCCAGTGTCGTTTAGCCCGGAAATGGTATTTCCGGCACAAAATACCTGGCGAATTGCATTGAAAAAAGAAGAAAAAGTACTACCAGCAGCAGTGGTACGTGATATTTTAGATGAAAAAATAAATGAAATCAGAGAAATTGAAGGACGTAATGTTGGCCGTAAAGAAAAAAATGAATTAAAAGAAAATATTACTGATGATCTATTGCCACGTGCTTTTACCAAAAGCAGTAAAACTGAAGCTATTTTAGATAGTCAGTATGGGTTTTTGTTAATCAATCAGGCTAACAGTAATCGTGCCGAAATGTTATTAACTAAATTGCGTGATGCTTTAGGTGGACTTGAAGCCAAATTACCTCGAACTCAGCAGTCGCCTGGCAGCCTGATGACAGAATGGTTATTACAGGGTAGTGCAGCAGGGCATTTTGAGTTAGATAGTGATTGTGAACTTAAGGGCTTAGGTGATGCAGCTCCGGTAGTCCGAATCAGCCATCAGGATTTAACTGCTGAAGAAGTTATTAATCTGGTTAAAAACGGCAAAATTGTCACACAGCTTGGTTTATGCTGGCAAGATCGAGTACGCTTTGTTCTCACTCAGGATTTTACGCTAAAACGTATTCAGTTTTTGGATGTTATACAGGAAGAGGCCGCTGGACAGGGTGACGATATGCAAAGTATTACTTTTGCATCACAGATATTGATGGCTGAGGCATTAGGTGAATTATTGTCAGAGCTCGTTCATCATTTGGGTGGTTGGCTCCCGGAATAATACAACAAAAAGGTTAAATTGGCGCATGGTATCGGCTACGGTATAATGCGCTAAATTTATTAAAGGTAATGTGATGAGTATTAAGTCGGACAAATGGATACGCCGCATGAGCGAGCAACACGGCATGATTGAACCGTTCGAACCTGATCAGATAAAGCAGTTAAACGGTGAAAAAATTATATCTTATGGTACTTCCAGTTATGGATATGACATTCGCTGTGCCCGTGAATTCAAAATTTTTACAAATATCAACAGCACCATTGTTGATCCTAAGAATTTTGATACACGCAATTTTGTTACCGTTGAAGACGATTTCTGCATTATCCCGCCCAACTCGTTTGCTCTTGCCCGCACGGTAGAATATTTTCGTATCCCACGCAATGTATTAACGGTATGTTTGGGAAAATCGACTTATGCTCGGTGTGGTATTATTGTGAATGTTACGCCGTTTGAGCCGGAATGGGAAGGCTACGTGACGCTGGAGTTTTCTAATACGACACCTTTGCCGGCTAAAATTTATGCTAATGAAGGTGTTGCACAGGTCTTATTTTTTGAAAGCGACGAAGAGTGCGCTACTTCATATAAAGACAGGTCAGGCAAATACATGGGGCAAACCGGAGTGACTTTACCAAAAGCTTAAATTAGTTAAAATCACTGAAGGACGCTAAGGCGTCCTTTTTTCATAAAAAGATTTAGTTCTAATAATAGTCAAAGTTTAAATCATCTAGAGGAGAAAATAAAATATTTACCTCAACATTAATAAAATATATACAAAGACAATTATTTAATTACATTTAAATCCGGCGTTGTAATCTGGCGGCTAAAATTATGCTGGCTGCTAATTCCTCAATTGATTTATGAGTAGTATTAGTATACGGAATATTAAAACGACGGTACATATCTTCAGCAGTTAAGATTTCATGTCGGCAGTTATCTTTGCTTGCATAGCGGGAATCAGGACGTCGTTCTGAACGAATATGGTGTAATCGATCGGCATCGATGGTCAGTCCGTAAAGTTTTTGCCGAAATGGTTTAACCATACGGGGTAGTTCACTACTTTCCAAATCCTCAGGAATAAGGGGGTAATTAGCAGCGCGAATACCATATTGGAGAGCCAGATATAAACAAGTCGGCGTTTTTCCACTGCGGGAAACACCCATTAATATCACATCCGCATGTTGAAGTTCACGATCTGTAATCCCATCATCGTTATTGAGTGCAAAATTAATGGCATCCATTCTTTTATCATATTTTTCCGTATCATACATACCATGAGTGCGACCGATTGAATGGTTAGCTTTTGTGCCCAGTTCTTCTTCTAATTCGCCTATAAAAGCGTCATAAAAACTCATATGTAAACCAGCACTGGTTTTAATTTGTTCGCGAATATTTTCATCGACAATACTGGAAAAAACCAGTGGACGTACGTCACTTTGTTGCGCGGATCGATTAATTAAAGCAACAACTTCTTCTGCTTTGGTTTTGGTATCGACAAATGGATAAGTAGCTCTTTTAAAGTCGATATTATCAAACTGATTTAATAGAGCTAATCCCATACTTTCGGCTGTTATCCCGGTACGGTCGGATACGAAAAAAACTTGGCGAATTGGTTTCATGAGCTTTAATAATAGTTAAAGTAAATGCGAAATAAAGAGAGAATTGTAATTGAAGTTTGAATTTATAAGTGAAAATTTTGGCTGAACTCTGCCGATAATTTTTTATTTGTTGTAAAAAAAAAACGATATATCTTTTATAAAAAAGTAACAATAAATTTATATAAAATAACTATTTTAAAGCAAAAAATTTGTTAATTTACTATTTTTTTAGAATAATAAGTTGAATAATGCATTTTTGTCATAATTTTCACCTAATCTTTAATTAAATTTAATTAATCATTAAAGAGGATTAACAATGAATATCCGCTATGAGACGGCAATTACGGGGCAAAAAGGCATGACATTCCGTATTTGAGTCGTTAAAATAGGTTGTCTTCAACTGCTATCTCAAAGCACTGGATGCCCAAAATGAACGGCAAAAATGTAATCTGGTTTGAAAATTTACGCATGACTGACGTTGAAAGCGTTGGTGGTAAAAATGCTTCTCTAGGCGAAATGATTTCGCAGTTATCTGAGAAAGGGGTGCGCGTACCGGGAGGTTTTGCCACTACCGCTGAAGCCTATCGCAAATTTCTTGCTTATGAGGGTCTGAACGAACGGATTAATAATGAACTTAATGCGCTGGATGTTGACAATGTAGCTGAATTGGCTCGGGTGGGTAAGCAAATTCGCCAATGGATTATGGAAACGCCATTTCCACCAGAGTTGGAAGCAGACATACAAGCTGCATGGGAAAAAATGATTGCTGATGCCGGAACAGACCAAATTTCTGTTGCCGTACGTTCTTCGGCTACTGCTGAAGATTTACCAGATGCTTCTTTTGCTGGGCAGCAGGAAACATTCCTTAATATTTGTGGCTTAGAAAATGTTAAAGAGGCTATGCATCATGTATTTGCTTCTTTGTACAATGATCGGGCTATTTCTTATCGAGTTCATAAAAATTTTACCCATGAAGCGGTAGCGTTATCAGCAGGCGTACAACGTATGGGGCGCTCTGATGAGGGTGCTTCAGGAGTAATGTTTACAATGGATACTGAATCTGGTTTTGATCAGGTGGTATTCATTACTTCTTCTTACGGTCTGGGAGAGACCGTTGTACAGGGCGCGGTTAACCCTGATGAATTTTACGTACATAAACCAACTTTGCGTGCAGGTAGACCAGCAATTCTACGTAAAACCATGGGCTCCAAGCTTATTAAAATGGTATTTACTGATGCTGCTCAGGCTGGTAAATCAGTACAAACAGTTGATGTTGATGTTGCTGAACGTAAGAAGTTTTCAATCAGTGAAGCAGAAGTCACTGAGCTGGCCGGATATGCTTTAATTATTGAAGAACATTATGGTCGGCCGATGGATATTGAATGGGGTCGCGACGGTATAGATGGCAAGCTGTATATATTACAAGCCCGTCCAGAAACTGTTAAATCTCAGGAAAAAGCCAGTCGCGTACTACGCCGCTATAAAATAAATGAAAAATCAAAGGTGCTGGTTGAAGGTCGTGCAATTGGTCAAAAAGTAGGTCAGGGCAAAATCAGACTGGTTAAAACTGTTGATGAAATGCACAAGGTTCTACCAGGCGATGTGCTGGTAACTGATATGACTGACCCCGATTGGGAACCTGTAATGAAACGTGCTTCAGCCATCATCACTAATCGTGGCGGACGGACTTGTCATGCTGCAATTATTGCACGTGAATTAGGTATACCTGCGGTGGTGGGTACAGGTAATGCTACTTCAATACTGCAAGATGAACATGATGTAACTGTATCATGCGCAGAAGGAGATACTGGTTATGTTTATGATGGTCTGCTGAATGTTGAGGTTACTGAGATTCCGCTGGACAACATGCCAGAAGCCCCTGCAAAAATTATGATGAATGTTGGCAATCCAGAATTGGCTTTCAGTTTCACTAATTTGCCGGGCTATGGAATTGGTCTGGCGCGTATGGAATTCATTATTAATCGGCAAATTGGTATTCATCCGCGAGCATTACTAGAGTTTGATCAGCAGGATGAAGAGATGAAAGCTGAAATTACCGATCGAATGGCTGGTTATGCTTCACCGGTAAGTTTCTATGTTGATAAAATTGCCGAAGGTGTTGCTACACTGGCTGCATCTGTTTATCCAAAAAAAGTTATTGTGCGTATGTCTGATTTTAAATCAAACGAATATGCCAATCTTTTGGGTGGAAATAAATATGAGCCACATGAAGAAAACCCAATGTTAGGCTTCCGAGGTGCAGCACGCTACGTGTCTAAAGAGTTTAAAGATTGTTTTGCTTTAGAGTGTCAGGCTCTGAAATATGTACGTGATGAAATGGGTCTAACCAATGTTGAAATTATGATTCCTTTTGTGCGTACTTTAAAAGAAGCTGAAGCTGTTGTTCGTGCACTTAAAGAAAATGGTTTGGAGCGTGGTAAAAACGGACTACGGTTGATTATGATGTGCGAATTACCAACCAATGCTGTTTTGGCAGAGCAATTCCTGAAATATTTCGACGGCTTCTCAATCGGTTCTAATGATATGACTCAACTCACTTTAGGTGTGGATCGTGATAGTGGTGGTCCGATTGCTAGTACATTTGATGAGCGTGATCCAGCCGTTAAAGTTATGTTCAGTCTGGCTATTAAAGCATGTCGTAAACTGGATAAATACATCGGAATTTGTGGTCAAGGTCCATCTGATCATGCCGATTTTGCCAAATGGTTAATTGAAGAGGGAATTGAAACTATCTCTTTAAATCCAGATACAGTGATTGAAACGTGGTTATATTTAGCTAATGAGCTTAAAAAATAACTTGCTTAATATAAAGGCTGCTACTTTAGGTAGCAGCTTTTTTTGATTAATAAAAATTATGTGAATCGATACCATTTTGGTTTTGTGAATATAAAATTATATTATTGTTTAATATGGTGATTATTTAATAATCAAATTTACTTCAGATAGTTATTTTTACTCGCATTTTTAGTAACGAAAAATAATTGGTGATTAGTTTTTCTTAAAACCATGTTGAAGCTACAGAGTGTTGAAATTTATCCAAAAATAGATAGCTTTAAAATGTTTAATAATCACGATTTTTAGATGTAATGAGTAAATTGACATTCAATCATTTGTGGTTTTAGGTAACAAAATACCAAATACTAAATATATATCAATAAAAATTAACTACACGTATTAATTTAAAAGTAATTGAATATAGTTTAATTAATATTTAACCCGTGCCAAACCTAAAGTTCGAATAGCGATAATAAGAAAAATTTTTCTGAAATCAAAATTTTATGTTTTTTGAATATAGTGAGGTATTAAACTAAGATATTCTATTAGAGAAATATAACTATAAAAAAAGCAGATAGTTTGCTATCTGCTTTTTTGAAAATTAAAATTATTTTTTACTTTTTTGCTCTTTTTTATCCGCTTTGCCTGATTTGTTTGCAGCTAGTCCCAATGATTGATTCCATTTAGCCGGGTCTTTGACCAGATCTAATGCAGCTTTGAGTTGTGCGTCTTTGGCAGGATTAGGTTCGCGCCGTGCTAACCAGTCATCATCATCCTTTTTCTTGTTTTCTTTATCGACGCCAGTAACGTTTTTATCTTTAGCAGAAGTTTTATTTTCCTGATTAATCACGTTACTATCACCATCAGCAGTGTTGTCCTTGTTAACATGAATCTGACTGTTCACTTCTTTGCCGCCCAAAGGATTATTGATATGGCCGGTAAGATCAGCTTCACGACTTTCGAATTGTCGATTTTTATCCTTAACTTCGACATCCGGCACAATACCTTGAGCCTGAATTGATCGATCGTTAGGAGTATAGTAAAGAGCGGTGGTCAATTTCATTGCGCCACCGTTGGATAAAGGAATTACTGACTGAACCGAACCTTTACCAAAACTTTGGCTGCCCACAATGACCGCACGTTTATAATCCTGTAATGCGCCGGAAACAATTTCTGAAGCAGAAGCGGTGCCGGAGTTAATTAAAATAGTAACCGGAATTGTTTTAAGTTCTTCCGGCATATTGACCAAAGGATCACTGCCTTTCATCAGATAATCATTTGGAATTGCTCGTAGAACCATACCCTCTTTTTTATCACGGTTTTTAGTGCTTACCACTTTAACACCTGATTTTAGAAATACAGAAGAAACTCCTACAGCACTATTTAACAGACCGCCAGGGTCGTCGCGCAAATCAAGTACAATTCCCTTAAGTGGTTGCTTATTCTGTTTACGTAAATCCTTAAGTGCGCTGGCAAGCAAATTTAATGTGTGTTCCTGAAATTGGGTTATTCGTACATAACCATAATCTGGTTCAATGAGTTTATGACGGACACTTTTAACTTTAATAATAGCGCGAGTGAGATGTAAGACTATTGGTTGTGGATGATCTTTACGAGCAAGTGTTAGTGTAATGCTGGTACCAGGCTTACCACGCATTTTCTTAACTGCCTCGGTACTAGTCATATTGCGAGTGGATTCATTTTCAATTTTTACAATGTAATCGCCACTCTTGATTCCGGCACGATCTGCCGGTGTATCTTCAATTGGTGCAACAATTTTAATCAGTCCGTCTTCAGAACTGATTTCCATCCCTAATCCCCCAAATTCACCGGTTGTACTTTCTTTGAGGTCAGAAAAGTCTTTAATAGTTAAGTATTCCGAATGAGGATCAAGATTGCTAACCATACCTTTCATGGCACCTTCTAAAATACTGTCATCGGTTTTACTTTCGACATAGTTAGCTTTAATTTGTCCATACACTTCAGCCATGGTATGTAAAGATTGCAATGGAAGTGCTTCTTCTTTTTGTTCATTAGCATAGCCTTGCAGGCTGATTGTCAGAACAGCACCACTAAGAGCGCCTAAGGTATATAAAAATACTTTTTTAAATGTTGATTTAGCCATTATTGGTTTTGTTCTTTCTGATAGCGACAAGTTTCAAAATATTAAATAAATTTTCCGTTCGATAATTATATATAAATTTTTTGTCATTAAAAAGATTACATAAATATTGCAAACGGAGTAATCATGCTTTGATATTAAACTATCCATGATAACGGGTTCATGGCCTGATTGTGATAGCGAATTTCAAAATAGAGGCCAATATTTCCATCAGGTAATTGTCCACTGGTGCCAATACTCTGACCAGGTGAAACGGATTTGCCAGCGGAAACATTCATGGCAGATAAACCTGTATATATACTAAGATATCCTTCTCCATGATCTATGATGATGGTATTGCCATACCCCTGTAAATAAGCTGCATATACAATGTTACCGCTGGCAATACTGTGTACCGTTGTGGAGCTGGTATTAAAAAATAAACCTTTCCAAGTACCTCCATTCGGTCTCTGTTCACCAAATTTTCCACTAATGGTGCCACTAACCGGTCGTTGTAATCGTCCTTGTTTCTGTGCCAGTGAACTGCTTAATTTAGGTTGTGCCACTTCTGTGGCTTTCAACGTCATGTCTTCAGAGGTTAGCGAATAGTTATGATTGTTATTTTGAGTCGAATTTACTTGATCTGCGGTATCGCTAGCTGATGTATTAACTTTTATACCGGTCTGAAGCGAATTTATTGGTTTAGTTTGCTCTTTATGATTCTTTGCAATTACAGTGCCTTTAGGCTGGTTACTTTTGCGAGCCTTAGATTGAGCAGATAACCGGCTAAGTAAGCTATTTAAGCGTTTTTCATCGCTCTTAAGAGTTTGGAGTTGTTTATTCTGAGCGCTCAGCTGCTGATCAAGTTGTGAAAATTGATTTTGTTGCTGATTATGCTGGGTATGTAGTTTTTTTACTAATTGTTGTTGTTTTTGGTGTAATGTATTTAATTGCTGACGTTGGCTCGTGAGTGCTTTTTGTTGTGTCTCAAGATTTTGCTGTTGTTGTCGCAACCGCTGAATCACTTGTTCATTGGCAGCATTCAGATAGCGTAAGTACTGAAGAGTTCTGCCTTTTTGATCAACACTGTCTTTTTTAAGCCAGAGATAGACACTATTGGGTTGGCGATTGCGATAATGGGCATTCAGTAACCGACTTACTTGCGTTTTGGTTTCGGCAATACGGGTTTGGGTTTGGTCGAGACTAGTCTGTAAAGCCTGATATTGTTTGAAACTTGTTTGCTGCTGGCGACGAATTTGTTCTAATTCTTTCTTTGCTTGATTAAGCTGTTGTCCAGTTTGTGCCATGGATACGTCAATTTTTTTCTGTTCGCTAGCAGTTTTATTTATTTGGTTTTGTGTTGTGGATATAGCCTGATGAACCTGTTGCAAATTAGAAGGAACAGAAGGCTGATTTTTGCCAGCAGCAAAAGTTTCTAAACTTAAAAAATTAAGTAAAATCAGGCTAAACCAAATATGTGCTTTCATTATAACGTTTTGAATTGAATTAAATTATGCCCAGTCATTTCTGGAGGAGGATTCAAACCAAGCGCAGCTAACAATGAAGGTGCAACGTCTTTAAGCGCACCGCCTGGCATTATAGTTGCAGGACGACCAATGTAGATAAACGGTACAGGTTCGGTGGTGTGTTGGGTATGGGGCTGCTGATTTTGCTCATCATACATATGTTCACAATTACCATGATCAGCTGTAATGATGACCTCTCCACCAACAGTCTTTGCTGCTTCGACGACGCGAGCTACACATGCATCTATAGTTTCTACTGCAGTTATAGCTGCTGATAAAGAACCAGTATGACCTACCATATCTCCATTGGCAAAATTACAAATAATGACATCGTGGCGATGATTGTTTAGGCTGTCGATTATGTTTTCTGTTATACCTAAAGCACTCATTTCAGGTTGTAGGTCATAAGTTGTAACTTTAGGAGAAGAAATTAAAATTCGTTCTTCCCCATTATATGGTTCTTCACGACCACCGCTGAAAAAATAAGTTACATGAGGATACTTTTCTGTTTCCGCAATACGCAGCTGGCTTAAACCCTGAGAAGCAAGAAATTCGCCTAATCCGTTGTTTATGGTTTGGCGATCAAACATTACTGGATTGGGGAATTGAGCGCCATAGTTAGTTATACTGGCAAAGTAGCTGGTTATAACACGGTGTTTACGCTTAAATCCTTGAAAGTCGTTAAATGTAAGTGCCTGAGTTAACTCACGTGCCCGATCAGCACGAAAATTTAAAAATAAAATGGCATCGTTATCATTGAGTGTCGCCTGTGGATTTACCAATGTGGGTTGAACGAATTCATCTAGTTCATTGCGTTCATATGCAGCCTGTAAAGCTGCAACAGGTGATGGTGCGGTATACTGACAATCTCCAAACAGGGCATTATAAGCCTGCTCAACTCGATCCCAGCGATTATCTCTGTCCATGGCAAAGAAACGACCAATAATGGCACCACATTGAACCTGAGGGTGCTGTTGCATATATTGTTCTAATCTTTGCAAATAACTTAGTGCGCTCTTAGGCGGGGTGTCGCGTCCATCCAAAAAAGGGTGGACAACAATTTTTTCCATGCCTGCAGCCAGTGCAGCTTCTATTATGGCAAAAATATGCTCAATATGACTATGTACACCACCATCGGAAAATAAAGCCAATAAATGAAGAGTTTTATTAGGATTCTGCCAGATGTATTGTAGAACGGGGTTGTGAAATAACGTTTTGTCCTCAATAGCCATGTCAATACGAGTGATATCCTGTGGAACGACCCGTCCGGCTCCAATATTCAGATGACCCACTTCTGAATTACCAAATTGACCAATAGGCAAGCCTACCATACGTTCAGATGCATCAATCGTTCCAGATGCATATTGTTGCCGGTATTGATCAATATGCGGAGTTTGTGCCAATAAAACAGCATTGTCATTACCATCAGTACGATGACCGAAGCCGTCAAGAATAAGGAGAACAATGGGTTTGGTTAGGGACACAACTTACCTTTCTAAAAATGGGCATTGTTGAAACAGATAGTCTGAAAATATAAAAATTTATTTTAGGAAAAATGATGTCTGACAAGCTATCTATAATATTGTAAACCAATTATAACAAAAAAATAGCTTGAGAAACTGATGTATTGACCCGATTTAACGTATCATCTTAATTATTTATTAGAGTGATTATTGATTTGGATAAGCACGATATGGATTTACAGAAAACTACTGCTTGCTCTTTTTCACTGGCCAATCATTTTTTGATTGCTATGCCTGGTATGCATGATCAGTTTTTTAAAGAAAGCGTAGTTTATATATGTGAGCATAATGCTGAAGGTGCAATGGGTATTATTGTTAATAAACCTTCGCCTATTATGATGGATTTACTTTTTGACGCAGCCAAAACACCTACACCTGAGCGTTTCCATGGGCAATGGGTTTTGTTAGGTGGCCCTGTACAGGTGGACCGTGGTTTTTTGGTACACACACCTATTGGTTCCTGGGAAAGCAGTTTGCTGGTTAATGATGAAGTGGCAATGACTACTTCTCGCGATATTATTATTGGTTTGACACAGGATAAAGAAGTGAATAAGGCTGTAGCAACCATCGGATATTCTAGTTGGAGTGCCGGACAACTGGAACAGGAACTGGCCAATAATAGCTGGATTACTGTTAAGGCTGATATGAAAATATTATTTGATATGCCTTATAAACAAAGATACCAGGCAGCATTAAAACTTTTGAATATTGATATGGCTAATCTGAGTACCATAGCAGGACATGCCTGATATGGCCAATTATGTCCTTGCTTCCGGCACTGTTTTGGGGTTCGATTTTGGCTTAGTTCGTATAGGTGTTGCTGTGGGGGAGGCAGAATTAGCGACTGTCCATCCTTTAACCACAATAACCGCGATTACTAATGATGAACGTTTTGCAAAAATTGCAGCATTAATTAAAGAATGGCAGCCTTTAGCTTTGGTGGTGGGTTTACCTACGCATGCTGATAATAGTGAAGATGAGGCTACAGCCTTGTGTCGACGGTTTGGAAATCGTTTACACGGCCGTTTTAATCTGCCGGTTTATTGGGTAGATGAACGCTGGACTTCTGCAATCGCTGAAGATCTCTTGACGGAAGCTCGGGTATTTGGCAAAAAAAGAAAGCAGGTACTCGATCAGATAGCTGCACAAGCCATATTAACAACTTTTTTTTATCATGGTGCTGATATAGCCAAACTGAATAATTAGCTTTTTGTTCCTTATCAGCGATAAATATGTTAGCTATTTATGCTGTTAGAAGTAAAAAATTTGAAATAATAATATGATTTTAAATCAAATTATTAATTTCGTTTAAACTTTTTTATGTCTATGCAGCGGATAAATTACATATTTTCAGGGAGAGTTTATGGCAAAATTGCAATCAAAATTAACTGAAATTGATGCAGATCTTAAGGCCAATATTCTGGCGGAAGCCTTACCTTATATACGTCGTTTTTCCAGATGTACGATGATTATAAAGTATGGTGGTAATGCCATGACTGATCCAGAGCTAAAAAAGAAATTTGCCAAGGATATCGTTTTACTAAAACTGGTTGGTATCCATCCGGTAATTGTTCATGGCGGGGGACCGCAGATTAATGAGTTTTTGCGTAAAATTGGCAAGGAAAACCAGTTTATACAGGGATTTCGTGTCACTGATAATGAGACTATGAATGTTGTTGAAATGGTGTTGGGTGGTTGTGTAAATAAAGAAATAACATCATTGCTTAATCTTTTTGGAGGACATGCTATAGGTATTACCGGACGAGATAATCATTTCATTAAAGCCAAAAAAATGATGGTGAATGGAGAATATGATATTGGTCAGGTAGGAGAGATTGTAGAAATAGATACTCATCTGATTAAAGAATTAGTTCAGCAAGGTTATATACCTGTTGTGGCACCTATCGGCGTAGGTGAGCAGGGCGAAGCCTTCAATATCAATGCTGATGTGGTTGCTGGTAAGTTGGCAGAATGCTTACAAGCGGAAAAATTGATTATGTTAACTAACACGCAAGGTGTTCTGGATGAAAATAATAATCTGATTACTAAGCTAACGCCTGCTGATATTAATAAATTAATTGAATCGGGAATATTGCAGGGAGGCATGTTGCCAAAAATCAGTGCAACATTGCAGGCTGCTTTGAATGGAGTTAGTGATATCCATATTATCGATGGTCGGGTACCGCATGCTCTATTGCTGGAAATATTTACAGATCAAGGGGTAGGGACAATGATACTAGGGCATGATGAACATCAGGACATGATTATCTGAAAATCAAAATCAATTTTTAGATAAATTCATTAGTGCAAAATTTGAAAAATACTTGACAGCAAAATTAGAGACGTTATAATTTCGCCTCATTCCCTGATAGCTCAGTCGGTAGAGCGACGGACTGTTAATCCGCAGGTCCCAGGTTCGAGCCCTGGTCGGGGAGCCAGATACAAAAAAGCACTCATCATATGAGTGCTTTTTAATTGCTTAGCTACTTACTCTCCAACTTTAATAAGTTTGACATCAAAGATCAGCGTACTGTTTGCCGGAATCAAAGGACTAGGACTCTGATCACCGTAGGCCAAATCTGCCGGAATATAAAATGTAAAGTTGCTACCCTCATTCATTAATTGTAATCCTTCTGTCCAACCGGGAATAACACCATTCAATGGGAAAGTTGCAGGTTTATTGCCATGCATAGCCGTGCTGTCAAAAACTGTTCCATCAATTAGTCGACCTTCGTATTCAACTGTTACGGTATCGGTTGCTTTAGGTGATTTGCCTTTGGTCTGGTGATTTATTTTATATTGTAAACCAGAGGGCGTTGTATGTACGCCTTTAGCATTTTTGTTTTGATTCAGAAAATTTTCACCTGCTGTTGATGCGCTTCGCACTTCATCAACCTGTGAAGCCATTGAAGCTGCTGCAACATCACTACTGCTTGCCGGTTGTTCTTTTTCTGCTGCATTACAGGCTGATAACGCCATGATGGAGGCCAAACCAAATGCACTTAATGATAGTTTTTTCATAATTCTGTCGATGATGTTTTAACTGGGCTTTAATTATAACAGTCATTAATACAGCTAAAAATCAATTATTACTGAGAGTTTTAATTCTGCGTTAATTTGAATTTTACAGTTCATACTGACGGTGTAATCTAGTCAGAAAAATCACTTCTGCTTGGTTGATCAGATACTCTCTATCAGAATTAATGAGTTACTAGTTTAGGCTCAATAAACTATAAAAGGATCTGTATTTTTATTAGATGAGTATCGCTATTTTTAACAACTCAATCAAAATCTGTTGGTTTTATGATACTATTGCAACATCTAAGTTTTCTTTACGACAATAAACTATTTTTTAGTAATCCTCAAAGAATAATGGCTGTTTAAGAATTTTATACTATTATCATTATTTAATGATAACAATAGTAGCTCTAAATTAACAAAATATGTCTAAATTCTGCTTAATTATGTAATTGTATTTGTCAGACAGAATGTTAATTATCCAATTTTATGTTACTACCAATGTAAATTAGCACTAAACAATGCCCGGTACTGTTATTCTTGGCGCAGCAGTAATTAACCAAATTTAGATAACAGCTTGACATTACCTCCTTGGACGTCATAAAATTCGTCTTAATAACAAGAGATCAATTTTAAGTCTAAGATTAATGTCTTTGTGGCGGATTTAAATAAACAAATCAACTTTCAATAAAACGCTTATCTTTCGCAATTTTATGTGAGTTAAACTCGTTAATTATTGTCATTACGAGTCAAGAGACTATTTTATCTGAAATTCCTATAAATAAATTCACTTATATATTTATGCACGTTTCTGAATTACAAAATTTACATGTGTCTGAATTATTAGGCATAGCCGAAGAGTTTGGTATTGAAAATGCCAATCGTTTACGTAAACAAGACCTTGTTTTTGCAATTGTGCGCATCAAAATGAAGCAAGGTGAGGCTTTTACCTGTTCTGGCACGCTGGAAATTCTACCTGACGGTTTTGGTTTTTTACGCAGCATGGATACTTCATATCTAGCTGGTCCAGATGATATTTATGTCAGCCCCAGCCAGATACGTCGTTTTAACCTACATACTGGCGATACAATCGAAGGTAGTGTGCGAGTACCTAAAGATAATGAGCGCTACTTTGCGTTAGTACGTCTGGATAAAATAAACGGTGATGATCCTGACGTATGTAAACACAAAATTCTTTTTGAAAATCTAACGCCACTATTTCCGGATCGTCAGTTTGTGCTGGAGCGCGATATTCGCTCAGGCGAAAATTTAACTGGACGTGCTATTGATCTAATCGCGCCAATCGGCTTTGGCCAGCGAGCCTTACTGGTAGCACCACCCAAATCAGGTAAAACAGTGATGTTGCAAAATATTGCGCATGCTATTACCGCAAATTATCCTGAAGCAGAATTAATTGTATTGTTGATTGATGAACGTCCTGAAGAAGTAACGGAAATGACTCGTTCCGTTCGTGGTGAGGTAGTCTCTTCAACATTTGATGAACCGGCCACTCGTCATGTTCAGGTTGCTGAAATGGTGATGGAAAAAGCCAAACGTTTGGTAGAGCATAAAAAAGATGTTGTTATTTTGCTTGATTCGATTACTCGCCTGGCACGGGCCTACAATACCGTTATTCCAGCATCCGGCAAAATTTTGACTGGCGGTATTGATGCAAATGCTTTACATCGGCCAAAACGCTTTTTTGGTGCAGCTCGAAATGTAGAAGAAGGTGGTTCTTTAACCATTATTGCTACTGCACTGGTTGAAACCGGAAGTCGTATGGATGATGTGATTTACGAGGAATTTAAAGGTACCGGTAATATGGAATTGCATTTGGATCGCCGTATGGCTGAAAAACGTTTATTCCCAGCAATTAATATTAATCGTTCTGGTACTCGTCGTGAAGAATTACTTGTAAGTAATGACCGTTTACAGAAAATGTGGTTGTTGCGCAAGTTCCTGCATCCTATGGATGATATAGAAGCGATGGAATTTATTATTGATAAATTAAAGCAGTCAAAAAATAACGCTGATTTTTTCGATTTAATGCGGGGTAGCAAATAATTAGTTTGCATTTTTAAAAAAACGTACTAGCTTTGTTAGTACTTTTTTTTTATTAAGTCATTTTATAATCGAAAAGCTAATACCGTTATAGTTAGGTAGAATTATCATTCCTTGCAAATCTCAGGCTAAATATCGGCTAAAGGATGATTAAGTTAGAAATCTAGTAGTCAATATGACTGTTTTCTTATCCGGATTAAATACTGAAGAAACTATTAAACAGTCACCTAATTTCCCTTGTCCTATGTACTTAGTTTGGCAAAAAGGGAGATAACTAAAAATTATTTTTCATGATGATTTTAATTTAAAATATTTTCTTTTGGTGTCTATCAAAATATTTAAAAAAACAGGACAAAGCAAAGCTAACTTCCCATAACTCATTTTTTTAAATAGCAGTTATAATTTTTTTTGTACACCATTGTAATAATAAATTCGAATTTTTTAATGAAAACAATCAAGATATTTATGACCTAAATAGGTTAAGTAAATAATTCTGATTATTTAGATAAAATAACAATATCATTTTTTGCATCAATACCTAATAAAAAAAAGTGTAACGAATTATTTTAAATCTACTATAAGCAATAGTGTAAAAATAAAGATAAACTATAAGTTAATATCATAGCTTATCTTTATTAAATAACGGTAATTTATAATTTCAATTCATGAACATGAACTCCCTGCGCATCTACGGCTAAATATCCCCCATAATCATTTGCCCAATCTTGAATTACATAACGTTTAAATGGCTGATTTAGGTAGCTATGCTCGTGTATGGCTGGGCGATGAGTATGACCGTGAATTAAGGTAGGTAAGGTTTGGTGATTTTGAGTACTAATTAAAGCCTCAATTCCGTTTTCAGTTACATCTGAAATTTCGCTTTTTCCTTCACTGTTTTTACGTGTTTCGCTCATTTGGCGTATTTGCCCGGCAAGCATTCGGCGTTCAGCAATAGGTTTATGTAATACAGCCATTTGCCATAGTGGGTTGCGAGATTGTGCTCGGAATTGCTGGTAGGCGATATCATCAGTACATAATTCATCTCCATGTACCAATAGGTAATTTTGTCCATATAGATTAACCAATTGAGGAGCTTCAAGTAATTTAATATCTGTTTCTGCTGCAAATTGTTTACCCAGCAGAAAATCACGATTTCCATGCATGAAATAGATTGGTGTATGGCTGGTAAATTGCTTGAGTAATGATTTAATCTCACGAATGAAATTACTATCATCATCATCACCGATCCAGACATCGAAAAAATCACCAAGTATATATAAACTATCAATTCTTCCTTGCCATTGATTCAGACATTGTTTAAATAACTGATTTAAGGCTGGAGTGTGCTCGGATAAATGCAGATCAGAAATTAAAATTGTAGTATTCATTTTTTTAAATAATTAAAGAACAAAAAAATTATTATAAAGTAGTGGATCAAATCCAATCATAACCTGGTTTTTATGTACCAATACAGGTCGTTTAATAATAGATGGGTGTGTTAACATCAGGTTGATTGCAGTAGCTTCGCTACTGAGGGCTTCTTGTTGTTCGCTATCGGTCAGTTTGCGCCAAGTTGTCCCTTTACGATTGATTAATTTTTCTTTTGGAATTTGTGATAACCAAAATTCAATATCTTTTGCGGAAGGCGGTATTTTTTTGAAATCAATATATTCTGCGGTAATATTGTTTTCATTAAGCCATTGACGAGCTTTTTTAACCGTATTACATTGGGTAATACCATATATTTTAGTGGACATAGTCATTACAATGATCTGAAAGAGTAAGTATTATACCGCTTTAGTCTGACGGTCTGGATAAAGTGTTGCTTTTATTTTTACTAGATTTTGCTGAACTATTTATTGTTCGCTTAATTGCTAATCGTTTGTATTGTCTGTATCCTTTCACTTAGCTAAATTTTATCTGTATAGAGAGACGCAAATATGAGAAAAATGAGCATACTTGTTTTAAGTTTACTGTTAGCTGGCTGTGGTGGAAAACAGGCAGCTAATCAGACAAATTTTTCTGATGCAATTAATGAATTTGGAAAAATTGATCATGTATGTCTGCCTGTCAATCTGATGCTGGACAATATCGAAAATGGTGCTAAAAATAATATTTCTGTTGGTGCTCAGGAAATTAAGATTACTATCAAAAATTCAAATGGAGATAAAGTTAATAAAACTGCATTAAATCAGATGGATGCTCTGGTTGAAGCCAAAGTATATGAACAAGGTAAGAAAGAAGAGCTTCAATTGCAAAATGGTAAAAAAGTACCTGTGGCCGTATATTATCTCTCTGATAAAGCCAAAGATAAAATAGTTAGGACACCACAAAGCTCATTATTATGTCTCGGAACGCAAAAAGTAGATAAGATTGTGTTATTCACAGAACCCACACCAGCTAATGGCGTTACAGTTTCTAAAGTTGTGTATGAAGCAAAATTGGTCCCTGAAAAATGGTCAGAAAAACTACTTAAAACAACTGATGAAAACTGGTGGAAATCTTTAAATGAGCCGCAACGACGGACAGCTGTATTGGTATTAACTGATAAGGGCTGGAAAGATGAGAGGGTATTGCATTAAGCAATATAAGATATTTCGATTGTTAGAATTTCCAAACAGTTACATACTTACTTAGTCCATAAAGTATGGTATTAATACATAAAAAAACAGCCTTTGCTTAAAGGCTGTTTTATTTTAGCGAATATTTTTTATACTACTGCTTCTTCTTTTTTCTTCTGTGGTTTGACCAAATTCTGGCGATTTAATCCGAACATAATTAATAGCGGACTGGCTACCAGAACGGAAGAATAAATACCAAATACAATACCAATGGTTAATGCCATGGCAAAACCATGTAGCGCTGCTCCGCCAAAGATAAGCATGGAAATTACCATTGCTTCGGTTGATCCATGGGTGATAATAGTGCGGCTCATGGTTGCAGTGATAGCGTTGTCAATGATAGCTGGTACACTTTTACCACGCATTTGTGGTTTATGAAAATTTTCTCGTATACGGTCAAATACCACTACGGATTCGTTCACTGAATATCCTAGTACCGCTAATATACCCGCTAATACGGTTAAGGAAAATTCCCAGTGAAAAAAAGCAAAGCAGCCAAGAATAATTACTACGTCATGCATATTAGCGATTATGGCAGATACAGCAAAACGCCACTCAAACCGCATTGATAGGTAAATAATGATACCTACTACAACCATGGCCAATGCTAACAAGCCATGTGTAACCAGTTCTTCTCCTACCTGTGGTCCGATAAACTCAACCTGACGCAATATAACGCCTTGCTGATGTTTTTTTAGTACATCCATGACCTGATTGGACAGTTGTGCAGAGGTAAAGTTGGCTTTATTGGGTAAGCGAATCATCACTTGCTTATTGGTACCCAGTGCTTGTACCTGTATCTCACCGAGTTTGAGTTCATCAAGTTCATTACGGATATGGTTTAAATCTGCACTTTGCTTAAACTCAACTTCCATTACGGTACCACCGGTAAACTCGACTGAAAAATTCAATCCACGTGTTACCAAAAAAAATACCGCTAATATAAATGTAATAAGCGAAATGGCCGTTGTAAGCTTACCGTAGCTCATAAACGGAATATCACGTTTAATCTTAAAAAATTCCATGATTTAAGCCTTATTGTTATGAGCGTTATTATCTTCAGCAATCCAGATATGGCCAATTGATAACGTTTTTAGCTTACGTTTTCTGCCATACCACAGGTTGACGATGGCGCGGGTTACCACTACAGAAGAGTACATAGATGTAAGAATACCTAAACAATGTACAACAGCGAAGCCACGAATCGGTCCTGAACCAAAGATCAGTAAGGCAAGTCCGGCAATCAGAGAAGTAATATTTGAATCGACAATAGTATGCCAGGCGTGATCGTAGCCTGCATTGATTGACATCTGAGGAGTGACGCCGTGGCGTAACTCTTCCCGGATACGTTCATTGATCAATACATTGGAGTCAATCGCCATCCCTAGTGTTAAAGCAATAGCTGCTATTCCAGGTAAGGTGAGTGTCGCCTGCATTGCAGATAAGATAGCGATTAAAAATATCAGATTACACGATAAGGCAATAACGGAAAATAAACCAAACAGCCGATAATAGATCATCATAAAGACTGCAACGATGACAAAGCCCCACAGAGTTGAGTGGAAACCTTTACTGATATTTTCTTTACCTAAAGAAGGACCAATGGTTCGTTCTTCAATAATTTTCATCGGTGCTGCTAGTGATCCAGCGCGAAGTAATAATGAAGTATCATTAGCTTCTGCAATACTCATACTGCCGGAAATGATAGTTTTGCCACCTGGAATAGCTTCATTTATTACCGGAGCTGTAATTACTTCAGACTTACCTTGATCGATTAAAACCATCGCCATGCGTTTGCCAACATTGTTACGTGTAAGGTCAGCAAATATTGTGGCGCCGGTGCTGTCAAAGTTAACGCTTACGCCGGGCTGACCACGATCATTAAAACTGGCCTGAGCATCACTGATGTTGTCACCGGTTAATTCAACCTGTTTGCTTACTAATGTTGGTGCACCATCACCTGCAGATGGTAGTAATTCATATCCGTAAGGAACATTGCCCTGTAAGGCTTGCTGGTAAAGGCTACCATCGTCACTTACCATACGAACCTGTAATGTAGCTGTACGGCCAATGATATCTTTTGCTTTGGCTGTATCCTGAACGCCAGGCAATTGAACAACTATGCGATCAGGGCCTGCTTGCTGAATCACCGGTTCAGCAACACCAAGTTCGTTTACGCGATTATGTAAGGTGTTAATATTTTGTTTAACCGCATCTGAACGAATACGAGTTAAAACGGCCTCGCTGAGACTGATAATCAGGTGACTATCTTTTTGCTCCAGTGTGGCATCATTCAGATATTTTTTTAGTAAAGGATAAGCCGTTCCGGCATCCTCTTTAGACTGAAACGGTACGATTAAAGTCTGATTGTTTTTACTTATCTCGCCAGTGCGAATATTGGCTTTTCGTAGTTGCCGACGAATATCACCGTTATAGCTATCTAAAGTTTTTTCTACAGCGGACTGCATGTCGACTTGCATGGTAAAGTGAACTCCGCCACGCAAATCAAGTCCAAGAAACATTGGTTTAGCATGAATTTTTTCCATCCATGCCGGTGTATTCGCCAGTAGGTTAAGTGCAACAATATAGCCCTCACCAAATTTGGCTGCTATGGCATCACGAGCTTTTAATTGAGTTTCCGTATCATTAAAACGCACTTTAAGACTACCATCAGCGATAAACATACCGTTATGCTTGATGTGTGCAGCGGCTAGAGCTTCTTCAACAGTTTTTTCTGTTTTGCTATCTATAGTGATAGCTTGGCGATTGGTAGAAATTTGTACTGCCGGTATTTCACCAAAAAGATTAGGTATGGTATATAACAAACCTAGTATGATGGTACTTATGATAAGCAGATATTTCCACAAAGGATAACGATTCATATTTGCTGCCTTATTTGCAGACTGTTATTTTGAAAATTAGAGACAATAACGCCGCAATTTAGCATTGCGGCATAAAAAATTACTCTGATACTTTTGCAGTAATGGCATTGCGTTCGAAATTAACTTCAACATTGGGCGCAATTTCTAAAGTAAAATGCTGTTCACTAACTTTGGTGATTTTGCCAATGATGCCAGCAATTGTGATAACTTTATCACCTTTTTTCAGTTCAGCTATCATCTGTAAATGTTTTTTGTGTTTTGCTTGCTGCGGACGAATCATCAGAAAATAAAACAAAACAATAATCAGCAAAAACGGCAAAAAGTTCATCAGGCCATTAGGCGCAGCGGCTGAATCAGCAGCATGGGCAAACTCAATCATGGGATACTCCGTAAGATTTAAATAATCTAAACACCAAACTGTATATTGTAATGGGCAATAAAGATTTTATCCAGTTTTCTGTACAAATCGTTTTCAAGAATATTTATGTAATTAAATTAAGCTCTGCCATTGATGTAATGCTCTCAGTGGTAACGATGAAATGATCCAGTAAGCGGATATCAAGCAGATTCAATGCCGCTTTAATATTTTCAGTAAATTTAATATCTGCGGATGAAGGTTTGGCAGAACGCCCTGGATGATTATGTGCCAGAATGATAGAAGCAGCATGATATTTTAAAGCTGTTTTAGCTACTTCTCGAGTATAAACGGTTGTTTCATTAATTGTGCCCCGGGCAAGTTCAATAGTGTGCAGTAGTTCATTGCTTTGATTTAGTATTAAAGCTATACACACTTCCACTTGCTCATGATTAAAATAGAGGCGTAAATATTCTGCAACAGTTTCCGGCTGGCTGAAAATTGGCTGACAACGAATTTGTTCTTTCAGCATCCGCTGACTAATTTCCCGAATTACTGCAAATTGCGCATAACTGGCTATGCCCATACCTTTGTGTTGACACAATTCTTTAAAGTCCGCATTGAGTAAAGCGCGTAAACTGCCCATTTTATCGATCAAATAACGAGCTAAATCTACGGCAGTCATACCTTGTGTACCCGTACGCAATAAAATCGCTAATAGTTCCGTATCACTTAGGGCAGCTACTCCTTGTTTAAGAAGTTTTTCTCGTGGACGGTCGTTTTGTGGCCAATGTTTAATACTCATGAGTAGATTTATCGTTACTTTTTTGTCATATTATATTGAAATTATATATTATTGTAAACATAAGTTAATAATGCAAAATACTGTTAACGATTTTTGATGTCTGCTAAGAAGTTCTTCTGATCAAATTTTGATAAAATAACAGGCTAACAGGAAGAGTTATGGTTAAACAAAAATCTCAATTTATATGTGATGCTTGTGGTGGTGTATCGCCCAAATGGCAAGGTCGCTGTCCGCATTGTGGAGAGTGGAATACTTTGACCGAAACTGCAATGTCTGTACAAAGTACTAATAGTCGTTTCCAGTCTTGGGCAGCTAATGCAACAGCAGTGCAACTTTTGGCAGATGTCAGTGCGGTTGAGGTACAACGTAATCCAACTGGTATGACCGAGTTGGATCGGGTTTTGGGTGGAGGTTTGGTTGAAGGGGCAGTTATTTTATTAGGAGGCGACCCGGGCATTGGTAAATCAACCTTGCTATTACAAACCATTGCTCAAATGACCGAGCATTCAAATGTTTTATATGTTTCTGGTGAAGAATCTGCTCAACAGGTAGCTTTACGAGCACAAAGATTAGGTGTTAATGCTGATTCAGTTCATTTATTGGCAGAAATAAGAATAGAAGCAATCAGTGCAGCTATCTCACAGCATAAGCCTGAGGTGGTCGTAATTGATTCTATCCAAACGATGTATTCTGAAAATATTTCTTCTGCACCGGGATCGGTCTCACAGGTGCGTGAATGTGCAGCCCAGTTAACGCGTTTGGCAAAACATCAGGGTATTTCGATGTTACTAGTTGGTCATGTTACCAAGGACGGAGCCATTGCCGGTCCGCGAGTACTGGAACACATGGTTGATACGGTATTGTACTTTGAAGGTGAAACTCACTCTAATTATCGAATGATAAGAACGATGAAAAATCGTTTTGGGGCTGCTAATGAGTTAGGTGTTTTTGCGATGACAGAAAAAGGACTAAAGGGAGTGGCAAATCCCTCAGCATTATTTTTATCCAGTTATCGCGATGATGTCCCAGGATCATGTGTTCTGGTGACGCAGGAAGGTTCTCGGCCCTTATTAGTTGAAATTCAGGCATTGGTAGATGATGCTCATGGCTTTGCACCTAAAAGATTGACAGTTGGACTTGCTCAGGAAAGATTATCAATGCTGCTGGCGGTTTTGAATCGCCATGCTGGCGTGGCTTGTCATGATCAGGACGTTTTTCTAAACGCTGTAGGCGGTGTTAAAATTACCGAACCAGCAGCAGATTTGGCTGTTATATTAGCTATGCTGTCCAGTTATCGTAATCGACCTTTACCGGAAAAACTCATTGTATTTGGCGAAGTGGGTTTATCAGGTGAAATACGTCCTGTTCCTCGGGGTCAGGAAAGATTACGCGAGGCAGAGAAATTAGGCTTTACGCATGCTATTATTCCGGTGGCAAATTGTCCGAAAAAAAATACTGATTTCCCAAATCTAACTATTATCGGGGTAAATTCGGTGCAGGAGGGAGTAAATGCCTGTCGTAATGACTAATATTCCCACTTTATCTAATTTATAAAGTATAATGATCTGATTTATTTATTCTTTTTTTGTTTCATGTTATTAAGAGATTAATATATATAGTATTGGGAAAATTACATATAATTTATAATAGTATAATTTAAAGTTAATATTACAGGCTAATCATATGAAAACTATTCTAGTTGAGGGTCGTGAGGTTGCATTAAGTAACATATTTTGTATTGGGCGTAATTATGCAGAGCATGTAAAAGAACTGAAAAATGCGAAACCTACCGAGCCTGTTGTATTTTTAAAACCTACCTCAGCTCTGATTCAATCTGGTGAAAATATCACATTACCTGAATATAGCCACGATGTGCATCACGAATGTGAATTGATTATTTATATTGATAAAGACGTTAATTCAGTTTCTCCGCAAAGGGCATTGGATTATGTGGGTGGCTATGCTATTGGATTGGATTTAACTGCACGCGATGTGCAAAGCCAGTTAAAAACCAAAGGTTTACCATGGACTAAAGCCAAAGGTTTTCGGTCAGCAGCCTGTGTTTCTCATTTTATCAGTCCTAAGTTAATAGACGATATTAATGCACAGCAGTTTGGTTTAAAAGTAAATGGAGAATTACGCCAGCAAGGTAATACAAAAGATATGATGTTTCCCTGTGCAGAAATTATTAGTTATTTGTCTGAAGTTTATGGTTTACAAGCAGGTGATATTATTTATACAGGCACTCCGGCGGGAGTTGCTGCTCTCAAATCAGGTGATGAATTAGAATTGATTTGGACAGACAAAATTGATGTTAAATTTAAAATTGCCTGAATTCCTTCAATTGCCAAATTAAATTTAAAGTTATCAGGTTTTTATAGGTTCAATCCCAGATTTTTCTGGGATTATGTTTTTATGAGCAAAATTTTTATTATTTCACAACTAGCTATTATAAAATCTGTGAAAATACTAACAGCTGAAGTGAAATTCGCTGAATTGTGCAGTGACAATTTTTTTCGTTACTACAACTTTAAATTAAAGTTCAAAATTATTTCTATTTATGACAATCAAATCATTCTCTGTTAAAGCGCCATTATGGTTGTTTTTATATTTTATTATTTGGGCATTCGCACCTTTTATCTTGACCTCGAGCTACCCGTTAGATGTGCCAGAAGGAATTTATTGGGGGCGAGAGTGGCAGTGGGGTTATTATAAACATCCACCTTTATCAAGTTGGATCCTCTATTCTTTTTACCATCTGTTTGGTCATATTGGCCCATACATTCTCAGTCAGAGCGTTATAGCTTTGAGCATATGGCTTGCTTATCTTTTCGGACGTCAACTGATGAGTCGGGAAAGAGCTTTTATTGGTGCCATGTTTTTGCTGGCTATTTTTTTCTACACATGGCCATCACTAGAATTTAATCATAATATTGCACAAATGCCAGTGTGGTTGGGGTTAGTATATGTTTTCTATCTAGCCATTAAAAATAATCGCTGGTGTGAATGGTTGCTATTTGGCATGCTGGCTGGAGCAGGTTTGAATCCTCCTCCAGAAATGACTGGGCATAATTTAATTCAATTCAAAACGT
>JAIL01000259.1 GCA_000725195.1 Snodgrassella alvi SCGC AB-598-O02
GCAGTAAACTTGAGTAAATAGGTTTATGTAATACAGGTGTTTATTTTTCTATGAGCCACATCACAAATTCACCGTTTTTTATCGCACCAAGTATCTTATCTGCTGATTTTGCCTGTCTAGGGCAAGAGGTTCAATCAGTTATCCACGCCGGTGCTGATTGGATTCATTTTGATGTAATGGATAATCATTATGTCCCCAATCTCACTATAGGTCCAATGGTTTGTAAAGCTATAAAACCGTATGCCACAGTACCAATAGATGTTCATCTTATGGTAGAACCTGTAGATACAATGATTAATAGTTTCGTTGCCGCTGGCGCAGATATTATTACGTTTCATCCTGAAGCTAGTAAACATATTGATCGTAGTTTAAATCTTATCAAAGATGCAGGGTGTAGGGCTGGCCTTGTTCTTAATCCAGCTACGCCTGTAAATTTATTAGAATACGTTTTAAACAAGCTTGATGTAGTCCTAATAATGTCTGTGAATCCTGGATTTGGAGGGCAAAATTTTATTCCTGAATGTTTAAAGAAAATTCATCAAGTACGTAATTTGATTGACAGATATACAGAGCAGGGCGGTCAGCCAATTAGATTAGAAGTAGATGGTGGCATTAAAGTGAATAATATTGCTGAAATTGCCAGAGCAGGGGCAGATACATTTGTTGCCGGTTCAGCTATTTTCGGGCAAAAAGATTATGCACAACAAATTAATGCAATGCGTAATGAATTAAAATTTATCAAATGATAGATGAAATTTTCCAATATAATAATAAAAACGACTGATTTTTAGAGAATCAGTCGTATAGAACAAATATAATTACTTACTAATGTGCTTCATCCCAATTGTCTCCCATGCCAATATCTGCAATTAAAGGCACTTTTAATTTTGCAACGTTTGCCATAATATCTGGTATTGTCTTGCAAATAATAGTTGTTTCATCATCTGGTACTTCTAGTACCAATTCATCATGCACCTGCATAATTAAACGACTTGAAAGTTTATTCTGCTTTAGCCATTGATGAACCGAAATCATTGCTAATTTTATTAGATCAGAAGCTGTACCTTGCATGGGCGCATTAATAGCAGCGCGGAAGGCTGCGGCACGTTCATTTCCATTGCGACTTTGTAAGCCAGGTAGATACAGTCTTCGACCGTATAAAGTTTCCACATATCCTTTTTGAATTGCTTGATCTTTTATTTTCTCCATATATTCATGTACACCAGGATATCTGCTGAAATACCGAGATATGAAATGTTGTGCTGCTTGAATTTCAATTCCCAATGATTTAGAAAGTCCATATTCACTCATACCGTAAATTAAACCAAAATTAATAGTTTTGGCATATCTACGTTGTTCAGAAGTAACTTTATCCTGATCTATACCAAATATTTCAGCAGCAGTACGCTTATGAATATCTTCATTATGTTGAAAAGAATCAATCAAAGTTGCATCATCAGATAAATGCGCCATAATACGCAATTCGATTTGTGAATAGTCGGCAGATACAATTTTGTTGTTAGCAGGCGCGATAAAGCTGCGACGAATTCGTCGACCAATTTCTGTGCGAACAGGAATATTTTGCAAATTAGGATTATTACTAGCTAGTCTGCCGGTTATCGCTACTGCCTGAGCGTAAGTCGTATGAACTCGTCCTGATTGAGGATCAATCAAATGTGGTAGTTTATCGGTATAAGTAGATTTCAATTTGGATAGAGTACGGGTCTGTAATATTAGTTTCGGTAGTGGATAATCAACAGCCAGTTTTTCTAAGACAACTTCATTTGTCGAAATACCACCAGAAGCAGTTTTTTTTAATCCAGTAGTTGGAATTCCCATTTTATCAAAGAGAATTGACTGCAGTTGTTTGGGTGAGTTCAGGTTAAAAGGTTGACCTGCTAATTGATAAGCTTGTTTTTCTAACGCTAATAATTCTGTACCAAGCTCATGACTTTGTTGAGCTAATTGCTGACGATCAATTAATACACCAGTGCGTTCCATTTCAAATAATATTTGCTCAACAGGTATTTCCACATCTTCATAAAGAGCAAGTTGAGCAGAATTCATTTGTTGACGCAATATATTTTCCAGACGTAATGCAACATCTGCATCCTCAGCCGCATAGTTAACGGCATTTTCTAAAGCAACATCAGCAAAGCTGATTTGCTTAGCACCTTTACCGCATAGATCTTCATAATGAATGGTACTCCAGTTTAAATGTCTTAAAGCGAGTTCATCCAGCCCGTGTCCTAAGTGGCTTTCAACAATATAAGAAGCCAGCATGGAATCACCACTAATACCTTTAAGATGTATATTATAGTTGGCCAGTACGTGTTGATCGTATTTAATGTTCTGGCCAATAACGTTTGGTTTAGTTGATTCTAGAAAAGGTCGCAAAGCAGTTAAAACGGTAGCCATAGGCAATTGCTCTGGAACTGCGGAGAGGCTATGTCCGATAGGAATGTATACTGCATCACCTGCAACAATAGAAATACTAATGCCAATTAATTTAGCGTTTAACGCATCCAGACTATCAGTTTCAGTATCAATAGCAATAGTTTCAGCATTAGCTAATTGATCAATAAAATCATTTAATTGCTTTATGGTAGTAATAGCCCGATAATTTTTAGAAGTAGATTTAAATTGACTATTAATGTTATTTTTATCATCAAAAACTCTATTTTCTACATCAGTAAATAGCTCATTTTGAGAGGCAAAAAGATCTTCAGGTGCGAGCATTTGACTGGATTCTTTTGAATCAGATTTTTCAGTTACTTTTTCCTGTGCTTCTTTCAGCCATGATCTGAAGCCTAGTTGTTGAAAGTGCGGAACAAGTTCATTCCATTGAGGAACTCTGCGATACAAATCATTCAAACCATTAGGTAATTCTTGTTGTAAATCAACATCTGTTTTTATCGTTATAAGTTCGTACGAAAGAGGTAGATTTGGAACAGCGATGCGTAAATTCTCACCAACTTTGCCTTTAATTAAATCTGCATTTTTAATAATATTTTGTAAAGTGCCGTATTCTTGCAACCATTTAACGGCTGTTTTAGGCCCGCATTTATCGACACCTGGGACATTATCCACTTTATCACCAATCAGACTCAGATAATCAATAATTTGATTGGGCGCCACACCAAATTTTTCTTGTACACCAGTAATATCAAGTTTTTCATTTTTCATGGTATTGACTAAGGTGACTTGATCATTGACTAACTGAGCCATATCCTTATCACCAGTTGATATTATCACTTTAAAGCCGGCTTTTTCTCCATTTACAGCAAGGGTGCCAATTACATCATCAGCCTCTACATTTTTTACAGACAAAATTGGCCAACCCATTAAACTGACTAGCTCAGGTAATGCTTCGGCTTGTGGTCGCAAATCATCTGGCATAGGTGGACGATTTGCTTTATATGCAGGATAAAGTTGATGGCGGAAATTTTCTCCTTTTGCATCAAATACACAGCACGCATAGTCATGTGGGGTATCCAGACGTAATCTACGCAGCATATTAAGTACACCATATAATGCACCTGTAGGCATTCCCGTTGGACTAGTTAAAGGTGCTAATGCGTGATAAGCACGATACAGATATGATGAACCATCGACTAATAATAAAGTTTTCTGCATATTTTATTTCCGTAAATTTGATGATATTAATCCGTATCTGAGCATCAATGACAATTTGAATAATATATTTAATTACTGTGATTGCAACATGATATAAATTTTATCGCAATATTTTACGACAAAATTATTTTTAATAGCTTAAATACAAGTTATAGTATTAAAACATATTGATTATTAGGCGTCTAAACAAAAAGTTATGGCAGATATAAGTCTATAAATTATTAATATTTAAATATTACTATTGATAGCTAATCAATTTTATATTTCGCATAATATATATTATGTTAAATTATATATTCTATTTTAAGTTAATTTGCTCTACTTTTAAATTTGAGATCAAATTAATCTTTTTCATGATCTAAATTTTTTATAACTAATAATTTCAACATTTGAGTCGATTTATTTTTGATAATGTAGTTTTGAATAAGATCGGTTCGGGGCTTTAGGAGAAGTAATTTTCTGAACCATGCATGAAGAATAGATATAGTTAACTGTAATACAAATGGCGAAATTTAAAAATTTTTAAAAAAGAAATTTCGCCATAAATACTTTAATTATTTCAAGTAATATTTATCTATTTTAAATATCTATAGACTACACCATAATTTCATATATATGAATAGTTATTGTTGTTGCCAACGATGTTGAGATTCGCGAATAACATTTTTGGCCTCGTCTATATTACCCCAATGAGTAACTTTAGTAGTGCCTGATTTTTTCAGATCTTTATAATGATTAAAATGAAATTCAATTTGTTTAATTAGTTGTGGTGGTAAATCTGCCAAGGTTTGGATGGCGTTACTATTATTACGATCATCAGCTGGTACGACAACCACTTTATCATCGACTTCACCATCATCAACAAATTTCATTACGCCAATAATACGTGCTTGCAAAAAAATTCCAGTTGATAATGGCTGGTCGGTGATTATTAACGCATCCAGTTCATCGCCATCTTCATCTAATGTTTGTGGAATAAAACCATAATTGGTCGGTTTAGCGAATATAATCGGCTCTACTCGGTCTAATTTCATTGTGCCCAGCTTCCGATCCCATTCAATTTTATGATTTGAACCAGCTGGTATTTCAACCACTACATTGATTAAACCATTTTCTACATCACCTGCATTGAGTATCTGATTAAAGTCTGCCATTGGTTAAATTCCTACGATTAGGTTAAAGTGTCCTATTTTAAACAACGAAGAGGTTTTTGCCCATATTATTTATCTATATATTCGCTTTTTTATTCGATGTTAATGATAGTAGCTAGCGCTTATTGAGCAGATTTGTATAAATTTGAATGAACTGTTGAGATCTAAATAACAAAATAATATTCAATTTACTTAACTACACCCTTCTTCAATTTAATATATAAAATTGATTATGGAGCTTAAGCTCAGTTGTTTTATTAGGTTTTTAACTATTCGCTCGTAGTTATTAGGTTAAAATCAATTTTAGTTTACCGAAATTTATTAAATATTTAAATTCCTGACATATATACGTACTTACAGATTCTTACATACTTATAAATTTGAGCAAACATAAGTATTTTTTGCGATAATGGAAAAAATTATAAATTAATAAAAACAAGAGAGTTGAGTATGAAAAAATTTCCAAAAACCGAAATTAAAGAAATAAATGACACCGAACAAGCTGCAAAAAAATTAACTAATTTTGAGATATTAATCAAAGGTCAAAAATCATTTAATCAGGCTTTTTGGGGGTATTTAGTTTTGCCTTTATTTTTAGGCCTTCATTTTTCTTTATTTATCTATTTAGTCATGTATGATCAAATTTTATTATGGTTTGACCATGAGTATAAATTTTTTATAATCTTATGTTTTATCAGCTTAATTTTTTCTTATTATTTTTTTCTGGCGGGTTTAGGCACTCTTAGGGCTGGTAAAATTCAAGAAAATTTAATCTTTTTAGAAGTGATTACAATTTTTATTATCGGAATTTGTCTAGTAGTGATCACAATTAGTTTAGTTATCTTATTTATTTATCTTCTATCAATATATAAATAAGGTAGTAATCATTATTTTTTATCAAAGCATTAATGAACCTTAATATAATTAACTTGTTAAATTTTATTTTCGTACCACTTGTCTAAAGGTTTCTGTTTCATCCAAAATTTCCTGAAATATAAATAAATCAAAATTTTAATTATATTTAAATACTTTAAAGATTGAAATTCAATTTAACCTTTTACTCCATTACAATTTTGAGATTTTCACTTTTGATACAGTTTCACTAATAATACTTAATAAATTGCGTGTCAAAAAAATGGCAAAATCGTAGTAGAAATGGACTATTAGTTAACAAGCAAATAGTCTTATAATTTATTGAAATGAAAGAGATAATTTATGGTGGGTCGTCAGGGGATCGAACCCTGGACAAATGGATTAAGAGTCCACTGCTCTGCCAACTGAGCTAACGACCCAAAAAACATTATTATACGTTGCTTTAAAATGGGGAGCAAGTTCAATGATAATGGTTAATCATATACTGCTCCCCTTTTGTTTATTGACTATTTTGAATTATTTATGCACTTTTCAAAATGCTTTGACCTCCCAAATAGGGTTGTAAAGCAGCTGGAATATTGATAGTGCCGTCAGCGTTTTGATGATTTTCTAATATTGCAACTAAGGTTCGACCAACTGCCAAGCCAGAACCGTTGAGGGTATGGACAAATTGGTTCTTCCCCTCTTCATCTTTAAATCTTGCCTGCATACGACGGGCCTGAAAATCTTCACAATTGGAACAACTGGAAATTTCTCGATAGGTATTTTGTGCTGGCACCCATACTTCCAGATCGTAAGTTTTAGCTGCTCCAAAGCCCATGTCTCCGGTACACAATACAATAACCCTATACGGTAATTCTAATAGTTGTAAGATTTTTTCTGCGTGCCCTACCATTTCTTCTAATGCAGCATAGGAGTTTTCTGGTCGTTGTATTTGTACCATCTCGACTTTATCAAACTGGTGCTGACGAATTAAACCACGTGTGTCTTTACCATATGAACCAGCTTCCGAACGAAAACAAGGTGTATGAGCAGTTAATTTTTTAGGTAATTCATCTTTGTTTAGTACGCGCTCTCTTACGGTGTTGGTTAGGGTGATTTCGGCAGTTGAAATCAGGTATTGTTCTTGCTTATTTTCTTCACCACCACAGTCAATTTTATACATGTCTTCCGCGAATTTAGGCAGCTGACCGGTTCCTAATAAAATTTCTGGGTTGACAATATAGGGAGTGTAATGTTCGATATAACCGTGTTGTTGTGTGTGGATATCAAGCATGAACTGAGCTAAGGCACGGTGAAGTCGGGCTATTGGACCTCGCATTACAGTAAAACGTGCGCCAGATAATTCTGAGGCTGTTTTAAAATCTAGTCCTAATGGCTCTCCAAGATCAACATGGTCTTTGATTTCAAAATCAAATTGTTTTGGTGTGCCAACCCGCCTGATTTCCACATTATCATTTTCATCTTTGCCAACAGGGACATCATTATGTGGCAGATTTGGAATAGTTAGGAGCAAATCGTTGATCTGTGTTTGAACAAGCTGATATTGATGATCTGTTTCCTCAAGCTGACTTTTTATTTTTGTTACTTTGGCCATCATTTGGTTAGCCTCATCGTGCTTACCCTGACTTTTGAAAGCTCCGATTTGCTTGGAAAAATGATTTCGTTGTGCCTGTAATTCTTCGGTACTCATTTGCAGTTGTTTACGCTGCTGTTCCAAAGATTGAAAAGCATTTATATCAAGTTTGTAACCACGATTGCATAATTTTTCAGCAACGCTTGCCAGATTTTGGCGCAATAATTGAATGTCTATCATAGTATTAGAAAAAATTTTAAGTGTTAACGGTTATTGTATACAAATGATCTTTGCAAGAAAAAAGTAAACAATTATTTTAAGTAATCTATTTTTTGTAAGCAAAATTCCTCGCAAAAGTCTCTGTTGCATTTATGAATATTGAGCATAGAGCTGTTGTGTGGTTTGGATAAATTCTGTTTGTTTCTGTTTAGCTTTACCTGAATCAATTGCTGTTATCGCAGCATCCACACCCTCTTCCAGTGATGATGTAATATTTGCAGTATAAATAGCTGCTGCTGCATTCAGCACGACGATATCTCTGCATGGTCCTTTTTCGCCGCTCAATACTTTATTCATTATCTGTAGTGATTCTTCACTATTGCAAACTTGCAATGGCTTTAAGTCTTCAATCAATGCCATATCAAATTGTGCCGGATGAATATCATATTCCATGATGGTGCCATTTTTCAGTTCAGCAACTCGTGTCGTTCCAGTTAAGGTGATTTCATCCAGTCCGTCAGAGCCATGTACAACCATTACGTGTTTACTACCCATTTGTTGCAAAACACGCGACAATATACCGACAAGATCAATATGAAAAACGCCTAAAACTTGATTAGATGCGCCGGCAGGATTAGTTAACGGACCTAAAATATTGAATATTGTCCGCACACCTAAGGATCTGCGAACAGGTGCTACATAACGCATACTATTGTGATGGTTAGGCGCATACATAAAGCCTGCGCCTATTTGATTGATACACTGGGCAACATGTTCAGGAGTTAATTCCAAAGAAGCCCCCATTGCTTCAATGATATCTGCTGAGCCACTGGAAGATGATACGGATCGACCACCATGTTTAGCCACTTTAGCTCCCGCAGCAGCTACAACGAACATGCTGGTAGTAGAAATATTAAAAGTATGGGCATTGTCACCACCGGTACCAACTATGTCGACAAGATGATTATGATCCTGTACAGGAACTTTTGTAGCAAACTCACGCATTACAGTAGCTGCAGCAGCAATTTCTGATACGCTTTCTACTTTGACACGTAAACCAATTAATATGGCTGCTATTATTTCTGGAGCTACTTCACCCTGCATAATTTGACGCATGAGATCGGTCATCTCGTCATAAAATAACTCATTGTTATCCAGCAGTCGATTTAGAGCTTGTTGTGGGGTGATCATAATATCGCTTTCATTAGAATAATTGACACTGAGTGATTATGTAAATGGATTTATCTTAGTGCCGTAGCTGGATTAGAAAATTGTTTAACATTTTAAGCCCGTTTTGAGTTAAGAAGCCTTCAGGATGAAACTGGACGCTCTCCAGTGCCATGGTTTTATGGCGCAGCCCCATTATTTCATTATCCTCAGATGTTGCGGTAATTTCCAAACAATCTGGTAAGTTTTCCTGATCAACAACCAAACTGTGATAACGAGTACAGTTAACTGGATTCGGTAAGTTTTGAAACATATATTTATTGTGATGATAAACTGCAGAAATTTTGCCATGCATTGCAGTTTTTGCCCGTCTAATTTGGCCACCAAATGCATAAGCTATACTTTGATGGCCGAGACAGATACCTAAAATGGGAATTTTACCCTTGAAGTACTGTATTACATCAACAGAAATACCGGCATTTTGAGGCGCACCCGGTCCGGGACCGATAATGATAATTTCTGGTGACAGTTTTTCTATTTCACTAACAGATATTGAATCATTTCTTTTTACACAGACGTTTTCTCCCAACTCACCCAGATAATGTACTATGTTATAGGTAAAGCTATCGTAATTGTCAATGAAGAGCAACATAAGCTGACTTTCAATAATATTTTACATTCATCGTAATTGGTTTGTTTAGCTGTTATAACAAACCTTCTATGGGAAATATTGATAATATTTTTACCCATAAACGTTGCCATTTAGTAGTATCGGGTTCGTGATGATAAATTGTGGTTTGGTTTTGATTGATGGCTTTAAGCCACTCCAGTTTACCATCATCTGTCAGCTTCACCTGATAACTTACATAGGGTAATGCATCATTGATGGCCTTATTCATGTATTGTGCCATTTCCGGCGATTTGATTACAACCCCCATTTCAGTGTTGAGTTGGGATGAGCGCGGATCAAAATTGAGCGATCCTATGTACAGCTGGTTGCTGTCTATGGTAAATGTTTTAGCATGTAAACTGGATAGTGAACCACCACTTAAGCGATGATCTTTTGTACTTCTTACATAACCCTGATTTTTGAGTTCAAAGATTTCAACGCCACTTTTCAACAATGGTGTGCGATAATTAACATAACCAGAATGAACTATAGGAACATCAGTTGCTGATAACGAGTTGGTTAGAATACGTATATGTACACCCTGCCGGCGTAAGTTGAGCAAATATTCTAATCCTATTTTTGTGGGTACAAAGTAAGGAGTAATAATCAGTAGGTCTTTTTTAGGTTCAATTACCGAAGCAGCCAGTTGATTTAATGTTAGACTGGCTTTTTTATATTTTAAAACAGTTTTCGGTTTGTTATCGGGCTCCACTTGTAGCGCTGTGTCAGTATTATATTTGGGTTTATTATTAGCTGGTAAGGCTTTAACCGGATCATCACTAACTAAGGTTAAATTAACCCACTGATAATCAAGAGAGCCATCAGTTAATTTGCTTTCAAAATTATTTCTGCTATAAAAATTGTCATAGCGGTCGGCTCGCAGAGAATCATAAGTTTTATGTTTAAATATCGGCATATCTGCATTTAATTTATTACGGCGACGATGAATAATTTTGTTTAAGGGGTAAGCTGAATTACTATTCCAATAAAGATCAAAATTATTTGAGACCTGATTTACAATGGGGCCAATGGCTAATACGTCCAGATCTACAAATAATACTCCTTTGCCAATATCGAAATATTCATCACCAACATTGCGCCCGCCTAAAATGGTGACTTGGTTGTCAGCAGTAATGGATTTATTATGCATACGCCGATTAAGACGGGAAAAATCTGTCAGATATCCCAAATAACGAAAATGCCGATTAGTAAAGGGGTTAAATAATCTGATCTCAATATTGGGTTCATTATCTAGGGCTTGTAAAATTGGATCCATACCTTTGGTATTGTTGTCATCCAAAAGTAAACGTACACGTACGCCACGATGTGCTGCTTTTACTAGCTCACGAAATAAAAGCTGACCGGAAGTATCATTATTCCAGATATAATATTGCACATCTAAACTGTTTTCGGCTGCATGAATTAATGCACGACGAGCTACCAGTGCTTCACCCCCATCATCTAAAGGGTAAATACCAGATAAATTCGGATGCTGTGCTAAAAGAGGTGCATTGATATAACTAAGCTTTGAAGGATTATTGGCTGAAATATGGGTTTCAACTGGCCTATCCTTTAATGAAGGTAAAGTTTGACAGCCACCCAGCCAGAATATCATGCTGATATCGAAGATTAGCAAAACATACTTTAAATATTTTTTTTTGCTTTCCATGTATATTTCATACCAATCTGTTTTCTTAAAGACAATATCCATATTAATTGATTATTATGTCATAAATTTAAATCTTGCCATATGGCGTTTATTTTTGTTATGACATCAGGATTTTTTTGAATGATTTTCCCCCATTCACGCTGGGTTTCACCAGGCCATTTATTAGTTGCATCCAGCCCCATTTTTCCTCCAAGACCACTTATAGGGCTAGCAAAATCAAGGTAATCAATTGGTGTATGATCAATTAATGTTGTATCACGTACCGGATCCATACGGGTTGTAATCGCCCAAATTACTTCTTTCCAGTCTCGAACATTGATGTCATCATCTACAACAATTATGTATTTAGTATACATAAACTGGCGCAGGTAACTCCAGCATCCCATCATCACTCGTTTAGCATGCCCAGCATATTGTTTTTTTATACTTACCACTGCCATGCGGTAGGAACACCCTTCAGGTGGTAAGTAAAAGTCGATAATTTCACTGAATTGTTTTTGCAATATCGGCACGAAAACTTCATTTAAGGCAACCCCTAGTACAGCTGGTTCATCTGGCGGTTTTCCAGTATAGGTGCTGTGATAAATGGCGTTTTCACGCATGGTAATGCGTTCTATAGTAAAGACTGGGAAATTGTCCTGTTCATTGTAATAGCCGGTATGGTCACCATATGGTCCTTCCAGTGCTAATTCTTCGGGATTAATAAAGCCTTCAAGAATGATTTCAGCTCGGGCCGGTACCTGTAAATCATTACCGATACATTTGACCAGTTCAGTTCGGCAACCGCGTAATAAACCCGCAAATTGATATTCACTCAAACTATCAGGTATTGGCGTTACTGCACCTAATATGGTGGCAGGATCACAACCTAATACAACGGCAACCGGAAAAGATTCCCCTGGAAATTTTTGTTTAAAAGCCTGAAAATCTAGCGCGCCACCTCGATGCGCAAGCCAACGCATAATTACTTTATTTCTACTTAAAACTTGTTGCCGATATATGCCAAGATTCTGACGTTTTCTTTCAGGACCGCGGGTAACTGTTAATCCCCAGGTAATAAGAGGTGCTACATCATCAGGCCAGCATTGTTGAATGGGCAGCTGATATAAATCTACGTCATCACCCTCAATAATAATCTGCTGACAAGGCGCGTTTCTAACAATGTGTGGACTCATACTCCACAAATCTTTTAATAAAGGTAATTTCGATAAGGCGTCTTTAATTCCTTTAGGTGGATCTGGTTCTTTAAGATAAGCTAATGTTTTACCTATATCACGTAGTTGATCAATACTGCTAGCACCCATGCCCAGAGCTACACGCTCTGCTGTACCAAATAAATTGGCTAATACTGGATACTGGTATATTTTATTATTTTGATCAACTGGTTGTGTGAATAATAAAGCCGGACCTTGTTGTCTCAAAACCCGATCAGCTATTTCAGTTATTTCCAGATGAGGTGAGATCGGCATATCGATAGATTTTAATTGATTAGCTTGTTTGAGAACGGTAATGAACTCTCTTAAATCGCGATATTTCATAATCCGACCTTCATTATTTACTATGCAGTATTTGTTGTACTGCATTAAATTCATTATTAAATAATTTTGGCATTACGCTCAAACATTTTTCTACAGCGCTTTCTATCAGTTTTGTTTGTTGTAGGGTTGGTTTATGCAAAACATAATTAATAACTAAATTTCTGTCGCCAGGATGATCAATACCAATGCGCAGGCGGTAGAAGTCAGCCGTACCAAGCCAAGATTGAATGTCTTTCAATCCATTATGCCCGCCATTACTCCCTCCTTTTTTAAATCTGACCTGTCCGCAAGGAATATCTAATTCATCATGAACAATCAATATTTCTTCCGGTTTTATTTTATAGAATTTTGTCAATGCCTGAACTGATGTACCAGATTTATTCATGTAGGTAGTTGGTTTTAATAACCATAACTCACCATCTGCTAGCGTTGTTTTAGCAACATAACCAAAATATTTTTTTTCGGGTTTGAAATTTGTTTTTAATGTATATGCAAGTTCATCAATAAAATCAAAACCAATATTATGACGGGTATGTTCGTATTCAGAACCTGGGTTACCCAGACCAACGATAAGCTTAATTTGAGACATATTCTTCCTTAAGCTATAACAAATTGATTAATAAATATTTACAATTAAATTTGAGTTTTTTTAGCTGCCCGGAGTCGACGATTTTCTTTTGGGTCAACGATTAACGGACGGTAAACTTCAATTCTATCCCATGCACATAATATATAATCGTCCGCTACCTTTTTGCCAAATATACCGAGCGGAGCAAGCTGAAAATTAACATCTGGGAAACGGTTGGGTAATTCTGAATGTAACAAAGCTTGCCTCGCCGTCGTTCCCTGATCTACCAGGCCTTGCCAAAGATGTTGATGTTGTGTGCTGGCATACACTGCCTCCACCATAATTTTATTCATCATATCGTTTGTCAGCTTCCTTGATAAAAGCATCTACCATTGAATCAGCAATAAGATTAAATACCGGAGCGATGACTGCAGATAAAATATGGCTGGTAAATTCATATTTGAGACAAAAATCAATTTTGCAACCGATATTATCAATTGGTGTAAAGTTCCAGTAGCCTTCTAATGATTTAAACGGTCCATTGATAAGATGCATTTTAATTTGAGTTGGTCTGCAAATGTCATTATGGGTAGAAAATGAGTGATGAATCTTCAAATAGTCTATATGCATTACTGCATCTACACTATTTTGATTTGTATTAAGAATCTCGGTTTTATTGCACCATGGTAAAAATTTTGGATAATTTTCAATATCATTGACCAGATCGAAAATTTGTTCAGCTTGATATGGAACTAATACATTTTTGTTAATGATCTTCATTTAGATATTATATTGCTAATTTCAAATTGAAATAATTTCTACAGTTATATTTTTAGTTCAACAAGCTAAGGATAGTAATAAATATTTAATTTCTGTCCAAGCATCGCCACTTTCGGCACCTTTAATTTGCCGATCAACTCGTGCACATGTTTGTAATGCTGCCAGCAAACGTTTAACACCTATACGTTTAGCTGCTTTTGGAGCGACAATTTGTTTTTCACCCCATAATCGAAGTTGTTGGCGTACATCATTAACTGTTTTGCCCTGTTTGAATGCTGCTAATAAGCGTAACAATGTGCGTATATCCTCACAGACAACCCAGAGTAATAATACTGGTTCACTACCTTCCGCTACCAGACTATCCAGTAAACGTAATAGCCGTGTAGTATCTTGCATCATCCAGCTTGATGATAGCTGATAGACATCAAATCGAGCGACATTTGCAACCGCAGCTTGAGCTTCAGATAAAGTCACTATATGACCCTGAGGGTGAATCAAGGCAAGTTTGTCTATTTCCTGTTGAGCTGCCAGTAAATTACCTTCAACTTTTTCGACAAACAAAGCCAGTGCTTCATTATCTATGTCAAGTTTTCTGGCCTGAAGACGATTTTTTATCCATTGTGGTAGAGCTGATTGATTAACAGCTTTTGCTTCCAATATTATTGCTGCTTTTGACCAAGTTTGAAACCATTTACTTTGTGTCTGTAATCGCTCCATTTTGGGTAACAGTAGTAATAAACAAATGTCTTCAGGAGGGTTTTCTGCCAATTGTTGCAGCGCACTACTGCCTTCTTTACCGGGTTTACCTGAAGGAATATGAATTTCCAACAGTTTTTTTTCGGTAAATAATCCAACCGACTGAGTTGCTGCCAGTAATGAAGACCAGTCAAAACCAGCCTCAATCACTATAACTTCACGTTCGCTGAAATTCTGACTACGTGCGGCAGAACGGACAGCATCTGCAGCTTCGATGCGCAGTAATTCTTCTTCACCGTGAATCAGATATGCAGCCTTTAATGGCTGCAAATTAGCTATATTCATTCGTCTGCAACTATTGGTAAATAAGTTAGCCGATGAACAATCTGTTCTGCAGCATCTGTTTGAATATCTCGCCAGATCAGATTTTGTTCATTTTCTTTGGCCAGTACTTCATGATCTGAATAATCCATATAACGCTGGATATTCACTTCTATTGGATCGCCAAGTGGTTTACCATGTCGATACGCCTGCACCTTAACTGCTAATACTAATAAGTATTCACTGGCACTACCTGAAATATCAACTGCCGAAGTAGACATATTTTGAGTAGCAGATAGAACTTTGACGACCACATCTGGATTTTCGTCATCCACAACTATGTTTGGTTGTCGACGTAAAACGGTTTCCAGTGGACGCTGCATGTTGCCGCCTTCAATTTGCCAGGATCGGTATGGCATTGGCTTATCAAATACTGAAGTTCCTTTCAAATGAAAACCACAGCTACTTAATATACAAGTGATGGCTAATAACAGCCATTTTTTCATATCTCATCCTTATCTGATTGAGTACAGTAAATACCATCAAGATTTTGCTAGGTTTAGTTTAGCTTATTACGTAATAGCGTTTGAACCTGTTGCGGGTTAGCTTTACCTCGTGAAGCTTTCATGACTTGACCAACGAGAGCATTGAAGGCTTTTTCTTTACCTGCCTTAAATTCTTCCACTGATTTTTGATTGTTAGCTAATACTTCGTCAATGATTTTTTCAATTGCACCTGTATCGGTCATTTGTTTTAAACCATCACGTTCAATAATTTCATCAGCTGAGAGATCAGTATTCCACATAGCTTCAAACACTTGCTTAGCCAGTTTATTACTGAGGGTGTTGTCGGCAATACGGCTAATCAAGCCGGCTAATCGTTCAGCATTGATCGGACTTTGAGCTATATCCAGTGAATTTTTATTTAATGCGGCAGACAACTCTCCTAATATCCAGTTAGCAAGCAGTTTGCCTTGCCCACAAAAATTAGCTGCCTGTTCGAACCAGTCTGCCTGTAGGCGACTGGTAGTTAACAAACGTGCATCATAATCTGATACTTCATATTGTTTAATGAAACGTGCTGCCATTTCTTTAGGTAATTCCGGCATACTAGCTTTAGTACTGTTGAGCATGTCTTCAGTAATAAATACTGGTAATAAATCCGGATCAGGAAAGTAACGGTAATCGTGAGCGTCTTCTTTACTGCGCATAGCTCGTGTTTCACCCTTATTGGGGTCGAAAAGACGGGTTTGCTGAACAACTTTACCACCATCCTCAATTAACTCAATTTGCCGTTGAACCTCATAATTAATAGCTTGCTCCAGAAAACGGAAAGAATTCAGATTTTTGATTTCACATCGTGTACCGAATTCCTGCTGGCCTTTGGGACGTACTGAGACATTAGCATCAATACGGAATGAGCCTTCAGCCATGTTACCATCACAAATATCTAGCCATGTTACCAGTGTGTGCATAGCTTTTGCATACGCGACGGCATCAGCAGCCGAACGCATTTCAGGCTCAGAAACAACCTCAAGTAATGGTGTTCCTGCTCGATTTAAATCAATACCAGTATATTCTTCAAATTCATCATGAATGGATTTACCAGCATCTTCTTCCATATGAGCACGGGTCACATTAATAAGTTTAACCTCGTCCCCAACCACGATTTCCAGTTGTCCATGTTCAACAATGGGTAAGTCCAGTTGACTAATTTGATAGCCTTTAGGTAAGTCTGGATAAAAATAATTTTTACGATCAAAAACGTTTTTCTGATTAATTGTCGCACCTAAAGCCAAACCCAGTTTGATGGCTTTTTTAACAACTTCACGATTCAATACAGGTAAAGCACCTGGCATGGCACAATCGACCACATTAGCCTGACTATTTGGTGCAGCACCAAATGCGGTTGAAGAACCACTGAAAATTTTAGATCGGGTATTTAATTGAACGTGAATTTCTAGGCCGATTACGGTTTCCCAATTCATTCTGTTTTCTCTCAATTCGAATTCAGGTCATTACAATACAGATGGTACTTGAATGTGCCAATCACTATGTTGTTGAATCTGGTGTGCAATACCCAGCAAATGACTTTCCGTAAAATAATTACCAATTAGTTGTACTCCTATTGGCAGGCCCTTACTGTCAAATCCGGCAGGAATGGACATGCCCGGCAGTCCGGCAAGATTCAGTGAAACTGTATAAATATCAGATAAGTACATTTGCACTGGATCTTTATCATGACTGCCTAAAGCAGGCGCAGTTGTAGGTGCAACAGGTGATAGAATAATGTCGCACTGATTCAAAACATATTGAAAATCATCAGCAACTAAACGCCGTAATTTTTGTGCTTTCAGATAATAGGCATCGTAATAGCCATGAGATAAAACATAACTACCTACCATGATACGACGTTTAACTTCAGTACCAAATCCTTCTGCTCGGCTTTTGCTATACATTTCATCTAAATGGTTAAATTCAGATGCACGATGACCGTAGCGAACACCATCATAACGAGACAGGTTGGTACTGGCCTCGGCTGAGGCCAGAACATAATAAGCAGGTATGGATAATTCGGTATGGGGTAAGGATATCTCAGTGATGATTGCACCCTGAGACTGTAAAAGTGCGATCATATTATCAATAGCTTGATGTACTTCAGCAGATAATCCTTCGCCCAGAAATTCCTTAGGAACTCCTACTTTTATGCCTGATAAAGATAGATTTAAATCACGAGTATAATCTTCTTGATTGCGTTCAATGCTGGTAGAGTCCCGCTGATCAAAGCTGGCCATTGCATTCAGTAATAAAGCACAATCTTCAGCATTCTGTGCCATTGGCCCAGCTTGATCAAAACTGGATGCATAAGCAACCATACCAAAACGACTGATAACGCCATATGTGGGCTTAAGGCCGGTGATACCACAATGAGACGCTGGCTGACGAATAGAACCACCAGTATCAGAACCCAACGCTGCAGGCGCTAGCCGAGCTGCAACCGCGGCTGCGGAACCACCTGAAGAACCACCGGGTACATGTTGTAGCTGCCATGGATTATGAGTATTGCCATAGTAAGAGGATTCTGTCGTAGAACCCATGGCAAATTCATCCATATTGGTGCGTCCTAATGTCACCATGCCAGCATTAAGCAGGTTTTGAATAACAGTAGCAGTATATGGTGCTTCAAAGTTATCCAGCATTTTGCTGGAACAGGCGCTACGCCAACCCTGTTGACAGAAAATATCTTTAATGGCAATTGGAACACCGGTTAAGACATTGGCATAACCCTGAGCAAGCATGCTATCAGCTAATTTAGCTTCGGTTATGGTTTGCTCTTTATTGAGGGTAATGTAAGCATTTAAGCTGGCATTGTCTTCATCAATGGAATTTAGATATTCTTGTGCCAACTCGGTTGCAGAAATCTGTTTTGATTGCAATAATTCACTGCATTGTTTTAAAGTGTAATTTTTTGGCATAGTATTATTTAGTATATGATGTCCAAAAGACTGGTTGTCTGTAAGTCTCTGCTGATATTATGCAAAAGTTGCTATGGATAAATATTTTATTCAATAACTTTGGGAACCAGATATAAGTCTTTATTAACTAATGGTGCACAGGCCTGCAAAATCCTATGCTGGTCGGTTTCAGTAACTTTATCGGCACGCATTCGCAGAGCCAATTCATGCGGATGAGCCATAGGTTCTACCCCGTCAGTATTGATCGTTTGCATTTTTTCTACCAGTTCAAAAATATGATTGAGCTCGGTTAGCATGCTACTTCGTTCTGTTTCTGACAGATTCAAGCGAGAAAGGCGGGCAAGTTTATCAACATCACCTAAAGTTAAAGCCATCAAAAATCCTTAAATTTAATTTAGCAAAACGGGCAAACTGCGGTATCATTGCGCGTTCTGTTTTGGTTAATACGTTGCTCCGAATTATAACCGAATTCCCTATTCTTTGGCGGATTGATTTATTTATGGTCAATACGCTATAAAATTGTTAATCATATATAATATAGATAATTTAAAAGTCAATTAGGACAGGCTCATGTTTCGCTTTTTTACACAATATTTTTCCAACGATCTGGCTATTGATCTAGGTACAGCTAATACTTTAATTTTTATAAAAAATAAAGGTATTGTCTTAAACGAACCTTCTGTTGTTGCTGTTCAAAATGATCATGGCAATGCCAAAAATGGCATGCTAGCTGTTGGTACGGCTGCTAAAAAAATGCTGGGCAGAACACCCGGCAGCATTCAGGCTATTCGTCCGATGAAAGACGGGGTTATTGCTGACTTTAATGTGACTGAAAAAATGCTCAAACAGTTCATTAAAAAAGTGAATAATAGTCGCTTTACTGCACCACGTATCGTTATTTGTGTTCCTTGTGGTTCAACTCAAGTAGAACGCAAAGCGATCAGAGATTCAGCTCTGGCGGCTGGTGCTTCAATAGTGAATTTGATTGAAGAGCCTATGGCAGCTGCCATAGGTGCTGGTTTGCCTATTGAAGAGCCAACTGGTTCAATGGTTGTCGATATCGGCGGTGGTACCACTGAAGTTGGGGTTATTTCTTTGTCTGGGGTGGTCTATTCACACTCTATTCGTGTTGGCGGTGATGCTTTTGATGAAGCGATTATTAATTATGTGCGCCGTAATTACGGCATGTTAATTGGCGAATCAACTTCTGAAGAGATTAAGAAGAATATTGGTTCAGCATTTCCAGGCATGGAGGTTAAAGAAATTGAAGTTAAAGGTCGTAATCTGGCTGAGGGAATTCCGCGTGCCTTTACTATTAGTTCCAATGAGGTTTTGGAGGCACTAACGGAACCTTTAAATCAGATTGTTCAGGCAGTAAAAAATGCTTTAGAACAAACACCACCTGAGCTGGGTGCAGATATTGCCGATAGAGGATTGGTTTTAACTGGTGGCGGTGCTCTGCTAAAGGGTTTGGATCGCTTACTTTCTGAAGAAACTGGTTTACCAGTTATGATTGCAGAAGATCCTTTAACCTGTGTTGCACGTGGCTCAGGATATGCTCTTGATATGATAGGAAAAATGAATTCTGTATTCGTATCAAATCCTTAAATTTTGTTTGACATCTGACGTAATTAACGATGGCAGAGCCTTCCTTAAATTTTGTTAACAGTGGCCTTCGCAATACCAGTAAGCTTATCGTCTTATCTCTGGTGGCGGTGGCTTTGCTGTTGCTGGACAATCGATATAGTGTTGTCAATGCAACTCGTAGTCATATTGCTACGGCTATGTATCCCTTGCAGTGGTTAGCCCAGCAACCAATAAATGCGTTTGCCAAGAGCATAATTTTTTTTGAAAGCCAACAGCATTTGAATCTGGAAAATAAGCAATTAAAAGAACAAAATGCTCAATTGAAAATGCGTATTCATCAACAGGAAGTGCAGCTAAAAACTGTTGCCAAGCTAGATCAGTTAACTGAGTTGCAAAAAGCAGCATTGCCACAATCACAGGTAGCGCAAATTGTTTCCAATATTTCTAACCCTCTTGCCGATCGCTTTATCATTGACAAGGGTAGTCAGCATGCGGTGATGGAAGGCGATCCCGTTAGTGATGAAAATGGTCTGATCGGTCAAATTACAGCAGTACGACCTTATAGTGCAGAAGTGACATTAATTACCAACGGTAACTCGGTCATACCGGCTATGGTTATGCGCACCGGAGTTAGAACCTTAGTGTATGGTCATTCTGGTAGTCTGGATTTACGCTATTTCCCCGCCAATGCTAGCTTATTACAAAACGATCTACTGGTGACATCAGGAATGGATAGCATTTATCCAGCCGGAATTCCTATTGCAACAGTTAAACAAGCACAAAATGGTAATGGTTCACCCTATTATCGAGCACAAATCGAGCCTATAGCCCATTTACGAAACAGTAATTTTGTTTTAGTTATACCGCAAAAGAAAGTCCAAACGTTAACCTCCCAAGCTGAAACTTCAGCTGCTAATATTTCTTCTAACCGCCATGACTGAATTTGATAGCCTGCATCGCCGTACTAAAAAACGGTTTATTATATTAAGTCTGGTGATAGCAGTATTACTGGATTTAATTCCTTTCCCTCAACCGGTTGCCAGTTGGTTTCCAGACTGTGTAGCAGTCATGGCGATGTACTGGTGTTTGTATCGACCGCAGTATGTTGGTATAGGTGTTGCCTTTATTTTAGGACTGATCGTAGACGTGGGTACTGGTTCACCATTTGGTCAACATGCGCTGGCATTAATGGCTGCTGTTTACGTTATTGATCAAAATCGTTTACAAATGTTGGGCTATTCCTACGGCTATCAATCATTATTGATTTTTGTCAGCCTACTACTGATGACAATCATTTTAATTATTGTTCATTTTTTTGCCAGTCATCAATTTGCAGGCTGGAACTTGTTTGTCTCCCCTTTTATCAGTGCTTTATTGTGGCCATTGATATCTAAATTTATGCTTTACTTAGTTTACTCCCGACGTTTATGAAAGCATTGCAATTTCGCACGAAGAAAAAACGTAGCCCCAAACCCATCCAAAATGGTGATTTGTGGTTAAGGATTGCTGTTGCTTTTGTATTGATCATTTTATGTTTTAGTATTCTTATCGCGCGTTTCGTGTATTTACAGGTTATAAAGCATGATGATTATGTAATGGCTGCAACCAATAATCGCATTTCGTTAATTCCCACTCCCCCAATTCGTGGTGAGATAATTGATACTAATGGCGTGGTATTAGCACATAATTATCCCGCATATTCTTTGGAAATCATACCAAATGAAATATCTGGTAAGCTGGATGACACTATCGAAGCTTTACGTGCTTATGTAGATATCACACCCGGAGATATGAAACGATTTAAGAAATTCAGAGCCGATTATCGCTCCTTTGAAAAAGTGCCTTTAAAATTAAAACTGACTATGGAAGAGGCCAGTAAGCTCGGAGCCGTACTGTACCGTTTCCCGGGTGTAGAAATTAATGCTCGTACATTTCGCGACTATCCATATGGCGAATTACTGGCGCATATAATTGGGTATATTGGGCGTATTAGTGACAAGGATATGGCGGCGCTGGATAAAGAAAATCTGACATCTTTATATCGTGGTAGTACTCATATTGGCAAGATGGGACTGGAGGATTATTATGAGCGTCAATTGCATGGTACACCTGGTTTTCGCGAAGTAGAAAAAGACGCTCAAGGACATATTGTTCGTACCATTAAAACAGTGGCTCCGGTACCTGGACAAACATTGCGTCTGGGTTTGGATATTCGTGTACAGCAGGAGGCTGACCGATTGATGGGTAATAAACGCGGTGCTATGGTTGCCATTAATCCGCAGACTGGAGCCATTTTAGCCATGGTTTCCAAACCAAGTTACAACCCTAATCTTTTCATAGATGGGATCGATAGTGAAACTTGGAAAAATTTGAATGAAGACTGGCAGCACCCTTTACTGAATCGGGTGACACAAGGTATGTATCCGCCTGGATCGACTTTCAAACCATTTATGGCAATGGCGGCATTAGAAAGTGGCAAACTGACCCAAAATAGCGTTTTACCTGCTCCGGGAGCGTGGAGTATACCTGGTTCAACGCATTTATTTCGCGATGCTGCTCGTGGCGGACATGGTACAGCTGATTTAAGTAAAGCAATTCAGGTTTCGTCAGACACCTTTTTTTACCGCTTGGGTTACGAGATGGGTGTAGATCGAATGTCTCCTTACCTGGCTCAGTTTAATCTTGGTAAACAAACTGGTATTGATCTCAATCATGAATATGCCGGTGTTTTGCCTACTCGCGAATGGAAGGCAAAAAGATTTGCAAAATCCAAACCGGCTGCCAGAGTTTGGCAACCTGCTGATAGTGTGAGCATGGCTATCGGACAAGGTTATAATGCCTATACTCCATTACAAGTAGCATTTGCGACAGCTATTTTGGCTAATGATGGTGTTGTCTACCGTCCTCACCTTGTACAAGCTCTGCTTGATCATAATACTCAGAAAAAGATTTTAATTGATCCGCAACCTATCAGAAAATTACCATTTCAATACAGTAATTTTGAGTATGTTAAACAAGCTATGCAAAAAGTGCTAAGACCTGGTGGCACAGCAGCGGCAATAGGTTCGGGATTGTCTTACACAATGGGAGGTAAAACAGGGACAGCTCAGGTAGTCCAGATTAAACAAGGAGCACGATACAACGCTGCTGCGCTAAAATTGCAATTACGCGACCATGCCTGGTTTATTGCGTTTGCTCCTGTTGAAAAACCACAAATTGCTATTGCTGTAATACTTGAAAATAATGGCTGGGGAGCAACTGCAGCACCTTTAGCCCGGCAACTGGCGGACTTTTATCTTCTTAAACTTAAAAATCTGCCTCAAGTAGCGGAAAATAAACAATCTTCTGATCAGCTTTCTAATGATTTAAGTAATAATGCAACGATGGATGCAAGAGAGTTTAACGGCCATAATCAGGCGGCTATTCCATCATTGTTGCGTGCTTATCGTCCTCAAACCAGTGAACAGGCTAAACCATGAAAACGGAATTTAACTGGTTTAAACGATTATGGCATAATTTGTGGGCACCGATGGATGTATGGATTTTTTATGCTCTACTGATCATTTATGTGATGAGTCTATTTCTGCTTTATTCTGCTGATGGACAAGATTTCGGGCAATTAGAAAACAAAACTATACATACCATATTAAGCTTTATATTGCTATGGCTAATTGCACGAACACCGCCCCAAATTCTCAGTAATTTTGCTTTGCCAATGTATGTCATGGGCATATTGCTATTGCTTGGCGTACATTTTGTTGGTATCACAGTTAACGGATCAACGCGCTGGTTAAATATTGGCATTGCACGTATTCAGCCTTCTGAGATCATGAAAATTGCTGTCCCAATGCTTATCGCATGGTTTTTCCAGAAAAATGAAAGTAATATTCGCTGGTATCATTATATTGCTGCCTTTATCTTAATTTTTATACCAGTTGCCTTAATTCTTAAGCAGCCTGATTTAGGTACGGCGACTTTGATTATGGCATCGGGTTTATTTGTTATATTCTTCGCAGGCTTGCCCTGGAAAGTGATTATTTCCGCTATTATTGGCTTTGTGGCGATGCTCCCGCTGATATGGAATTATGGAATGCATGATTATCAGCGTATGCGGGTAATGACATTACTGGACCCCACCAAAGATCGTCTTGGTGCAGGTTATCATATTTTACAATCTATGACTGCCATTGGTTCCGGTGGTGTCTGGGGTAAGGGCTGGCTGGAAGGATCTCAGACTCATCTTGATTATATCCCAGAGTCAACCACTGACTTTATTTTTGCTGTATTTGGTGAGGAATTCGGCTTAATCGGAAATATTTTACTGGTATCTGTTTATACATTTATACTGATGCGCGGTTTGTATATCACTTTTAAAGCCCCAACTTTATACTCAAGGACGCTGGCCGGTGCGCTGACATTAACCTTGTTCTGTTATGCATTTGTTAATATGGGGATGGTATGTGGTATTTTACCTGTGGTTGGCGTACCGTTGCCATTAGTCAGTTATGGCGGTACCGCCACTTTGTCGGTTATGATGATTCTGGCTATGCTAATGGGGATTGGTAATGAACGAAAAAAATAATCAACTAAGTAGAATAAGTTATTTTTTTGATCAACTATGGATATTTTCCTGATTCAGATAATAAAAAATCGAAACAAATTGTTTCGATTTTTTATTGCTAATTGGTAATTGGCTAAAATCAAACTTATTTAACTCGGTGAATAAGAACTTCATCAATCAAGCCATATTCCTTTGCTTCTTCAGCAGACATAAAATTGTCTCGATCAGTATCTTTCTCTATTTGTTCAAGTTTTTGACCGGTATGTTTGGCAAGATGTTCATTCAATTGCTTTTTCAATTTCAGTAATTCCCGTGCATGAATTTCAATATCAGATGCCTGACCACCAAGCCCCCCACTAATTAAAGGTTGGTGAATCATAACGCGACTATTGGGTAAGGCAAAACGTTTCCCTTTTGTACCTGCTGATAATAAAAAAGCACCCATACTGGCAGCCTGCCCCAAGCATAAAGTCGCAACATCTGGTTTGATAAAATTCATGGTATCAAAAATAGACATACCCGCAGTTACAGAGCCTCCTGGAGAATTGATATACAGAGAGATATCCTTATCTGGGTTTTCACTTTCGAGAAATAACAACTGAGCAACGACTAAATTTGCTGTTTCATCTGTTACCGGACCAACCATAAAGACAATACGTTCTTTCAATAAACGTGAATAGATATCATAAGCACGTTCACCGCGTCCGCTTTGCTCAACCACCATTGGCACCAGACCTAGATTTTCAATCTTCGACATAGATTATCCTTTATCAAAATGAAAAGCACCTAAGCAGCTAAAGTACTTTGGTGCTTTTATATATTATCCGAAATGGCTGCTCAGCTTAAGCTCGTGCCTGTTGACCCATAACTTCTTCAAAAGACATAACTTTATCGGTAACTTTTGCTTTACTTAAAATGTAGTCAACTACATTTTGTTCAATAGCAAGCGAGGTTGGACCCTGAAGATTTTTTTTGTCACTGTAGTACCAATCTATGACTTCTTGCGGATCTTCATAACTATCAGCAAATTCGCTAACAATTTTTTTGATCTGCTCTTCTGTTGGCTCCAATTTCTGGTCACGAACCAGTTCACCCATTGCCAAACTAATGCTGACACGACGTTTAGCCTGTTCGTTAAACATTTCCAATGGAAGGTTTAAGTCTTTACTATCCATACCTTGGGCAGCAAAATTTTCTTTCATTTGTTCAGCTAAATTTTTGGCTTCTTCGGCAACTATTGAGCTAGGTACTTCAATTGGAGTAGCTGCCAATAATGCATTGATAGCACTTTCCTTGGTCATTTCATTGACACGGCGATTAACTTCACGTTCCACATTTTTTTTGATTTCAGTACGCATTTTGCTAATATCGCCATCTTCGATGCCCAATGATTTAGCAAATTCTTCATTTACTTCCGGCAAAACAGCTTCAGAAACGTTTTTCAGAGTGATAGTGAAGATTGCTGTTTTACCAGCAACATCTTTGCTCTGATAGTCTTCTGGGAAAGTAACAGAAACTTCTTTTACTTCATTTTCTTTCATGCCAATTACGCCGGCTTCAAAGTCAGGCAGCATCTGCTCTTTACCCAGCATAAAAGCATAATTTTCGGCACTACCACCGGCAAAATCTTCACCATCAATTTTACCGTTAAAATCAATAATAACCCGATCATTGTTCAGTGCTTCACGTTCAACATGATTAAAGCGTGTACGCTGTTGACGCAGAATTTCAACCGTTTTATCAATTTCTGTCTCGCCAATTTCTGTGGTAATTTTTGTAACTTCCTGAGTACTCAGATCACCGATTTTGATTTCCGGAAATTCTTCAAACACTACGGCGATTTTATAAACTTTTTCATCGTCCTGTTCTGCATCTTCTAAAGCTGTCAGGCTCTTCAACCCTGCTACTTTTAATTTTTCGGATACGATAAGTTCTTCAAATGCTTTATGGGTTAATTCGTTTAAAACTTCATCACGAATGCCATAACCATACATGGCGTCAATCATTTTTAACGGAGCTTTTCCCGGACGAAAGCCATCTACACGAGCGCGCTTTTGTGCCGCTTTCATCCGCGCATTAACTTTTGTTCTGATCTCATCCCAATTCAGAGACAGAATAACTTTACGCTCTAAATTATCTAGTTTTTCTACCGTTACGCTCATCGTAAACCCTTAAGTTAGATGTTTAATTGATTTCTGCTTTGTCTATCATGGATGTTGGTTGGTATGACTAATACGGCTACTGATTCAGACAGACAAAAAATTAAATGATAATTTTACCATAAGCCTTAATAAAAACCTATGTGGTAGCAAATATCTTCAACTAATTATGATTAATTTTCGTCATTATTAATTTTCATAATACGGTCAACCTCATGCCAATAACCATCTGCGCGCTGTTGTAATATCGCTAGTATTCCATGTTCAACGTGCTTTACCTGCTCAAAAGTCATGGTTTCTTCGCTACTAATTCGGGCAGGTGCTAGCAAAGATAAACGCTTATGCGTCCAGAAGCGTGTATCTTTGTGCAAATTAACTGGCCAGTCTGTCCACTTATTTATCCAGTAACCTTGCCAACAGAAACGATTAATGACTGGATGATGGTACATTTTTGCTTGCGGAGTAAATAACATGCCGCGAACGATACTGGCGGAAGGTAGATTGGCGATATTAATATTCACTTCAGGCAAGACGGATAATGGGAGCTGCCTGAGTAAAGTTAATTGCTTTTCCAATTTGTTAACTTTATTTACTAATCTATCTGTATGATTAAGACCAGCAAAAGCGGTCATTTCAAGCTGGGCAGCTCCATAATATTTACAGGTTAATTCCAGATGAAAGTGTTTTTGGTCGATCTTAACAATAAAATCTGCTGCCCCTAAAGATTGTTTGTTTTGAACAATAGGCAGATTAGAGCCAATCAATTGGCAATGTGGTGCATACTGAAACCAGAAACATAATAATTGTTCTGCATAAATACCAAGTCGGTTGTGATGAGGCGGTTGTTTGTTTAGAAAGCTAAGAAGATTTTGTGGATGTGTATCTAGATTAAGTAAAAATCGAAAACCTTCATTGCCCAATAATTGTATAACCGGCAACTCACAAAAAGTGTGCCATGGTGCTGGCGCTGTTAATAACGTCGCCAAATCGCGAACTTGTGGTGTTTGCAAGCGCCACCATAATGCATCTAATGCATAATTCATAAATAATTGAATCCTAGCTAATGAGGTGATGAACTTTTCCACCTATTTGGACTGCATTCGCTGGTTTATAGTATTGTAAAAACCTCGCAGGATATCTATATCTTCGGTGGTCAATGCGGCCCGATCAAACATAGCTGCCATACGTCGCATTAATCTTTCTTCATTACGACGATTAAAAAAACCAGCATTATCCATAATTTGTCGTAAATGCATCACCATGCTGCTGATTTGTTGATGATTGGCCAGATTCAGTTCTTGTTGTAAATGCGCCATGCTGACATTGACCTGGCTAAATAGTTCGTAACAGATAACCTGCACTGCTTGCGCCAGATTGAGTGAAAAATAATCTGGATTTCCGTTGATGGTAATAAGTCGATTACATAGCTGAGTTTCTTCAATGCTCAGCCCAAATGTTTCATTACCAAAAACCAGTGCTACTTGTTGATCAGATTGTGCAGCGACCAGTAACGATGGTGTCAATTCTCGCGGGGTATGTAGGGGAGCAGTCAGTTCGCGACGGCGACTGGTTAATGCGCATGAAAGCGTTGTCATAGCTAAAGCTTCGGCTAAAGTAGACACTACTTTGGCTTCCTCCAACACATCTCGTGCCCCAGAAGCCAGAATATAGCTTTCTTCAGGTAAGGTAAATGCCTCTGGACAATTTGCATCAAATTGCGGTGGTTCTGGCGTCATTGGTGTTTGCATTAACTTAGGCGCAACCAAAATCAGTTTGGTTAAGCCCATGGTTTTCATCGCCCGAGCTGCAGAACCAATATTAGCAGGATGGCTAGTTCGAGTCAGAACAATATGTATATTATTTAGATAAGATGGCAATTCAGGTTTATTCATATCGTTTTAGATAGCATTTTGCAAATTTAATTTATTAATATATAGCAAAAGATAGGTAATGCAAGATTGTTAAGTTTTTTTATATATATTGTGTTGCAGCATTTTGTGAATAATTGGTCTAATAACTCTTATACGACAGCATTGACTAAATTCGTAAACTATCTAGAAAAAAGCTAGATTTAATCTAAATCTTGGTATCAGCAATGTTTTTATTTTCCAAGATTATCAATATTGCTAACAACTAGGTTTTTGTTCAAGACCCAATAGCATGTTTATCTGTTACAGCTAATATTGATTCGAGTATTAGCATTTTCTGTATAGATATATATTAATTGTGTTAATAAATATTTATTTTACGCTAATTATTTACAGTTATTTTTTTGGGAAGCTATGGTCAATTTTTATTATCTTGAAATTTAATTCGTAATAACAAATCACATATAAGTCATTTTTTATTATTTATTCACTTATAACACTAGCATAGCTATTTATTTAAAATTTATAATTTTATGCAAACTTTATTAGTTTATTTTATTTATATGCAAATTTAATTATTAGATTGCAAATGGCTGTTCATATTCCTCATACATATACTAAGACCAAAATCTGAATAAATAGCTTTTTTGGCGTATAATGAATGAAATTTTGAATGCTTATCTTTAAGCGTTATTTGTTCTTTAAACTAATTGAATATATATCCAAATATCAAGGCATATATTGCCCTATTATGAGAATCTGTATGAATCCTATTTTAACTACAGCCTGGAAAGCAGCACGTAAAGCTGGTCAGATGATGCATCGAGCTAGCGGTAATTTAAGTAATATTAAAGTTGATAATAAAGCAAGTAATGATTTTGTTTCCGAAGTAGATCGTGAAGCGGAAAATATTATTATCAACACCATACAGGAAGTCTATCCTCATCATGCTATTTTAAGTGAAGAATCTGGATTTTTGGGTGAAAATAAAGCTGAATATCAATGGATAATAGATCCTTTAGATGGAACAACAAATTTTCTTCATGGCCATAAACAATATGCCATTTCAATGGCCTTGTTACATAAGGGCGTCTTAGCAGAAGCACTGGTCTATGCACCAGAACAAAATGATCTTTATGTGGCTAGTCGTGGTCAGGGTGCTTTGTTAAACGATAAAAGAATTAGAGTTAGCAATCGCATTGATATGTTGCGTAGTTTGATTGCTACTGGATTTCCGGTTGTAGATCAATCTATTATGGATACCTATTTGGCCATTTTAAAAGATGTGCTTAGTAAAACTGCCGGTGCCAGACGTGAAGGCTCTGCTGCTCTAGATTTATGTAATGTAGCCAGTGGGCGGGTGGATGGTTTTTTTGAATTTAATCTCAAACCATGGGATATAGCAGGTGGTGCTTTGATCGTTCAGGAAGCTGGTGGAATTGTTACTGATATGCAGGGGGAGCAAAGCTGGCTCAATAGCGGCAATATTGTGGCGGCCAATCCTAAAATTCTGGCCCAATTATTATCAATTATTGGTTCCCATTTAAACTAAAACATTTAAATCTATACTGGTTTTAGCTTTTGGGATAATCGAAATTCGCTGGTGATATTTAAGAAGCCGACTATCGTTAGTAATTCGTCGATGTAGCATTTAGTGACTGTCTGAGAAAACTAATTATTGTTATGTTTGTATTTTGGATTAAATTTAGGTTAGCTTAGTATTATTGATCCCATTAATTGACGAAAATTTTGCTTCGTTCTGCAGCTGTTAATTGATACGGCTGCAAAACGAATCAGTGAAAATGTATAGTTATTTTAATGGTCAGACAACTGGTAATTTGTTTAAACTTTATAAGGGGTAGCTTGATATAAAATCTGAGTTTGAAAAATACAAATTTGAAGGCTTATTGTTGGCTACTCTGGACTGGTCAATTGTTTTGTTTACTAAGCTATTTTGGGCTTTTGCCCTAGGTTAATTTCCTGATTAAGTGTAATTATAAAATATGATTTCCTTACTGCACTCTGGTAAGTTTTGGCTAAAGTTAATCGTTTTTAGTTGCTTAACGCTATTATTATTGTTAGTCATTGATATAGCGGTATTGCAATATTTATTTAATGCTGAAAAAATACAGAAACATGTTGACATGGTGGTCGCTAAAAATGGTCAACAGGTAGTGTTTGATCAGGATATAAGTCGCTCACTTTTTCCTCGTCCTACGGTTACTCTGCATAATTTGCGTCTAAATAATTCTACTGATCATAGTGAGATAGCGCTTGTTAAAACAGTAAAAATAGGTCTGGGCTGGCAAAGTTTGTTTGGTAAGCCGGTTATTGAGAAGTTGCAGTTATTTAATGCGCAAATTAATTTGATTCAGAGTCCTCAGGGACAATGGAATGTGCAAAATCTTTTTGAGTATTCCGATTCAGCCGTTCGTTTGCATGTAAATCGGTTTATTGTTGAAAACGCTCATGTCAGTATTCAAAATGAAAATAATTTACAACAAATCAGTAACTTAAATTTACAGCTCTCTACGATAGATAATAATAGTAGTGCTTTACAATCAAATGGTTTGCTCAGTGGCAACCATCTAGCCAGCCTAAATTTTCAAATTAATGGTATTTATCGTCCTCACGCAGCAATTCAATGGCAGGATGTTAAGCTTAATATCGAAACTGAATTACCGTGGCTGGGTAAAAGTACTGGTCAATGGAATTTTGACGCTCGTCTGAATTCAAAAGAACACTTATTACAGACAGGACAAGTCCAATGGCAATGGCAAAGTCAGCAACATCAATTTCACATTTCAGGTACTGGCCAAAACTGGAAATTTAGTTTTGGTACATTGTTACTGCCACAAATTACAGGCGTAGCCACTGCTCAGTTCGGAGAGAATAATGTCAATACCACCTTAACGGCAAGTAATGCGAACTGGAGCAAAAATCAATGGTCTATAGAACAGTTTCAGATTGATAGTGGCTGGCAAAATAACTTCTATCAAACAGCTCTTACCTTTAATGGACAATTGTCATGGCAGGATACTGAGCATTGGCTAATAAATAATCTTTCCATCAATAGTCATCAGGATAGTGTCAACCAGCTCCCTAACTCTCGATTTATTAGTGATTTGAACGGCACGGTTGAAGGCGACAAGACTGGTAATACTCAGATCAATTTACAAGGACAATTTGATAATCAACCGTTAAGTGTATCATTGAATTATCATAAAGAAGGGAAAAAGGTCAAATTAAGCGGTATTGTCAATTTAGCACAACTAAATTTACGTCCATATCTGGAAAATCCGTTAACTTCATTACCAGAAAACTGGCAAAATTTATGGAAGAAATGGTTTAAAAACCGCATTATCGAACTTCAATTTAATACCAATGTTTTGCAAACACTAACGGTACAATTTAATCAGGTAAAGTCCACATTAACAGCTGACGCTGAAAATTTAACCATTGATCCGCTTAATCTTCATTTGTATGGTGGCGAAACAACAGGCATGTTACACATCAGCAATAGTATTCCTATGAGCTGGAAAACAAAACAACATGTTTCAGACATACAAATAAAATCATTTATGCAGGACATGTTTGGTTTTAATAATCTTGATGGTCAGGGTGATGTAGATATAGATCTGCACAGTAGTGGCATATCCTGGAAAAAATCGCTGGCTAATATAACTGGTAATGCCAAAATCCAGATTCGCAAAGGGGTCTGGAACGGTATAGATATTAATAATATCTTACAGCACAGTGATAATCAGACTGCATTGTCCTACAACGAAACTAACTACACGCCATTTCAGTCCATCAAGCTAAATTTGCCAATCAATAATTCTTTTACTGAGAATAGCCATCTCCAGTTACATGCTGATAACTTTGATATAAAAGGAAACGGCAATATAAAATGGCAGCAACAGCAAATGGATTTCAATGTTCTGGTAGCTACACGCCGTGGAAATTCGTTAAATTATTTACCTTTACGAATTAATGGTACCTTTAAGCATCCAAGCTTTACTATTGATTATCAGCGACTTACTGCTGGTCTGCATACTTCTAAGCAAAAACATGATACTTTGCGACAAACTTTGCAACAACAATGGCAATGGCTTAATCAGGGAGCCAGTTCTGACTCTGAAGCCAATAATCCGGCAAATAAACCATGAGTATTTATTTTTATAAGGAATGGCCACAGGCTGATCGTTTGAGTCAACAATTAATTAATGATGAGCAGCCTGAATTAATTATTATTTCTGAACATTGGCCACAGGATGTGAATGCAGAAACACCTGAAGGCCAAAAAATATTATGTCTCTTGCAGCAAGCCAGAGCATTCTGGCAACAACAGCCAGTTTATGCCTGTCCTTTTTTCAAAGGAAAATTACTTGTTATCCGACCAGATGTTTATGAGCAATGGTCAGCATATAACCGATGTATTTCTTCTGCAGTAAAACATCAGCCTGTAAAGCTAAAACCGTGGTTAACGATACCTGAACAAATACCAGTACAATCTGTAGTAGTGATCGGTGCTGGTATAGCCGGTGCCAGTACAGCTTTTGCGCTGGCACAAAGAAATATAGCGGTTACCGTAATTGAACAAAATGAAATTGCCACTGCTGGTTCTGGAAATCATCAGGGGCTGCTGTATGCCAAAATTTCTCCCAACCCTACTGCACAAACTGAATTATTGCTTTCAGGTTATGCCTATAGCCTGAGTTTATTAAAGCAGACAGGCGCACCAAGACTAGACTGTGGTGTACTACATTTGGATTTCAGTGCTGATGAGCAATTCCGTAATCAACAATTAGCTTCAAAGCTTCCAGATAGTCAGTTATACCAATCAGTTACATCTGCTCAGGCATCTAAAATAGCCGGTATTGATTTACCCAATGGAGGTTTATGGTGGCCTTTTGGGGTAACGGCTAACCCACGTAGTGTAGTACAAGTCCTGCTAGCTCATCCTCTGATTAATGTATTAACACATTCTCAGGTACAACAACTTGCTCATAACGGTGATTGCTGGCAGGTTACATACCTACGAGACGGTGTAGAGGAAGTTATCCATTCTTCTCATATTGTCATTTGTGCCGGAGCACAAAGTAATCAGTTAGACCCTATTGTTGGTTGGCCATTACAAGTAATTCGTGGGCAAACGACCACAGCAAATCCGGGTGACTATGCTGAAGGCTTAAAATGTGCATTAAGTGGTAAAAGTTATATTACACCTGTCTGGCAAGATAAAATGTGTTTTGGAGCAACTTTTCATCCCAATAACAATGATGACACTCTGACTCTGAGCGATGAACAAATTAACTGGCAGCACTTAACCGAATGGCTACCGGCTTTAGCCAATGATTTGCAACAAACGACCAAACCACAGGGACATGCAGCATTACGATGTGATGCTTATGATCATTTACCGGTAGTTGGGCCCATTGGTGACACGAAAAGTATGCTTGATGTCTATGCCAAACTGAAACATGATAAAAATTATCCTGTCACTACCCCTTGCCCTTGGCTGCCGGGCGCTTTTGTCAATACCGCTCATGGCAGCCGTGGTCTGGCGACGGCACCGCTTTGTGCCGAAGCTATCGCTGCTGCTATTCTGGGTCTTCCATCGCCTTTATCTGCGAAATTGCAGCAAGCCTTACATCCAAATCGTTTACTAATACGTACTCTGACTCATTACCGTCATTTTAAGTAAGTTACCGTTCAAAAGAATTGAGTATTATTATTGTTATAATGTATCATTGATGTAATGTTATATAGTAACATTTTTAAACCTAATCTTGATAAGGGTCTATATGTTTTCTTTACTGCTTAGCAGCGCTGTTAAACGTTTATGCTGGGTTAGTCTGCTTTTGGCTGGGTTATGGGCTATGTATGCCTGGGCAATTGGTGCTTTATGAGTATTGAACTGAATGATGTCACTGTTAGCTATCGTCACAGCCCGGCCATTCATCACATCGATCTTACTTTCAGTAAAAATGAAATGTGGGCTATTTTGGGTCCTAATGGTGCAGGTAAATCTACGTTATTAAAAGCCATAATGGGCTTAGTTAAAACCGATAGTGGCCGGATATTATGGAACAATTTGCGCCGTTCAGATATAGCCTATTTACCACAGCAATCGGATATTGATCGCAGTCAGCCCATGAGTGTTTTTGAACTGGCTGCAATGGGTCTATGGTATGAAATAGGTTTTTTTAAAGACGTTAACACTACTTTCAAACAGCGAGTTTATGCTGCCATTGAACAGGTAGGTATGAGCAATTTCATTCACTGGCCGATTGCTCAATTATCGAACGGACAATTTCAACGCGTCTTGCTGGCACGTATGCTCATACAGCAAGCAAAATTCTTATTGCTAGATGAGCCTTTTAATGCCGTGGATGAAGCTACCACTACTGCTCTACTTCATATTATCCAAGAGTATCAAAAACAGCATCAATGTACAGTGATTACGGTGTTACATGATTATCAGCAAGTGAAAATATACTTCCCCTATTCGCTATTACTAGCTCGAAAGGTAATTGCAGCAGGTGAAACCAGTAAAGTCCTGACTGAAAACCATTTACACCAAGCCCAGATTACTATGCAGCAACCAGAACAGAATCAGTGGTGTCACAGATAATATTAAGGATTACTCTGCCTTTTGTGCGTAACTATTTATCGAAAAATTGAGAAGCTTTTTTGACCTTAAATATCAAGCCAAACTGAAAACATATGCTGCTAATTGAAATATTAGCCTGGAAAAGTGGGATCTAATAGTAAAACTTCAAAATTGTAAATAAAGTTCTAACAAATTGATAAAACTAATATTTATCAATCTGGATAAAGTGTTATAAGTAAAAAACTATGAAATAGTTACAAATAGGTACAGTAATATTACCAGTTAGCAAAGCGAATTTAATTTTTTAATCATTTATATAAACTTCACGAAAATAATCATGTTAAATCCTTTTGTTGATTATGAATTTATGCGTTATGCATTGACATCGATTGTGTTTCTGGCAATCGGCACCGCTCCAGTTGGCGTGTTTTTAATGATGCGACGCATGAGTCTGGTGGGCGACGCCCTCGGACATGCTATTTTACCGGGAGCGGCAATTGGTTACATGATAGCTGGATTAAGCCTGCCTGCCATGAGCTTAGGTGGTTTTATTGCCGGGCTGTGTATGGCTTTGTTAGCTGGTTTAGCTAGTCGTTTTGCCCATGTAAAAGAAGATGCCAGTTTTGCCGCATTTTTTCTGACTTGTTTGGCTTTAGGAGTTGTATTAGTTAGCAAAAATGGTAATAGCGTTGATCTTTTAAATTTATTATTTGGTTCTATTCTGGCTATAGATTTGCCAGCACTAACTTTAGTGGCATTGGTTTCCAGTTTTACGTTGATAGTGCTTGCCATCATCTATCGCCCGCTAATGATAGAAAGTGTCGATCCTTTATTTTTGCGCTCAGTAAACGGCAAAGGGTCATTATGGCATATTCTATTTCTGATACTGGTAGTACTTAATCTTGTAGCAGGTTTTCAAGCATTAGGGACATTAATGTCTGTAGGTTTAATGATGTTACCTGCTATTACAGCCAGATTATGGAGTAAGACAATGGGCTGGACAATGGTACTGGCGGCATTTTTAGCTGGCTTATGTGGTTTTACCGGTTTATTACTGTCTTATTACATTGATCTGCCCTCAGGGCCGGCAATTATTTTATGTTGTGGACTAATTTATATTATTTCTCTTTTTATTGGTACCGAAAATGGCATTTTATGGCAACTCTATCGACGTAGTCGCCACCATGTAGTCTAAACATTTAATCTGAAAACCCATCTGGATAAAATTATATGAGACGTATTATTTCTGTTCTATCTTTTACATTTTTGAGTGTTTTTATACATCTTGTACAGGCTGCACCATTGCCGGTAGTAGCCAGCTTCAGTATTCTCGGCGACGTTACCAAACAAATTGGCGGTGACAGGATTCAGGTTTCCACCTTGATTGGTGCTGATCAGGATACCCATATGTATCAGTTGTTGAGCAAAGATTTGCGGCAGATGCGCAGTGCTAAATTAATATTACTGAATGGTTATGGACTTGAATCTTTATCTTTACAGCGTGCTGCTGAACAAAGTCATGTGCCTGTAATATATGCAGTACAAGGAATTCAACCACAAGTTTTGAATGATGGGAATCATAAACATGATCACCAACATAAATACGATCCACATGTATGGAATGATCCGGTTTTAATGCATACTTATGCACGCAATATCGCTAATGCGCTGATAAAAATTGATCCTGCCGGTAAAGCTTATTATCAGTCACGACTAGCCAACTACGAACAACGTTTAAACCAGTTACATCAATGGGCGGCCAAAGCATTTGCAGCTATTCCCGCCTCGAAACGTAAAGTTCTTACAGGTCATGATGCATTTGGTTATATGGCTAAGCGTTATCAGATCACCTTCATAGCACCCCAAGGTGTAAGTGCAGATGCAGAACCGTCTGCTCGCCAGGTAGCGTCAATCATTAATCAAATTCGTAATCAGAATATTAAAGCGGTGTTTGTAGAAAATATTAAAAATCCGAAAATGATACAGCGTATTAGTAAAGAGACTGGGATAAAAATTTCTGGTCAATTATATTCAGATGCCTTAAGTAAAGGTGCTCCGGCAGCAACTTATCTTGATATGTTTCGCTCAAACGTCAGTGCCTTGAGTGCAGCAATGAAATAGTGACTTCTCAACTCATGGCTTTCTATTAATCAGCTTTGGTACTATGCTAGCTGAATAGCTTTTTAGTATTGTTAAATCTATCAGCCATGCTATCAGGCTGATAATAGGTATTGAATGATGGACATTACCGAATTATGTAAAAAATACCGGGCTGGAAAACGCTTCAAATATTTATATTTTTGGGGGCATAAACAAAATTTGCCAACACCCGAGATCACTAAAGCCTGCCTAAGCCAATGGTTTGCAAGTAGTTTTAAAGTAGATGGTGTTTATTATCCAACGGCAGAGCATTATATGATGGCAGCGAAGGCGAAACTATTTGAAGATGAACAAATATTGGCTGAAATTCTGAAAGCAAAAAGTCCTTCGTTAGCCAAATCATTGGGACGTAAAATAAAAGGATTTGATGTTGCAATATGGAATGAACATCGTTCTTCAATAGTGATAGCAGGCAATGTGGCTAAATTTTCGCAAAATAAGCGCTTAGCTGAATTTTTGTTATCTACAAAACAAAAAATATTAGTTGAAGCAAGTCCAGTAGACAAAATATGGGGCATAGGTTTAGCCGAAAATACTTCTAATATAGACAATCCACTGACTTGGCGTGGTAAAAACTTACTTGGATTTGCATTGATGGCGGTTCGACAACAATTACACGAATCAAATTGAGCGCTTTAATTTTATTCATGTTATTAGCATGCAAATAACAGTTTAATTCTGACTGTTTTATCTCATGTCAATGAAAAATGAAATTTTAGCAAATAAATTTATCCTGTCTTTCTGTTTAAAATAGATCATTATTGTGCTATAGCTTACAATGCGAATATAAGATATATAACTTTATGCTGTATTATTTAGAAATAAGTGGTTAACGAATGCTAAGATCAAAGGAATAATGAATGAAAATTTTAGGTAAAACCATAGTTACAACATTTATTGCGTATGCTTGTGCATCTGTTATGGCAGGTGGGCTTGAGACGTTACATAAATTTAACAATGATACAGATGGTATTTCTGGACAATTTACTCAAACTGTTCAAAGTAAAAAAAGATTGCAAACCACTTCTGGTAATTTTTCTATACAACGACCGGGTCTCTTCCGCTGGGAATACATCAAACCTTACAAACAAACTATAGTTGGTGATGGTAAAAATGTCTGGTTATATGATCAGGATCTGGCACAGGTAACCAAAAGACCTCAGAATCAAACAATCGGTGATTCTCCTGCAGCAATTCTTTCCAATAAATCAGCATTAAATGCAAACTATACACTAACTGAAGATGGCTCTGCTGAAGGAATTAACTATATTCGAGCGAAACCTAAACGCAATAATACTGGTTATCAAAATATACGTATTGGGTTTCGTGGCGATAATCTGGCAAAAATGGATTTGAAAGATAGTTTTGGCAACCAGACTACAATTATTTTCAGCAATATCAATACCAAACCCAAATTCGATCGTTCTATATTTAAATTTACTCCACCTAAAGGTGTTGATGTATTAAGTGAGTAAAATGTTGATTTCATAAAAAACTGCATTCTTTCCTTAGATAAGGTTTAAAAGGTTAAAGATGCAGTTTTTTTATTTATAAAATCTAGAGCGATTAACAGCAAAATTAAATTTGTCGGCATAATGGTTTACGAGAATTATATTTAAATTTAGCAACGATACACGATAGAACGGCCATTATGGATACCGCGACATAAACGCGGACGAAACATTCTCCAGTTCAGATCATCATCCCAATTGCGTTGCATTTCCCAGATACGCAACTGTTCAACTCGCATTTTATTGACATAATTATCCCAAGCCAGTTTATAGCAATTCTGGAACATGGGTAGATTGACTTTTTGTCGATACTCTTGAGCTATTTTGGCATTCAGAGGATCTGTAAAAAATGCTGGATTTTGCATTTGGAGCTGCATCAATTCAGCAGTACGTGCATCACATTGTGCAGCTAAATCTAACTGTAATTTTTGTTGTGCTGCTTTTTCTGCAGCGGCTTTGGCGGCTTTCTGTTCCGGTGTGGCACAGCCAGTAAGCAATAAACCAAACAAAATACTTAACCCAATATATTTTCGCCAACACATATCTATCCCAACACAACATATTGAAAAAGTGATTATATTATACGCCGATATCGTAAATTGATTACTATCGATTTTCGGGTTTTTCCATTGGTTTACGCTGCCAGTATGCTTGCTTAGTGCTTAATAATTGCCAGCGGATGGATTTGGCAGATAATGTCGTTTGTAAACCACCCATTCGTCCCGTCTGGAAAAGCTCAATATTTTCTTGCTTTATGAGTTCTTGTATTTGCTTATGTGGATGATTGTACTGGTTAGCAAACCCAGCACTGGCAATAGCAAAATCTGGCTGAACCGTTTGTATAAATGCAGGATCACTAGAGGTACGACTACCATGATGGCCCAAGATCAAAATTTGGCTATAAAGCTTGTCTCCATATTTCGCCACCAATGCCTGTTCACCACGTTTACCTAAATCACCAGTAATAAGAATGGCTTTGCCGGCACTGACAACCCGTAATACACAACTTCGATCATTTTTTTTTGCTTCTGCATCGACAGGTAAATTAAGAAACTCAAACCATACCCCATCCCACTGCCAGCTTGTACCACTCTCGCAATGCTGCGCCTGAAAAGAATAACTATTGGCTTGACCAGCATAAATTTGCCGAGGTTGCAATTGGTTTTTTATCATCATGGCGCCACCGTCATGATCCGCATCATGATGCGATAACACTAAACTATCTAAAGATCTGATTCCGGCTGCCTGAAGATTGGGGAATAGTGCTGATTGCGCCGCATATAACGTACCTGTATCAAATAATAATTCGTGTTTGGCTGTGCTCACGCTAACAGCTAAACCTTGACCAACATCCCATATCCGAATTGTTGCTTCATTGACTGAAGGCTTGGGAGGACGATAAGTTAGCAATAAGCCTAGAATCAATAGACATAATGGACGGAGAAAAAATCCTCGAGGCAGCAATAAAATAATAATACTAATAATGGCTAACAGCCATAAACCTATCGGTGCATGAGCAGGATAGTACTCGGGTGCATAATTGGCTATTGTATACAAAACCTGCATGGTATTTTCTGCTACCCATGCAGCCAAAGTAGAGAAAAAAGACCAAGGTACAATTAATGAAATTAAAGCCAGTGGTACTAATACTAAAGTGAACCATGGAATGGCAACTGCATTTACTGGTGCTGACATTAATGGAACAGAACCAAATATATTGGCTACCAAAACCAATGATGCTAAGCCCGCTGCCCATTGTGATTGCAATAGTTGCTGCCATTTAGGTAACTGACCAACACCTTCTCCAGCCCATATTAGTGCAGCAACCAACAAAAAAGATAACCAAAATCCTATACTTAAAACAGCCAAAGGATCTACCAGCAATACTGTGGCTATGGTTAACCACCAAGATTGCATAGCTGTCAGATGGCCGCGTCTCCATGTTAAGGCCAAAATAATGATCATAAGCATGCTGCGCTGTGTTGGTACCGCAAAACCGGCTAGTGCACTGTAAATGATGGCGGTAATCACTGCCGCTATTCGCTTATAGATCCACGGTTGTTGCACAGGCAAAGGAATAAAATGCAGTAATTTGCCACACAACCACGCTGCCAGCATGGCTAACATGCCCACATGTAAGCCAGATATACTGACTAGGTGATTCAAACCTAAGGGTCGAAAAATCTGCCATGCTTGCGCTGGTAAAGCTGATTGTTCGCCAACTGCTAAGGCTTTAAGCAAAGCAACACCCTGCGGATAATTTTTATGTTGCTTTTGCCATCTTTCACCTAATTTAGCCCGCCATCTGGATAAAGTACCCTTCCAACGATTAGCAGATTTAATCGGTAGCCGATTACCTTTAATGGTTGCTACTGCACCAATATGATTAGCTAATGCCCATGCTTCGCGATTAAAGCCAACAGTATTGTTCTCACCAATAATAGCACGTACTCTGGCTTTGACTCGCCACTCACTACCAGCTAGCCACGTTTGTTTAGCATAATCTGTAAATAGCCAATTCTGTATACTTCCATCTCGTAATTGCACCTGCGCCTGAAACCGGCTTCGAGAACGGTCAGTTTGAGCGATATCAGTCACAACAAGATTAACTTCCTGAATCTCAGCTTTAGTATTCAATGGCCATTGCTGCTGTATTACCAACTGTGTACGCCACATAGCAAAAATAACACCGATACCAAACCAACAACAGTTACGACACCATTTCCATTTAGTTATCATGGTCAGCAATGCTGTTAACAAAATTCCTATAAGCCAGTTCTGATAATTATTTTGTGGCAGTGTGAAAGATAAACATACGCCAGCAACCCACCACGGCAGCCATGGGGCTAATTTTACCGGGCGCTTTCTACGCAGAAGTCCAATATCCACAGGCAGTCACTCATCTATCAACTAAATTTATGGATTTTATGTCAGATGCATTATGGCGTAAAATATTAAATTATTGCAATGTATTAAAAAAATCAAAAGACCAATTTTGCACAGACAGGTGAATAACTTTAATTAGTAAAAAACTTACTGAATGAAATTGTTGTTTAGATAAAATGTAAACTATCTCAAAAAGAAAATTATAAGAACAATAGTGTGGGTATAATGGCTTTGATACTGTCTAGTTTATTTTGAATCACAATTATCTGTTAATTAAGTCAAACAGCATTTACCAATTTCCACTGTAAAAATGACAGGATATAGGTATAATATAAAATTTTATATCGTCAAATTCATTTTTAATGTAAGGAATGCACCCAACTATGTCACCACAGCCTGCCGAGGGCGGAAAACTTAAAAAATCATTTAAAAAATATATGCTTATGGGTGTATTGGTATGGTTGCCTATTATAGTGACCATTTGGGCGATTGGTTATATTATTGATATTGCAGATCATTTGATCACCATTTTACCTGCCAGATTGCAACCACAAGCTATTTTTGGCTTTAAAATTCCTGGTATAGGTATATTGATAGCCATGGTTGTGGTGTTTTTGACTGGCCTGATGACAGCTAATATGCTTGGGCGCAGAGTTTTAGCCATTTGGGATGCATTATGGGGGCGAATACCAGTTGTCAAAAGCATTTATTCTGGCGTAAAAAAAGTATCTGAGTCTTTGTTGTCTGATTCTCGTCAGTCTTTTAAAACACCAGTACTGGTCCCTTTTCCGCAGGCAAATATCTGGACAATTGGTTTTGTATCCGGGCATATTCCTACTGAAATTAGCAACACCCTGCCCCATCATTTTGGCAGCAAATCTGGTGAAGACTATATACCTATCTACGTGCCCACCACACCAAATCCAACAGGTGGTTACTATATAATGGTACATCATAATGATGTGCATGAAATTGATATGAGCGTTGATGATGCGCTTAAATATGTTATTTCATTAGGTATGGTTCAACCAGATGAACATCCGCAACCGAAATTGCACGATATTTTTGCACATAAGAATAGCAAAACTCACTAATCATTACCGTTAAGATTTCCTATAATCTAATTTATTGTAATTTACAGTAACAAAGGCATTAAGATGCGAACAAACTATTGTGGTCTAATTAATGAAAACTATCTGGATCAAACCGTCACTGTCAAAGGATGGGTGCATCGGCGTCGTGATCATGGCGGCGTCATCTTTATTGATTTACGCGATCGCGAAGGCATTATACAGGTAGTCATTGATCCCGATACTCCTGAAGCATTTGCATTGGCTGATTCTGCTCGAAATGAATACGTTTTAAGCATTACTGGACGTGTTCGCGCTCGTCCAGAAGGCACTAAAAATGACAAAATGATCTCCGGTGGTATTGAACTACTGGCTAAAGAAATCGAAATTTTAAATACAGCGGCTACTCCTCCGTTTTTAATTGATGATGAAAATATTAGTGAAAATGTTCGCCTGACTAATCGCATCATTGACTTACGTCGCCCGATCATGCAAAACAATCTGCGTTTGCGCTATCGTGTAGCTATGGGCGTGCGTCGCTATCTAGATAGTCAGGGTTTTATAGATATTGAAACACCTATGTTAACCCGTTCAACTCCAGAGGGTGCCCGAGATTATCTAGTACCCAGTCGGGTATTTCCGGGTGAATTTTTTGCTTTACCACAATCTCCGCAGTTATTTAAACAACTTCTGATGGTAGCTGGTTTTGATCGTTATTATCAGATCGTCAAATGCTTCCGCGACGAAGATTTACGTGCTGATCGTCAGCCAGAATTTACCCAGATTGACCTTGAAACTTCTTTTCTGAATGAAGAAGAAATCATGGATATTACTGAAAACATGGTAAAAACTGTTTTTCAGGAAGCATTGACGATTGATCTGCCTAAATTCCCACGCATGACATGGAATGAGGCCATGTATTGGTATGGTTCTGATAAACCGGATCTACGCGTAGATCTGAAATTTACAGAGTTAACCGAAGAAATGAAAACGGAAGAATTCAAAGTATTCCGTGCTGCTGCTGATATGAAAAATGGTCGGGTTGTGGCGTTACGCGTGCCAAATGGTGCCAAATTAAGTCGTAAAGAAATCGATACCTATACCGAATTTGTGGGTATTTATGGCGCCAAAGGATTAGCTTATATTAAAGTTAATGACATCAGCAAAATCAATAATACTGAAGATAGTGGCCTACAATCACCCATTGTTAAATTCTTATCTGATCAGGTATTGCAAACCATTATTGAAAAAACCAATGCCCAAAATGGTGACATTATCTTCTTTGGTGCGGATAAGGCAAAAGTGGTTAATGAAGCTATAGGCGCACTGCGAATCAAAATTGGTCATGAGCACGGTGGCGAAAATGGCTATTTTACTGATGAATGGCGCCCGTTATGGGTAGTGGATTTTCCTATGTTCGAATATGATGAAGAAGAAAACCGCTGGTCAGCTATGCATCATCCATTTACCGCACCGAAAGCCGGTCATGAAGATTTGCTGGCTACAGATCCCGAAAACTGTTTTGCTCGCGCCTATGATATGGTATTAAATGGCTGGGAAATTGGTGGTGGTTCAATCCGTATTCATCGTGCAGATATACAGGAAAAAGTTTTTGCTGCATTAAATATCAGTCCCGAAGAACAGCAAAATAAATTTGGCTTCCTGCTCAGCAATCTGAAATACGGTGCTCCTCCTCATGGCGGTCTGGCCTTTGGTCTGGATCGATTAGTAACCTTAATGGCCGGAGCTGAATCTATTCGTGATGTTATTGCTTTCCCAAAAACACAACGTTCACAGGATTTACTGGTAGATGCGCCAAATCATGTAGATGAAAAACAATTACGTGAATTAGGCTTACGTTTACGTCAAAAAGTACAAACCGAAGAACAAAAATAATTGTGTTAATATGAATAAAAAGACTGCTTCCAATAAGCAGTCTTTTTTTATATCTCCATGATCAAACCAAGCACCAACCAACATGCTTAACGTCAAAGTTTATATTATTGGCGCTGTAACCAGACCCCTGATTCAATATGTGGCGTAAAGGGAAATTGATCAAATAAAGCGACTCGTTTCGGCATATGTGTTTGCATCAAGGTATGGAGATTAGCATGCAAAGTTACCGGATTGCAGGAAACATAAATAATATTATCAAAATTCTGCAATAATCTAAGCGTTTGCTCGTCAATACCAGCTCTGGGAGGATCAACAAATACTGTACTAAATGCATAATTGTTCAGATCAATTTTTTCATCAGTCAAACGCTTAAATAAACGCACACCTTGATACGCCTGCGTAAATTCTTCAGCAGATAATCGTGCCAGCGCAATATTCTTTGCTCCCATTGTGGCTATATTCCAGCGTGCAGCCTGTACGGATGTTTTGGACACTTCGGTAGCCAGAACACGTTTAAAATGGCGGGATAAAGGCAAAGTAAAATTGCCATTGCCACAATACAGTTCCAGTAAATCACCGTGAGGGATTTCTTTAGCTACATCACAAGCCCACTCAAGCATATGCTGACAAATTTCAGCATTTGGCTGAGTAAAACTCCCTTCCATTTGTTTATACTGAAATACTTCATCGTGAACTGTTAATTTTTCCAGCACATAGTCTTGATTGACCACAATTTTTTGCCCACGACTGCGTCCGATTAGATAAATTCCAAGTTGGTTAGCCAGCTGATTAGCTGCAAGACTCCATTCGTCATCCAAGACCTTATGGTAGATCAGGGTAACGAGCGTTTGCCCTGCCAGCGTCGTTAAAAACTCAGCCTGAAATAGGCGATTACGCAGAATCGGTTGTTGCCGGATTTGTTCCAGCAATTTCGGCATCAAATCATTAATATGATGATGGGCAATATCAAAATTCTCTAATTTATGAACTTTGCCCTTACCAGCTTTGTCTCCAGCTGAAAACATGGCATAACAACAAGAGTCATCATCGTGCCAGATGCGAAACTCAGCCCGCATACGATAGTGTTTTGCAGCAGAAGGAAAAATTTCCAAAGCTGGTAAATTACAATCAGCAAACAGACTGTTAAAATAGTGCTCTTTGTCATTTAACTGTAGTTGATAGGCATCTGTAGTCATTAAAGCAGCTCAGAAAAGCAAAAGGAAACTATTATAACAAAGCTCAATTTATTCTCTTACATCTCGTTTCACTACCTGTCCGTATTCTGCAGCCGCTATCATGGTAGCAATTGATTGTGCTGTATCAGTAGTACCTTGTAACTTGTTATTTGCTTTCATATTAATAAAATTTTGTACATCTGGAAATAATTTAGCATCAGCAGCACGAATATTTTGCTGCATGTCAGTATCCACGACTCCGGGGGCAATACTGGCGATACGTATATGCTTGTGTTGTTCTGTGGCTATCACTGCGGCATGTTGATCTAAAGCTGCCTTAGTAGCTCCATAAACGCTCCAGCCGGATATAGCATGTCGGCCGGCACCGCTGCTGATATGAGCAATACGAATGTCTGTAGCTTGTGTTGCCATGGCAATAACTGCATTGGTCAGCAAAATGGGAGCCGTAACATTAATATTAATTGCATGAATAATAGCCTCGCTGTCTTGCAGTCCAGCCAAGGCTGTTGGTTCCACTGTACCGGCATTATTAATCAATATTAATTCATCTATATCGCTAAGGTTATTTTGCCAGAAAGCTGAACGTAACAAAACGGATAAGGCCTCTGGATCGGTAAAGTCTATCGAATACTCTACAAGTTTTTCTGGGGAATCTTCCCAGCCTTTACGCGATAAACCAATAACTTTTCTACCCTGACGCAGATATAATTCTGTCAAAGCACGACCTAGACCACGACTATGACCACTAATAATTACGCAGCTTTTCATAATAGATTCCCTTTTCAGATTGATCTGAGCTTATAGCCAAACAGTAATCATACACTTTTCTTATACAGGAAAAAATCTAAACAAAATTTATTTAAGACCAAACTTTATTCATGAAATTAATTGACATGTTAGCATTAGACATTATGATGTCATGTCAATTTATGCTTATAGTTTAAAGGAAACTTTATGTCTTCAAATGCCATTCGTCATGACTGGACATTACCTGAAGTAATGGAAATTTTTCAACTACCATTTAATGATTTGATTTTCAAAGCCCAAACGATACATCGGCAATATTTTGATGCTAATAAAGTACAGGTTTCTACCCTGTTATCAATAAAAACTGGAGCATGTCCTGAAGATTGTAAATATTGTCCGCAGTCGATACATTACGATACCGGACTTGATAAAGAAAAATTACTCGAAGTTCAAAAAGTCATTGAGAAAGCTAAAGCCGCTAAAGCAATAGGGGCAACACGGTTTTGCATGGGCGCGGCATGGAAACATCCTACTAAGCGGGATATGCCTTATGTACTGGAGATGGTAAAAGGTGTTAAAGCACTGGGCATGGAAACCTGTATGACTTTGGGACAACTAACACAACTACAGGCTTACGCTTTAGCCGATGCTGGCTTAGATTTCTATAATCACAATTTAGATACTTCACCAGAATTTTACCAAAACATTATTACCACTCGTACCTATAGCGAACGTTTGCAAACATTGGCTTACGTCAGAGAAGCTGGTATTAAAATTTGTTCAGGAGGAATTCTGGGCATGGGAGAGACATTAAAAGACCGAGCCAGTTTATTAATTCAATTGGCTAATCTGGATGAACATCCAGAAAGTGTTCCTATTAATAATTTAGTTAAAGTTAAGGGTACACCATTAGCAGATGAGAAGGATATTGAACCATTTGATTTTATCAGAATGCTGGCAGTAGCTCGGATTATGATGCCTAAATCACATATACGATTATCAGCTGGGCGGGAAAAAATGAATGAGCAAATGCAGGCATTGGCTTTTTTAGCAGGGGCAAATTCAATATTTTATGGGGATAAATTGCTCACCACAACCAATCCTCAAGTCGAGAAAGATAATGCTTTATTTTTGAAATTAGGAATTAGTCCTGAACAGAATCAGGGTTATAGTGATGAGGTGCATCAGGCAGCTATTGTGCAAGCGCTCAGTGAGCAAGTTAACAATAATATTTCTACTAACATTTCTTAGATTTAGATACGTTGCATAGTTAAAAATATGTTTTTCCCTGAATTAGTGATCAACTATAAATTAAAACTTGCTTCTATCCCCATTTGAACCCAAATGCTAATAATTATAGTAACATTTTATTTATGAAAACGCCGTTAACTACGCCACCGCTGGCACCCAAAACCATAGCTGTTCTGAAACAGCTGGATATCAATTGTGTAGAAGATTTGCAACTACGCGGTGCGCTAACAGCATTTTTACAATTTAAAAGCATCAGTTCTGGTTGTACCGAAAGTTTATTATGGCAATTCATAGCTATAACAGAGAATCGTTCAGTACAGAACATAACTTCAGCAGAAAAAGAATACTGGCGCAAGCAGCTAAAATTACACCCGCCAGTAGCAGTATTTCCTGTTGAAACAATTATGCAGCAATGGATGCAGCAGGCTCTGAACGCAGCACAACAAGCATTATTATTAAACGAAGTACCAGTGGGTGCTGTGGTGGTATATGAAAATAAATTGGTTGGTTTTGGCTTTAATCGTTGCATTACTGACCATAATATTAGCCACCATGCTGAAATACAGGCCTTAAGTGCCGCCGGTAAAACTCTGGCAAATTATAGATTGCAACATTGCGATGTCTATGTCACGTTAGAACCATGTGCTATGTGTGCCAGTGCCCTGATACAAGCGAGAGTTAGACGAGTAATTTATGCAGCTACAGAGAGCAAAACTGGTGCAGCCGGAAGTGTCATAAATCTATTCGCTAATCGGCAGCTCAATTCCCATACTGCCATATTAGGCGGAATAATGGCTACAGAAAGCCAGCAATTATTACAGGAGTTTTTCAAAAAAAAACGTCACTAATCTAATTTAAAACTGAAGGAAATAAATCTAGCGCAAATTTTCCAATCATGATACACAGTAAAATAATAAAACCTTTACGCAATAATTTACTACCGCCACGCATCGCCAGTTTGGCACCAATCACCCCGCCACATAAATTGGCAATCGCAAGTGGTATCGCCCAGTGCCAAATTACAAAATTATTGGGAATAAAATAGCATAATGCAGCTAAATTAGTGGTCAAATTGATGACTTTGGAAGATGCTGTTGCCGTAATAAAATCGAAACCAAAGAAACGCACAAAAATAAAAGACAAAAAACTGCCTGTACCCGGACCGAATACCCCGTCATAAAAACCAATCAGTGCGCCCATGAGTAAACCTAAACCATGCTCACGCCGGCTAAGTTGAGTTTGGCGCTGAATCTGACCTAAATCCTTTTTCAAAAATGTATACAGCGCCATTAATATCAAAATGACCAGAATGGTAGGTTTTAACCATGCTGTAGGTAAATAGACTACTACGTGCGATCCCAAATAAGAACAAATATAAGCCAGCACAGCAGCCGGTAATAACATCGCCCATGGTACCGGAATACGTCTGGTATATTGTATTGCAGCGACACAAGTTCCACTGGCGGAAGCAAATTTATTTACTCCCATCACTGCTGGGACGCTGGTATTAGCCGGTAAAGCACTGAATAATCCGGGTATTTGCAGCAAACCACCACCGCCGACTGCTGCATCCATCAATCCGGCAAAAAAACCGATCAATAATAGCCACCAAATATGAATATCGCTTAACCAGCTCATGAATTAGACTTTCTGTTATCGCATTGCTCGTGTTTTGATACGTTCCATCAATTCTTTTTGGTTAAAGGGTAATCCATCTTCACAAAATGTTTGGTATAAGACTGAGCGTACTTTATCAAGTTGATTAAGAATCGTGCCAATCACTTTCCAGTCACTTTTGCGTGGTTGAATCCAGCGCTTATTGACATCTTCACCAAAAGCAAATATTTTCACACTGCGACTTTTACAATGAATGGCTTCAGCAGTAATGTTATTAATACCCTGCTCAGATTGCTGATTTAAGATATAGTGTACGGTTTTATCTGGGTTAATCGTGATACTATCCAGCATGATTTTGGGCTTACCACTGTAGGTTTGGCTGATATAAATATCAGCCCATTGTTCATTTCCTTTAGGATAGGCAGGTAATGATACTTCCTGCTCCTGCCATGGTGCATCTTCATCCGGACCAATGTAGTGCTTGTTATAACCATTATCATTGCGAGCATAAGCCAAGGTACAAATCACCAGCAGCAATGTGGTTAACATGGTTTTAGCATACTTCATCAGATATTTTCTCCGGTAAAATTCAGTGAATACATGGATAAATAGTTTTGTCGTTGAATTTGTCGACATATTAGATGTCAGGTGTAGTTAGTGTGATGTGATTAAAGCTGCCTTAATAGTGTTTATCTGGCAGCTTTTTATAACATCACAAACCCAGAGAAGCCAGTATTTGCGTTTTTACTGTATCGACTGGTTGGGTACCATCTATCTTTATGTATTTGGGCGCAGTAGTTCCTTGCTGATGATTATAAAAATCAACTAAGACTTCTGTCTGTTGATGATACACCGCCAGACGTTTTTTGACGGTAACTTCTTGATCATCATCACGCTGAATTAATGCTTCGCCGGTTTCATCATCCTGACCACTAACCTTTGGCGGATTATAAATGACATGGTAGGTACGACCTGAAGGAAGATGAACACGACGACCTGACATACGTTCAATAATCACCTCGTCAGGCACGGCAATTTCTATCACGGCGTCAAGATGAACACCGGCTTTTTCCATCGCTTCAGCCTGAGCTAAAGTGCGCGGAAAACCATCAAATAAAAAGCCGTTTGCGCAATCAGATTGAGCAATACGCTCTTTTACTAATCCAATAATGATATCATCGCGCACCAATCCGCCAGCATCCATTATTTGCTTGGCTTCCAGCCCCAATGGTGTGCCGGCTTTCACCGCAGCACGTAACATATCACCCGTTGAAATCTGCGGAATATTTAACGCAGCAGTAATAAATTGTGCTTGCGTACCTTTGCCGGCACCGGGAGCACCTAATAACAAAATATTCATTCGTTTTCCTGAAAATAATATTGAAATACAACAAAAACTGAAAATAATTTACCTTGTTTTGATTTTATCTGCTGTGCAGCCACATTATTTATAGCTGTACTATATATTTAGTAGCAATAATTTGATACAGCCGTAAATAAATAATCTTATACATGAGAAATAGACAAAGCAATAAGAATTGGCTTTGATTTTACTTAATCAGTATGAGCATGCTCACTTCAGTTTAACTCTTTTCAGCCCATGAGGATAATACTCGCTGCAAATCTGCAGCCGTATCTACCCCGGCAGCAGGAGCATGCCGAGTTATTTGGACGGCAATGTTATATCCATGCCACAACACTCGCAATTGCTCCAGTGATTCAATATACTCTAATGGAGAAGGTGCCAGATTAATATATTGACTTAAAAATTCCACTCGATAGCCATATAGGCCAATATGGCGGTAAACAGCCACAGTGCTAGGAATAATTTCTTCACCACTACGCATAACATCACGAGGCCATGGAATAGGCGCACGACTGAAATACAGTGCATTTTGATTTTTGTCTAATACTACTTTAACGCAATTAGGATCCATAAAATCGGCCAAATCAGTTAAAGCATGCGCTGCTGTTGCCATAGGTGCATTACTTTGCTGTAGCTGAGAGGCTATGGCATTAATGAGTTCCGGCTCAATAAGCGGTTCATCGCCCTGTACATTCACTACACAGGTTTCAGCTGGTAAATTCAAAATAGCTGCTGCTTCTGCCAGCCGATGGGTACCGCTTTCATGTTCAGCAGCTGTTAACACTGCTTCCACCCCATTCTGCCTACAAGCAGAAAGAATCTCTTTGTGATCAGTTGCCACCACCACGCGATTCGCCTTACTCAGGGCAGCACGTTCAGCAACACGCACCACCATGGGTTTACCATGGATATCAGCCAGCGCTTTATTGGGCAAACGAGTAGATGAAAGCCGTGCCGGAATAAGAACAATAAAATCACTCATATTTCAGCAGCACATTCTTCAGCTGTTAATTGCCGTGCTTCATTAACCAACATATACGGAATACCGTCTTTTACCAGATAAGCCAGACGTGATGCCTTGCACCACAATTCCTGTTCTGAAGCATGCCACTCCAGCATGCCCTGACATTGCGGACAAACCAAAATATCCAGATATTTTTTTTGCATATCGTTTCCTTTTGGAACAACGAAGACCCGTAACAAAATTATTATTGTTCACTATCTTCCTGTCGATTCGTGCTACCCTACTTCGTCGTAAGACTAATCTTTAATAATAAAGCTCAGATTCAAACAGGCTACTAAATAACCTGATCGGGAAATTCTACCACTTAGATCTTCATCAAGACATATTTTTCCAGCATAAGCAGCTAAACAATGTCCAACACGCAGTAATAATTTATTTTAGATGCAGCCGTTCTTGTATCCATGCTGCCACATCCGGAATGATTTCAGCCTCTAATGGCAAAACCCATAATTCTCTAGACTGTGGTTGAGAAAGTTTAATTGCATCTTTTTCCGTAATAAAAATCACATCTGCATCCGGCCAATCAGATGCACTAATCGGAGCATGATCGGGCAATGCAATTTTCTCTGATAATGCGATACCCAAATTTTCTAAGGCTTGAAAGAAACGCTCTGGACGACCAATTGCAGCTATTGCTGCACAACGATGACCGATAAAATCTTCCGGGATGGCCGTTTTCGCCGGCTGGTTGAAACGATATAAAGAACCATAATGTAAGCGACTGTAACCGCACCATTTATTAGCTAGCCAATGCCTGATTGCCGGATTATGCAGATCGTCCGCATTTCCTTGACTAAATAATATTCCGTCTGCATCATTAATTCGCGCTAATGGTTCTCGCAAAGGTCCATTGGGCAATAAGTCTAATGATTTACCAATATCCCGCGCCGGAAAAACCACAATCTCTAGATCGCGCTTAAGTGCATAATGCTGCAAACCATCGTCACTTATCAGCACTTGCAGATCAGGGTGAAGTCTAAATAATGCTTCGCCAGCAGCTAGACGGGTTGCACCAACAGCCACAGGCACTTTTAGTTGCCGGTAAAGCATCAGAGGCTCATCGCCACTTGCCGTTACTAATGTGTGTTCATCAATAACCAGCGTATCCTTGCTGGCTCGACCATAACCACGACTAATTATCCCTACTTGTATATCATTTTTTTGCAAAGCGCGCACAATTGCTGCTACCAATGGTGTTTTTCCTACCCCGCCAACATGTATATTACCAATTATCACCACCGGACATGGCAGACTGGCCGCATTCAACCAGCCATGTTGATAAAAAAAGCGTCTGAGCGCAGCAATACTTTGAAAAATTCTTGCTAAGGGCCATAACAATACTGCAAGAAATTGATTACGGTATTTCCAGTGACGCTCAATAACGTTTGCTAATCCACCCATATCCATCATTTAATACCAAACATGTTATAACTATACCATGTCGCAGTCTTTCTCTGAACAATACGCTAAAACCACGTATAATATTTAAGCTTATTTGTTTATGACTTAACTGTGTCTATGTCTGATTTACTTACACCTGCTGCTATCAGCGTTTCAGAATTAAATGCCTGTGCTCGCCAATTACTGGAACAAAATTTGATTGGTCTATGGGTTGGTGGAGAAATATCAAATTTAACCCGAGCCGCCAGCGGCCATTACTATTTTTCTTTGAAAGATGCACGAGCTCAGGTCAGGTGTGTATTATTTAAGGGTATTGCCCAGCAATTAAGCCATCCCTTACAGGAAGGCGATCATATTGAAATAGCCGGGAAAATCAGCATTTATGAAGCGCGTGGCGAATTTCAAATTACCATTAATGCCGTACGTCATAAAGGTTTGGGACAGTTATACGAGACATATGAACGCTTAAAACAGCAACTGACTGCTGAAGGGTTATTTGCGCAGGAGCGCAAGCGATTATTACCTACTTCGCCAAAAGTAGTGGGTATTGTCACCAGTCTAGCTGCTGCAGCATTGCGTGATGTGGTAACCACCCTACGACGCCGTCACAGTGGCATTGAGGTTATCGTCTATCCAACTGCCGTGCAAGGTACGGGTAGTGAACGACAAATTGCTGCTGCTATTGAGACAGCTAATAACCAGCAACTGGCCGATGTACTGATTATATGTCGGGGTGGCGGCAGTATAGAAGATCTATGGTCTTACAATGAAGAAATAGTCGTACGTGCTGTAGCTGCCAGTCATATACCTACCGTCAGTGGCGTAGGACATGAAACTGATTTCACCCTAACTGATTTTGCCGCTGATGTGCGCGCCCCAACGCCAACAGCTGCTGCAGAACTAGTCAGCCCAGATTTGACTCATTTGCGTCAACAAATTAAACAATGGCAAAATCATTTATATCAGCTTTTGCAACAACGCTATTATGATGCCTCACAAAAATTGGATTGGCTAGCGCGGCAATTAAAACATCCGCAACAAAACTGGTTACAACAACATCAACAGCTAGCAGACATTGAAAAACAGCTGCATTTAAATATGTATAGACATGTCAGGCAGCAACAGCAAACTTTATTACAACTACAGCGCGCGCTGTATACTGCAAAACCACAAACTAACTTTGCAAAACAATATCTACAACAGAAAAAAATACAATTACAGCAAAACTGGAAAAATGTATTGTCTCAGACTCAGCAAAAATTACAGCAACAAATCCAACTATTAGCAGCTGTATCTCCGACAAACATATTGGCTCGTGGTTACAGTATTGTTTCTGATCAAAAAGGGCATGTTGTTCGCGATGGTACTAAATTAAAATTGGGACAAAAACTGCAAATACGCTTTGCACAGGGTGAAAGGTCGGTACAAGTACTGCCTGAGCATCAGCAATCCGATTTGTTTGATCAGTGAACACATCCTCAATAAGCTCAGATTTTCGCACCCTATCTTATGCAAAAATGTAAAATAGAATTTTAAAGGACAAGTTAAATTGGATTGCTTAGACTGGGCAAATAAAATTTATAACACTCGTTGCTCTTTTTCTCTGCCTGCCCAGTCACAAACAAACTGCCAAGCAACCCGACCGGAACGACTGCCTCGACTCTGACTCCAGTTTAATGCCGCTTTTCTGCTAATATCATCCATTTCCAGACCGGCATCTTCCAACCAATTGCTTACCGCCTGCAAATAAGCATCCTGATCAAAAGGATAAAAACTTAACCATAAACCAAAGCGATCAGATAAAGACACCTTTTCTTCAATGGCTTCCTGCGGATGAACTTCATCCTCTCCTGAGGGAGCAGCTAGATTTTCGGCCATATATTCCGGCATCAGGTGTCGTCGATTAGAAGTTGCATACACCAAAACATTATCGCAGCGCTGCGATAAACCACCATCAAGAGTTGTTTTAAGAGCTTTATAACTATCTTCGCCGGTTTCAAAAGATAAATCATCACAGAATAATATAAATTTTTCCGGACGAGATTTGAGCAAAGATAATAGCGCAGGCAATGTTAACAGATCACTTTTATCAACTTCGATTAACCGCAGTCCTTGTCCGGAATAATGGTGCAATAGTGCTTTAACCAGAGAAGATTTACCGGTACCACGTGCACCAGTCATCAATACATTATTAGCCGGTCGTCCAGCCAGAAATTGTTCAGTATTACGAACTAATTGACGTTGCTGTTCATCTACCGCGGCCAGACGATTTAAAGCAAAAGTATGTGGCCGTGGTAGACTTTCCAAAATTCCGTTATTACCTAATTTTTGCCAACGATAAGCAACCGCCGTCCAGTCAGGTTCTTTTGTTACCGGCGGTAAAATAGCATCCAGCCTTTGTAAAACACTGGCAGCCAGAGTCAAAAAATTTCTAAGTTTCATGTTCATTTTCCTGCTACAAATAAAATGTCAGCTTCAGGTAACATCGTCTTGTTTATTGAGAACTAAATGATAGGATATAGTCATGCAACATAATTACAATATAATATCTATCCAGAATACTATATTCTTTTGTGCAACAACAATGCATACGGTGCATGGTGAATACGGTTTGTAAAACGATACTGTAAAACTTCGTATTGTTGCTGAGGTAATTGAGCTGTCCATTTTTCAATGGTTTGCGCTTCAATTAGGCCCTGTTCATGGCCAGGATATAACACCACACTAATTAGTCCGTCTTTGAGCAAAATATTTAATCCAGCTTCCAATGCTGCCAGAGTAGTGGTTACCTGAGTAGTACAGTTCTTATCAGCTCCGGGTAAATAGCCTAAATTAAACATAATAGCGCTAACACCAGTATGACAAAAATTTTGTATATGCTCATGCCCGGCTTGAATCAGACTCACTTGCTCCGATAAACCCAATTCATTTAATTTATTGCGGGTGTTAAGCAATGCCGAAGACTGAATATCGAATGCCAATACTTTACCGCTATTGGTAACACACTGAGCCAAAAAAACAGTATCGTGACCATTACCCGCTGTCGCATCAATTACCGTATCACCAGCTTGTACAGCTAGCTTGATATGGTGCTGAACAAATTGCAGAATATTTAACAACATAAACTTTAATTAAAAATATGAGAGTTATATGCCAAATGAGGTTATCCTTACGGATGAATTTGAGTATTAATACTTATTTTGGAAATAAAATATTTATAAAAATTCATTTTTGTTTCATCTTTTTATAGAGCAAAACCAACAGCTATTTAGCACAGCTAAAAATTGCCTGATATAACTTTGTCTTGATAAAACAGATCCTATATAGTAATGAATATTGCTACACTAAACATATATGAATTTCTACAATCCTAATTCACGCAGAAAACGAACATCATCTGCCCAGCCGGACTTAACTTTTACCCACACTTTCAGGAATACTTTTGTGGCAAACAGTTTCTCCATATCAAGCCGCGCTTCAGTGGAAATTTTTTTTAGTTTTTCACCGCCCTTACCTATTAAAATACCCTTTTGACTATCTTTATCAACCAGCACAGCAATATAAATCCGATAAAGCCCTTCTTCTTCTTCAAACTGTTCAACTTCCACATTCATCGCATATGGTAGTTCTTCTCCCAGATAACGAAAAAGTTTCTCTCGGACAATTTCCATAGCCAAAAACCGTGATGATTTGTCAGTCACCATATCTTCAGGATATAAAGGTATACCCAAAGGTAACATTGGTTTCAATGTGTTGATAAGTTGTGCAATCCCCACACCGTGTTTGGCACTGACTAAGAGTATCTTAGTAAAAGAAAATTCTCTTTCAACTTCAGCAATGAAATCGTTTATCAAAGTGTTATCTTTAGCTTTTGCTTTATCAGCTTTATTAATAACCAACAATACTGGAATATGTTTTGGTAATTTCTGTAAAACTTCGCGATCCGCCTCTGAAAAACGCAGCGCTTCGATGACAAATACAATTACATCCACACCCGCAACCGCTTCGGTCACATTCTGATTTAAACGATCATTGAGCGCATTGCGATGATATGTCTGAAAACCTGGAGTATCAACAAAAATCAATTGTGCTTCCTGGTCTGTATATATTCCATTTACTTTATGGCGGGTCGTCTGGGCCTTTTTACTGGTGATACTGATTTTCTGACCAATTAAATGATTCATTAAAGTAGATTTGCCAACATTGGGACGTCCAACTATAGCAACAAAACCGCAGCGAAAATTCTCACCATGATTTATGATTTCTGGCCTGGAAAATTGAAACATAATAGACTTATAAAAATGTTGTAATAATTTTATTTTAACATTAATAAATTTAAAATTATCAAAATATAAGCAGATGTGTCACTCAAAGCAGTATTCTCGTTTCCGATATTTTTATTTTCTTTTAGCTTTTTGTTTAATATATCTCTTATTAACGTTGTCCCATTTATAAATCACAGATGTGTGTTTCTTCTTTCCATCTACTTCAGACCACGCTAAATCTTTCATTCCACTAGTTGAGGATGATAATACTCTAATAATATAAAGGTTTTCATATATATCATGATCTCGAGTGCCATCTTTATGCCAACTACCAGCATAATTAGCAAAATGATAGGTTGGCACATTCAGAATCGGAAGTAATTGACCATCAATAACTGCAAATAATGTCATTGCTTCATCTATAGCACCGCCACCTGAATATCCAACCATAGCATTATGTCGTACACCAAACGCTAGAATTTCAGAACTTAACTGGTATGGTGCAAAATCTAGGCGTATGGGATTACCAGTAACATTTTGTTTCTGGTCATTGGTTATTAAAAAAGCAGTTTGTTCGGTGTTATTGCCATCATCAATCCAGGGTTTAGCGATTAAGGATATATTGTTGTCTTTATCAATTTTAATAACAGCAAATACGGTTTTTCCTGTTTCAAGATCATGTTTTTCATCAGTTGAGCAGGCTGTGAAAATATAAGTATCTGGCTGACGTGGCCAAGGTCTGACACCCATAAACTTCCAGTTTTCCTCAATGAGCAACTTAGGATCAATTAAAAATAATATCTTTTTATAATTTTCTTTATCAGCAAAAAAATCTCGACCAAAATAATCTTGAGGTTTAGCTCCCACCATTTCTTCTTCCCAATAAGTTTTGCCAGCCGAATGTTTGATGTGTTGAGGTATTTCTCCGAGGGAGTGAACAGTTTTAGCTGAAAGCACTGAAGATATCACCAAAAATATTAAACTAAAATATTTCATTACCTATTCCTTATCAACTATTTTGCTAACATTTCATCGAATGAAAATTTATCCAATTAGTATAAAGCTATTTTATCAATTAATATTTAACCATTTTGGGTAATAGCCTCTATACGTGATTGAATTTTTCTTCTCCATATCTCATTACACAAATATCTGAAATAAAGATTTCAATCCAATGTGGACTAATCTGCTATTGTTAGCCATATACTGAAGTTAAAATAAATTTTATATAAGCCTAGCCTTACATATTTAAATAAATATAAATAAATGCTAATAAATTATAATGATTAATTATTTTTTTGTTAAGATCTTAACTTAAATAATATTCATTGTTTTTATTTTTATAAATAATTTATTGCTGCTTTTTTTGCCTCCCGTAAATCATTATTATTTTTTTCTTCTTAGCTTTTCAGCTCAGAGTAAATCCCATAAGCAGTTGCCGGTGATAAAAAAATTTAACAGTATATCGTTCTCTTTGAAACATCATCGCGTGTCCAATAGTTAGACACAAATTTTAGCCATATCAAGCTACCAATTACCTTTTTCGCTAGTCATTATCCTAATTAAAGACACTTGTGAAGATTAATACCTTATCAATACAAAGTTTTGTCAGTAAAAATTTTTTCGGTTTTATCCCAGCAATTCAAAATCTGTTTGATCTTAGAACAATACTATTGTCGTCTTACTGATTCTTATCTGCTAAGCAAGCGCTAACAATCTAACTATCCAAAATACTTGACTATGCTTTGAATCACTGAAATATAGATGGTTTTGTATAAAGAAAAGAACACAGAAGTAAAAGCAAAAATGCCAGATAATTCATCTTTACTAACTAGGAGCATTATTATTTTTGGCTGTTTTTTTTACAGGATAATTTTTTTCTAACCACTTTAGCGCAACTTCTGCAGTTTGTTGCTCAGCCTCGCGACGACTATGCCCGGTAGCTTCGATTTGAAAGCCTAATTCACCCAAATCACATTGTACTATAAATTGCTGATCATTCAGTTCACCTGTTTGGCCAATAATTCGGTATTTAGGTAAAGCCAAACGTCTGGCCTGCAAACTTTCCTGCAAACGAGTTTTAGCGTCTTTACCGCTTTCATTTGGGTTTATCTGCCTAATTCGTTGTGTATATAAATTACGCACCACTTCTTCAGCCGTATTAAAATCAGCATCAAAACTAATGGCTGCAAATAATGCTTCCATAGCATCAGCCAGAATGGATGGGCGACGAAAACCGCCACTTTTGAGTTCCCCTGTTCCGAGTAGTAATGCATCGCCGATCTTCAATTCCATTGCTATCTTAGCTAAAGTATCCTGATTTACTAAATTGGCACGCATCCGTGATAGCTCACCCTCAGATAATTTAGGGAAAGCCATAAATAACATTTTGGCGACGGTATAATTTAAAATTGAATCGCCAACAAATTCTAGGCGTTCATTATGCAGCGCACTATAACTACGATGAGTCAGTGCCTGAAGAAGAAGCTGGTTTTGGGAAAATTGATATCCCAGCATTTTTTGCACATGTTTCAATGCATTTTGATGTCGAACATCAGTATTATTCATTATCGTACTTTAAGATATTTAAACGGCAACGGTGAGTTAGATCTTCTTTCTTCACTGCTGCAAGATCATTAATTAACCTGCTTAATAATTTGCTCATAACAAATTATTTTTAAAACTAACAGTTGTCACATTAATTGATTAAGTCTATCTATAGCGGAATTAAGCTAATAAAAGGGATCCCCAAATTAAAAATAATTTTAAGTATGAAAGGCACATCACGTTGGAATGTAAATGATGTGCCTGTTTATTGGATGACTAATCAATACTGGTTCCGATGCGCTTCATGTCTCCAAGGTTTAACCAGATTAAAAATGCTTTTCCGACTAATAATTTGTCATCAACAAAGCCCCAATAACGACTATCCTCACTATTATCTCGATTATCACCCATCATAAAATATTTACCTTCCGGCACTTTGCAATTAAATCCACTGCCATCAGGATAATAAGTACACCTATCACGATCAGGAAAGTCGGGGTAAATATTATGTTGTAAAAAAACTGCAGGTTGTTGCGGCAGTTGAAAAATTTCAATTTTTTTGCTGCCCAACTGTTCAGTTAATAACTTAGCTTCAAAGGTAAGGGCACCATCTTTAGGATAATGATCTGTATATGAAATGACTTTATTAGTATCTACGTCATTAATTCTCTCATTATTAATAGTCAGAACTTTATCTTTATAGTCAATGGTATCTCCGGGTAGCCCCACCACTCGCTTAATATAATTTATTTTAGGATCTTTCGGATAATTGAACACAATCACATCGCCTCTTTGCACTTTTCCAGTTGGAATCAGCACATTATTTAAAATAGGGACGCGAATGCCATAACTGAATTTATTGACCAGAATAAAATCACCAGGTATCAAACCGGGACGCATGGAACTAGATGGGATCTGGAATGGTTCGGCGATAAATGTTCGTAATACAAATACCACTAAAATAATCGGAAAAAAACCACTCATATAGTCAGTGAAATGATTATTATCCAACTGATTATCATTTTTTTTGCGTGAACGCTGATGAATAAACCAGGTCACCCCGGTAATCAAAACGAACAGTAATAACACCGCAGTGAAACTCATGATGATAGAAAGCAAACCAAATAAGCCTATCAGTATCATCAGATAGCCCCATTGCAGCTTCGTACTCCATTCACCGTTTTGTTCGCGTTCTTTATTGCTAACAATAAATAATACAATTCCCAAAACCAGCAGTATACCGGCACCTATTATCATGGTACTTGACATTCTTTTAATCTCCGACCTGTAAAATAGCTAAAAATGCTGATTGAGGAATTTCTACGTTACCTACCTGCTTCATGCGTTTTTTACCTGCTTTTTGTTTTTCCAATAATTTTTTCTTCCGGGTAATATCACCACCATAGCATTTTGCCAAAACATTCTTACGCAATGCTTTAACATTTTCTCGGGCAATAATTTTACCGCCAATCGCTGCTTGAACAGCAATATCAAACATTTGCCGGGGAATTAATTCGCGCATTTTGGCTACCAGTTCACGACCGCGGTAGACAGAATTACTACGATGTACAATCAGACTCAGAGCATCGACTTTTTCACTATTTACCAGAATATCCAGCTTAACAAGATCTGCCGCTCTGAACTCCAGAAATTCATAATCTAGTGACGCATAACCACGGGAAGTGGATTTAAGTTTATCAAAGAAATCCATTACCACTTCATTCATTGGCATATCATAGGTAAGCATAACTTGCCGGCCCATATATTGCATGTTTTTCTGGACACCACGTTTTTGGTTACATAAAGTCATTACCGCACCAACATATTCTTGTGGCACCAGTATTGTAGCCGTAATTATTGGTTCATAAATTGCCTCTACAGAACCAATATCGGGTAATTTAGAGGGATTTTCAATTTCAATCCGTTCGCCGCTTTTTAGCATTACCTCATAGATTACCGTTGGAGCGGTAGTAATGAGATCCATGTCAAATTCACGTTCCAGACGCTCCTGAACGATTTCCAAATGCAGTAAACCCAGAAAACCACAACGAAAACCAAATCCCAGCGCCTGAGAAACTTCTGGTTCAAACCTTAATGCGGCATCATTAAGCTGTAATTTTTCTAAGGCTTCACGTAAGGCTTCATAATCATGGCTTTCAACTGGATACAAACCAGCAAATACCTGTGGCTGAACTTCTTTAAAACCGGGTAATGCTTCTGCTGCTGGTTCACGTACCAGTGTGATGGTATCGCCTACTTTAGCAGAACCGAGCTCTTTAATCCCGGTAATCAGAAAACCAACTTCCCCGGCTTTTAATTCTGATTTCTGAACTGATTTCGGCGTAAACACACCCAGTTGTTCGACAAGGGTTTCAGCTCCGGTTGCCATAAAACGAACTTTGTCTTTCAGAGTAACTGTGCCATCAATCATCCGAATCAGCATGACAACACCAACGTAGTTATCAAACCAAGAATCAATAATTAAAGCTTTTAAGGGTGTTTCAGCATTGCCGCTTGGAGGTGGAACTTTTTTGACAATTTCCTCCAGAACATCTTCAACACCGACACCACTTTTAGCAGAACAGCGTACTGCATCAACTGCTTCAATACCAATAATGTCTTCAATTTCTTCGATTACCCGTTCTGGTTCAGCTGATGGTAAATCAATTTTGTTTAATACTGGAATCACCTCCACGCCCAGATCAATGGCGGTATAGCAGTTTGCAACTGTTTGTGCTTCCACACCCTGTGAGGCATCAACAACCAGCAAGGCGCCTTCGCAAGCAGACAAAGAGCGTGAAACTTCATAAGAAAAATCAACATGGCCGGGGGTATCAATTAAATTAAGCTGATAAGTTTGTCCATCACGTGCTTTATAATTTAGCGCCGCAGTTTGAGCTTTAATCGTAATACCACGTTCTTTTTCAATCTCCATGGAATCAAGCACCTGTGCACTCATTTCCCGGTTTTCTAATCCACCACAGTATTGAATAAATCGGTCAGCCAATGTCGACTTCCCATGGTCAATATGGGCGATAATAGAGAAATTGCGTATATTGTTCATGTAAGTCAAATATATAATATTATTTAGTCCGTCAGGCACTTTCTGGCATCCTCTGACCAGAAAGCATAAAAATAGTCCCTATTTTAGCGGAATGCGCACTTTTGCGCCGAAGAATTTATCATTTAGACAGAAACAATCTTAATTGATCTTCAGAATTACTACTATTTCTAAGAACTAAATCAACTAAGTCAATACTAATTTAACCTAAAGTCTAAACAATGCAATCGGTCAGAGATTTTTTTAAAAAATACTATTGAAATCAATATAATTAAAAAGTCATTAATATAAATTTGGTAATTGAAAATATCGGTAATGAATTTTTAAAAGAGAAAAATTTATTTGTTATTAATGTATAAATTTATAAACTCTAATATACATAATAGCAAAGATATATTTAATTATTATGAGAACATTATGATATCGTACATTGCATTCATATTTATTAGATATTTAACTTATCCTCAACAATCTTTTCATTATAATCTCTGTATGCAAAAAAATATGGCGCGTCCTGAAATTTCAAAACAAAATATTATTTTATTTAAGTAGCTGATTATTATTTGTAATAGTTTGAACGTGCGATAGCAGTAGATGAAAACTCCCAAATTAAAATATGGTGTTAAATGGCTATCTGAACATAAATTCGTAAAAGAAGTTATAATTTTATTTTTTCAACCTGATCTGATAAGTCAAATACTAACTCTATGAGCATATTGCCACTAAAAAAAAATCATAGCATCTTAATAGGCAGTATCTGTCTAATATTTATCGCAACTTTCGCTGTTGCCTTTCCTTTGATCATGCATTTAGGCAAAGATAAAACCACTACCGATATTAATCAGATCAAAGCCCGACAGGTTGGTCTGGTACTAGGAACATCCAGATATCTGCGTAATGGAGAGCTAAATCCTTTTTATCAACATCGCATTGAGGGAGCAATTAAACTTTATCAACAAGGTAAAGTTAAACATTTATTGTTAAGTGGTGATAATTCCAAAAAAGATTATAACGAACCCTTAGCTATGCAAACAGATTTATTGAAAGCAGGGATTCCAGCCGAGGCCATGACGCTGGATTATGCTGGTTTACGTACTCTAGATTCAATTGCACGTGCTAAGCAGATATTTAAACTACAAGAATTCACTATTATCACGCAACAATTTCATTGTGAGCGTGCCGTATTCATTGCCAATAAATATGACTTAAATACGCAGTGTTTTGCTGTACCTTCTGCTACCGGTATGAACCATGCAAAAGTAATGACCAGAGAGTTTTTAGCTAGAATAAAATCAATTATTGATTTGTATATTATCAATAAACAACCAAAATATACCGGTCAGCCTGAACCAATACAATTAGATCAAAATGAGAAATAAATCCGTGAGCAGACAAATTGGAGCGTATTGATAATGAATAGATATACTGTGAGTATATCAATTTAATACTCAGGAAATTATCGCTCTTGTGTCATTTGTCTGAATTATTAATAAGTTTGGCAGAAAATTAACCAGTTATTTTATAAGTCATCTTATCTATCTCAAGATTCTTGTTTTATTGACGTACCATTCCTGACCAGAACAATAATTTATAAATGAAGAGCAAATTTCACTAGTATTTAGGCTAAGTTTTGCTCTTTTTTTATACCAGATTTGACCAAAATTAAGCTTTCAACAACTTTCTGGTTAATCTTCTGTCAGAAGATTATAATAAATTGATACAAATATTGATCGTTAAATCACATACGCACATCCTTAATTAACAGGAAATTTTTTGCATGCTTAAAATTAGTACTCAGTTTGATGGTGGTAACATTGAAATTGTCGATATCAGCAATCCTACCAATATTCAGTTAAAGTTACCTAAAGACAATGCTGCTGAATTTCGTCAATGGTTTTATTTCAGAGTTCAGGGCGTAGCATATCAAAATTTAGGAATCAATTTTATTAATGTTAAAGAATCTGCCTATCCTGAAGGTTGGGAAGATTATGCTGCAATGTGTTCCTATGATCGCCTAAACTGGTTTCGGGTGCCGACCAGATACGAAAATGGTATTTTGTCTGTTAATCATACCCCACTGGCAAATAGCGTTTATTATGCCTACTTTGAACCCTACTCTTATGAACAACATCTGAATTTATTAGGCAATTCACAAAGTAGTGGTTTATGTCAGATTGATGATTTGGGCAGTACTTTACAGGGACGCGATATCAATTTGCTGACGATAGGTAATCAGGCTGCCAGTGATCTGAAAATCTGGATTATTGCACGACAGCATCCGGGAGAAACCATGGCGGAATGGTTTGTAGAAGGTTTGCTGGGACGTCTATTGGATGATCAAGATCCTACTTCTCGAGCTTTACTGGATTGCGCCACATTTTATATTGTTCCTAATATGAATCCGGATGGATCTTTTCTAGGAAATTTACGCACTAATGCCGCTGGTGCAAATCTAAACCGTGAATGGCTTGATCCAAGCTTAGAGCGCAGTCCCGAAGTCTATTATGTGCGTGAAAAAATGCAGGAAACGGGTGTGGATCTGTTTTTAGATATTCATGGTGATGAATCTATTCCCTATGTCTTTTTATCTGGTAACGAAGGTATACCCTCCTTTAATACGCGTCTTGCGCAGTTGCAGCAACAATTTGTACGAGCATTTTTGGCTGCCAGTCCTGATTTTCAGAACAAATATGGTTATGAAAAGGATGAACCCGGTCAAGCTGATTTATCTATTGCTACTGCATATGTAGGCGAGACATTTAATTGTCTGGCTTACACTCTGGAAATGCCATTCAAGGATAACCACCAATGGCCAGACGATGACTATGGCTGGAATGGTCAACGTTCACTTCGATTAGGTGAAGCGATACTTAGTCCGATTTATGCCATGGTTGATCTTCTTCGTTAATTTTCACCAAATAAAGCTGCTTAATTTGTATACCAATAATAATTAAGTGGCTTTTTTATTGAGGCAATAATAAAAAATTACCTTTTAAAACAGTAATCAACAATTTTTTTTTCTATTATCCCAGTTACCTATTACAACACAACTGAGGAAAAAGCATGAAAAAAAATATTTTTATCTGTGGTCTTATTGGTGCATTAGCACTATCTGCCTGCTCTAAAACCAAAGAGGAAAAAGGAACTGAACCACTGAGTTGCGATAACCCTCAGTTAAGCAGTGAGATACATAAAAGCCTGCAGTCAGCTATTAGTTCTGATGTTCATCAATTTGTACAACGTGACGGTCGTCATATTATAGATATTGATAAAGTGCTAGCAGCAGCTAATGAGTTAAATGTATCTTTTTCTAAAGTAGAATTAAGCAAAGACAGCAATAACAAATCAATCTGTAACAGTCAACTGAACATCACAGTACCTGCATCAGTTTGGCAGCAAACACAAACTTATGCACCTTTAGTTATCGGTAAAACCAATTTTGCTGATCATATTAAGCAGCAGTTAGAAAGCAGTGGTTTTACTTTAAATGACAACGTTTTTAGTAAATCATTTCAGTACACCCCACTGGGAAGTTCTATTAAAGCCGGCTCAGCAACTAACCCTTCGACTACATTAGGTTCTGAATATGACAAATCAAGTATTCAGAATGTGGCGGTAACTATCGGTAATGCTTTATTGGGTTATGGTGTTAAAGATAAAGTAAGTATCGGCGGCCACAATTATAACCGTGATGATGCAGTCAAACTGGTAAATAATCAGCATGCTCAAGTTCAACCAGAAAATCACTTGAGTCAAGATGCCCAAACCGCAAGTGCCATTTTAAATGGTAAACCGGTAATTGTTCCAGTACCAGTACCTCAACCTAATGATACTAATGTAAAGTCATCAGCTAACAATGTCGATAACGATGTCAGCGAACATGTTTTGCAGCAAGCGCGTGATAATAATGTTAATGCTAACAATGTTATTAATCGTCTATGGGTTAATATGGATGACACTGTACGCAAAACCTTACGCCCGGAAGAAAATAAATGGATAGCCCAAAAGCTTAGCCAATGTCAGGCTCAGGCAGCAAATGCAAAAAATTCTGCTCAGGCTGAATATATTCGTCTACAATGTGATACCAAAATGACTAATGATCGCATTAAATATTTAAATGGTTATAGCTTGCATTAATTAAGCTTTAAAGAATGCAGACAGAACACTTCATTCTGTCTGCATTTTGTTGCTGTTAAATCAGGCTATCCTTACCCATTATGTTGCCACGAAAAATAATACATATTGACATGGATGCTTTTTATGCATCAGTAGAGCTGCTTAATCGCCCTGATTTGAAAGATAAGCCAGTAGTTGTAGCCGGTAGCAGATCAAGGTCGGTGATTTGTGCTGCTTCGTATATCGCCCGTCAATATGGATTACATTCAGCCATGTCCGTAGCTAAAGCAAAAATATTGTGCCCACAGGCAGTCTATATACCTCCCGACTTTAATAAATACCGTAAATTTTCAGCACAAATTCATTCGATATTTAGTCGTTATACTCAGCTTATTGAACCGGTGGCATTGGATGAGGCTTATTTGGACGTTACTAACTATAATGGAGCTTTGATTTACGCACGTGACATAGCTCGCGAAATTCGCCAAACCATTCAGGCTGAAACGGGCTTAACAGCCTCTGCCGGTATTGCTCCCAATAAATTTCTCGCAAAAATTGCATCGGACTGGCACAAACCTAATGGTCAGTTTGTGATTGCACCGTCACAAGTGACTCAATTCTTACAGCAATTACCAGTTGGGAAAATACCGGGGGTTGGTAAGGTAACCGAACAAAAATTACATGCTTTGGGCTGGCATACAGTTGGTGACCTTAGTCAAGTCCAGTTACCTATTCTGATTCATTATTTTGGGCGCTGGGGGTATCGACTTTTTGAATTAGCACATGGGCGTGATGACCGTGAAGTTATACCGAGCAGAATTCGACAGCAAATCTCCACTGAGATCACTCTAGAAGAAAATAAAAATTTAAGCAATATAGCTACTCATTTACCTGAGCTTGCTCAGTCACTTTATCTGATCATGCAACAAAAACAATTATTGGGTAAGTGCATTACGCTTAAATTAAAAAATTCTCATTTTCAAACTTATACCCGCTCTCAAACATTTTCATCACCCATTCCGAATAAGGAAATTTTACTGGCAAGCGCAATCAAATTGATAAATCGTATGCCTGATGATTCAAATCAACAATATCGTTTAATTGGATTGGGTATCAGTCATTTTGATCAACATGCTAACCAAACTGAATTATTATTTGAAAAACTACAGTAGCAAAAATGTCATTTTTGATTCACACAAGTTAAACTCTTTGATCCAATTACTTATTTCATTATTAGTTTGGACGATTTACTTTCACATTAGTCGGATTTAAATTATAAAATTTAATCGTGTGCTGCCCAAGCATCCGTTCGTAATTTAGCTATTTTAGTTATTTGTTCTAAAGTATCTTGACCACATAAAGCTGTTTCAATCTGGTAGTCATCTAAAACTCATCCTAATTTTAAAAATGTTGCTTGAATAGTAATTCAATTTATTTAGATAACGAATCAATAGTTCTATATGATTAACGGCCAGCTGATAATTATAACGTGATAACAGGAATAACCCGCGCTACTATCAAATTTTAAAACCTTGCAATATAGACTGAACGAGATACACCAATCTTTTTAAAAGAATCTCGCATTTTTAATTTTGATAGTTTATGTCCTATAAGCACAAAAATCTATCTAAAAAGCTAGGAATTGGCTGCTTTTTTTAATTTATCCCATCACTTTCAGAGTTAAACGAATGAGATTAACTTTCATTTACTAATATAATTTTATATATTAATAATTATTTAACTAAATCAAACTCCGATTATGAAAATGAACAAAATCAATATAAGTTATGTAGTCATTTATTATGCATTTGCAAGAATCAATCTCCAGATTAGATTTTAATCAATATATATAATGTAATTAAATGCGATACTTCTTTTGCTACATATGAGGTAATTTGAGATGATATATATTAAACTATTTAAAGTAAATATACTATTATTATCTATTTTATTGACAATTCAACCTATTGCTCATGCTAATAATGAAGCAATAACAATGAATAAAGAAAAGATATTAAAAGAAATTAATGCGAATTATACAGACTGGGATATAAATCATTATATTAAGTTAGATAATGATTTAAAATTTTTATCTGTATTTGAGGAAGAGAATAAGCAAGCTAAAGATACTGTAAACCAACTACAAATAATTTCACTATTGGAAAAGACATTAAAAAAAATTAATGTTAAGCTAAAGCCAACTAATACTAGTTTAAAGCTTGAATACAAAAGGTCTTTTCAATTTAATTTATGGGGTAATAATAATCGCTCAAATCTTCTTACTCCCACTACTCACGTATATAAAATTATTTTAGCAAATGATGGAAATCAAATACTAGGTGATGCCAATATTGCCATTACCATCAGTCAATTAGAAGATATAAAACAGGCTTATTTACAAACTCAACATCGTTTAATTTTTTATTTTGACTTTGGATATTCTTCTCCAAGAATTCATTACGAAAAAATGGACAATCTTGGAACCTATGCTGCTAAGGATATTGTAAAAGATGGGGATTTTATGTGGATTTATAAAAATATGATGGTACAAATATTTGATAATAATATACAAGAATTATCTTTAAAAATTGCTAATATGTTTCAAGAAGAAGTAGAACAAGAATCAAAAAGGCTACATAAGATTCCATAAATAGGTTGAAAAAGGCAAAAAATACCATAGCTTTCTATTATTATTAAAAATTTTAAATAGCACTTAACGCTATCATAAATTCAGCACTTTTCTGCTTAATTTTAATTAAAATTCAATTATATCAAAGGTGATTCTCAATGAATTACATCAAACTATTTAAAGTAAATATACTATTATTATCTATTTTATTGACAATTCAACCTATTGCTCATGCTAATAATGAAGCAATAACAATGAATAAAGAAAAGATATTAAAAGAAATTAATGCGAATTATACAGACTGGGATATAAATCATTATATTAAGTTAGATAATGATTTAAAATTTATATCTGTATTTGAGGAAGAAAGTAAGCAAGTTAATTATACTGTTAACCAACAACAAATAATTTCAATATTAGAAAAGACATTAAAAAAAATTAACGTTGGACTAAAGCTTAAATACGTTAGCTCTTTTCAACTTAATATATCAGATAATAATCATTCCATTACCCCTACTACTGAAATATATAATATAATTTTAACAAATGATGAAAATCAAATATTAGGGAAAACTTTTATTACAATTACCATAAGTCAGTCACAAGATATAAAACAGGCCTATTTACAAACGCAACAACGTTTAATTTTTTATTTTGACTATGGATATTCTTCTAATTTTATCCATTTCGAAAAAATGGACAATCTTGGAACCTATGCTGCTAAGGATATTATAAGAAAAGGGGATTTTATGTGGATTTATAAAAATATGATGGTACAAATATCGCGTAATAGTATGCCAGAATTATCCTTAAAAATTGCTAATATGTTTCAAAAAGAAATAGAACATGAATTAAAAAGGCTACATAAGATTCCATAAATAAGAGCAAAAAATACGATAGTTTTCTATTTATTATTCAAAATTTTAAATAGTATGTAACACTATCATAAATTCAGCACTTTTCTGCTTAATTTTAATTAAAATTCAATTATATCAAAGGTGATTCTCAATGAATTACATCAAACTATTTAAAGTAAATATACTATTATTATCTATTTTATTGACAATTCAACCTATTGCTCATGCTAATAATGAAGCAATAACAATGAATAAAGAAAAGATATTAAAAGAAATTAATGCCAATTATTCAGACTGGGATATAAATCATTATATTAAATTAGATAATGATTTAAAATTCATATCTGTATTTGAGGAAGAGAATAAGCAAGCTAAAGATACTGTTAACCAACTACAAATAGTTTCAATATTAGAAAAGACATTGAAAAAAATTAATATAGCATTGAAACTTAAACACGAAATATCTTTTCGTGGCACATTTTTTTATAATTCTTATTCTAATAATCCGACGACTGAAGTATATAAGATCATTTTAACAGCTGATGGAAATCAAATACTAGGTAAAGCTGATATTGCGATTACCATCAGTCAGTTACAAGATATAAAACAGGCGCATTTACAAACGCAACAACGTTTTATTTATTTTTTCAATGCTAGTTATTCTTCTCCTTCTTGTCATTTCGAAAAAATAGACAATTTAGGAACCTATGCTGCTAAGGATATTATAAAAAAAGGGGATTTTATGTGGATTTATAAAAATATGATGGTACAAGTATATAATAACACTATGCCGGATTTATCATTAAAAATTGCTAATATGTTTCAAAAAGAAGTAGAACATGAATTAAAAAGGCTACATAAGTTTTCATGAATATGTTAAAAAAGAGCAAAAAATACCATAGCTTTCTATTATTATTCAAAATTTTAAATAGCACTTAACGGTATCATAAATTCAGCACTTTTCTGCTTAATTTTAATTAAAATTCAATTATATCAAAGGTGATTCTCAATGAATTACATCAAACTATTTAAAGTAAATATACTATTATTATCTATTTTATTGACAATTCAACCTATTGCTCATGCTAATAATGAAGCAATAACAATGAATAAAGAAAAGATATTAAAAGAAATTAATGCGAATTATACAGACTGGGATATAAATCATTATATTAAGTTAGATAATGATTTAAAATTTTTATCTGTATTTGAGGAAGAGAATAAGCAAGCTAAAGATACTGTAAACCAACTACAAATAATTTCACTATTGGAAAAGACATTAAAAAAAATTAATGTTGGTCTAAAGCCCAAAAATATTAGTTTAAAGCTTAAATACGATAGTTCTTTTCAATTTAATACATTGGGTATTAATCATCACTCAAATCTTCTTGCTCCCACTACTCACTTATATAAAATTATTTTAACAAATAATAAAAATCAAATATTAGGTAAAGCCGATATTGCGATTACCATCAGTCAATTAGAAGATGTAAAACAGGCTTATTTACAAACTCAACAACGTTTAATTTTTTATTTTGACTATGGATATTCTTCTCCAAATATTCATTACGAAAAAATGGACAATCTTGGAACCTATGCTGCTAAAGCTATTATGGTAAGAGGGGAATTTATGTGGATTTATAAAAACATGATGGTACAAATATTTAATAACACTATGCCAGAATTATCCTTAAAAATTGCTAATATGTTTCAAAAAGAAGTAGAACAAGGATACATAAGATTCCATAAATATGTTTAAAAAATGACAAAATAAAATAGTTTACTACATCTGTCCTTTTGAATTATGAACACTAATTAATTATGTAATAAATAAATAATATTTCTTCTACAAGTGCCGATTTTATTACAATACTAATTTATAAATGGAATTATATTTACAATTTATCAAGTAGTTGTTCTTTTTTGTAGTAAATTCAATTTAGTTTAAGATTCTTTTATTTAAGGACTATTATTTAGAACAATAACTTATCTAATACCCAATATTCTTCTAGATTAAGTTAAGAAAATACAGCATAATTGAGTCTATTGATTGCAGTAGAAAGTATGCGGTCATTTTTCTAAAGTAATATCACAGGAGCTACGATGAGTCATATTAAAGTACCGACTGAAGGTCAAAAAATCGTTCCAGGTCTGGCTATTCCAAATGATCCAATCATTCCATTTATTGAGGGTGATGGTATAGGTGTTGATATTACACCTGTTATGAAAGACGTTATTGATGCTGCAGTTGCAAAAGCATACAAAGGCGCAAAAAAAATCGTCTGGATGGAAATTTATGCAGGTGAAAAAGCCACTCAATTATACGGTGAAAATGTCTGGTTACCAGACGAAACACTTGAGGCAATTAAGGAATATAAAGTTGCGATTAAAGGACCTATGACTACACCAGTCGGAGGCGGAATACGTTCTTTGAATGTGGCTATTCGTCAGCAACTTGATTTGTATCAATGTGTGCGTCCGGTACAGTACTTTTCCGGTGTACCATCACCAGTAAAAGATCCAAGCAAAGTTAATATGGTGATTTTCCGTGAAAACACAGAAGATATTTATGCCGGTATTGAATGGCTTGCAGAAACAGATGGTGCTAAAAAAATCATTAATTTCATGCAAACTGAATTGGGCGTCAATAAAATCCGCTTCCCTCTAACTTCAAGCATTGGTATCAAACCCGTTTCCAAAGAAGGTACTCAGCGTTTAACTCGTGCTGCAATCCAATATGCAATCAACAATGACCGTAACAGTGTCACCATCGTTCACAAAGGTAATATTATGAAATTTACCGAAGGTGGATTCCGCGATTGGTCATATGAAGTTGCTAAAAATGAATTTGGTGCTACTCTAATTGGTGACGGACCATGGTGTGAGTTCAAAAATCCTAACACGGGTAAGACAATTGTCATTAAAGACTGTATTGCGGATGCCTTTCTGCAGCAAATTCTAACACGTCCTGCTGAGTATGATGTTATTGCTACCTTAAATCTGAATGGTGACTATATTTCTGATGCCCTGGCTGCTCAAGTTGGTGGTATTGGTATTGCGCCGGGTGCAAATATTTCCGATGAATACGCTGTATTTGAGGCAACCCATGGTACTGCTCCCAAATATGCGGGTCAGGACAAAGTAAATCCTGGGTCAATCATATTATCTGCAGAGATGATGCTGCGCCATTTAGGCTGGAAAGAAGCTGCGGATTTAGTGATCAGATCAATCGAAAAAGCCATTGCTGATAAGATTGTAACCTATGATTTTGCCCGCATGATGGAAGGCGCAAAAGAAGTATCCTGCTCAGAATTTGGTAAAGCCCTAATTGAGCGTATGTAATAGACTAAGTTAATAATGTATAGGATTACAAACCGAATTCACTAAGGATTCGGTTTTTTAATTGAAATATTCACTTAACTGAAGAATATTTAATTTTTACCATAAATTGAAACTGAATAGTTAGATATTATTCATTGATTTAAATTTCTATTGCTATTGGAATTTAAAAAATATACGACGGAAAAAACTATGATTTTAGGAATTGATATTGATTCATGTGGACGTTGCCTGCATTACCATAATGAAAACGACATTGCTGCACTACTATGTGATCACTGCAAAAAATACTATGCCTGTTTCAAATGTCATGATGAATTATGCGATCACCCTTTTGCGCCTGTTTGTATCCGCAATACACAGCCAGTTATGTGTGGACAGTGTAAAAACTATCTGACCTATGAACAATATCAACAACATCATTGTCCCTTTTGTCAGGCAAACTTTAATCCTCGCTGCGAATTACACCAACATATCTATTTTAGGCCATGACAACTGATGAATTTAGTTATCCCCTAAATCAACAATATTACCCTCTTCATCCCATTCAGTTTTACGCACAAGTTCATTTTTTTCAAAAACAGACTCACTTTTTTTCTTACCTGAGTCATACCAGCTAAGCACCACACCGCTTACCTGATTATCATGGACAGCTAAATCTGCAATAAGATGTCCCTGACCATCCCATTTAGTCATGGTTTGAACCACACCTTTATGTACCCGCATATCCTGCTTGATTTGACCGTTTACATACCAACGCTGCCAGCGTCCTTCAGCCTTGCCATCAACAAAAAAGATTTCTCCACGCTTATGTCCATTACTATACCAGCTTCTGGTTTTACCATTGGGTAACCCTTTTTTCCATGACATTTCCAAAGCCAATTGCCCATTAGCATACCAGTTACGCCATTGACCAGTTGGTTTGCCATTCTTAATAGTACCCTGTATTTTTTTTTGTCCATCTGGATATTTTAAATCTATTTGTTGGTCTTTACCGGCTGGTAGTAATTGTAGTAGTTTATCCAAAGGCAATACGAATTCATCATTAGGATTCTCGACCGGCAATGGATGAGTTGGAGATAATGTTGTGGGTTCAGAGCTGGCCGTTTTTACTGGCATTTTCTCAGCACTAGCAGGTTGTACTAAAGTTTCTGTCTTAACCGTTACTTCTTTCTTATTTTCAACTGTTGACTTTAGTCGCCAGACCAAAGCCAGCAAAAAAAGTAGAAGTATTAATCCAGCAATTAACCAGTATCTTTTTCTGGTTATAAACATGGCTTATGCACCTTAACGTTAAATAAAACAGATAGTTTCGACAAAAAATTTGTCATACATCTTACATTCATTTAAGAATAAATGATATGGATGAAAAGGCAAAAATTACTTTTGCCAATAAGATTTAACATTAACAAACTCATAAATACCAAATTCTGATAATTCTCGCCCGTAACCTGAATCTTTTACACCTCCAAACGGTAAGCGTAAATCACTACTGGTATGCCGATTAATAAATACACTACCAACATTAAGCTGCTGTGCCAGCTGCCAGGCTAATTGGCTATCATGCGTATAAATGCTGGCACCTAAACCAAATGGATTATCGTTAGCTAGCTGTAAAGCGTGTTCATTGTCTTGTGCTCTTAAAATAATAGCTACCGGACCAAAGACTTCCTGATGATAAACCTGACACGCAGAAGTAACATTATCCAGAATAGTTGCCGGATAAAACCAACCCTGACTTTCCTCTGGTATATATCCTCCAATTAGACACTCGGCTCCGTGCTGTAAGGCATTTGAAACCTGAGTATGTATTTTGTGTCGAAGATCTTCTCGGTGCAAAGGGCCTAATGTGGTTTCGGCCAACCAAGGGGCTCCCATGCGTAATTGCTGACAATTTTCAACCAATGCAGCAATAAATCTGTCTGCAATGTCATCACTAACAATAATCCTTTTCGCTGCATTACATGATTGTCCTGCGTCACGGAAACGAGAATAACAAGCGTCCTCAGCAGCCTGTTTTATATCTGCATCATTTAATACAATGAACGCATTGCTGCCGCCAAGTTCCATTACCGATTTGCGCAAATATTTACCCGCCAGTGCGGCAAGATGACGCCCAGTACAGGCTGAACCAGTAAAAGCCAGCGCCTGAGTCTGCGCAATAGCATATTCTGCATCCTCAGGATTAAGCCAGGTTAATTTTAAGGGTAAATTGTCATCAACTAATTCAAATAACATCTGACTAATTTTGCCAACTGAAGGTGCTGGTTTGACCAAACATGCATTACCAGCACACAGAGCTGGGATCGCAAAGCGTAAAATCTGCCATACCGGATAATTCCACGGCATGATAGCCAGTAATGTACCTAAAGGCTCAAATCGTACCTGACTAAAGCTGGCTTGTGTAGCAATAGTTTTATGGGCTAACAATTCCGGAGCCAGATGTGCATAGTAGCGGATAAGCGCGATCGATTTTTCGAGTTCTGCTTCGCATTCACGCAGACAGCGCCCTACTTCGATACATATCTGATAAGCTAATTTATTCTTATTGAGTTGAATGTGCTCGGCTAGTGCTAATAAATAGCCCGTACGAGTCTGGATAGAATAATGGGCAAAATGTTGCTGTTGTTGCGCTATTGCCTGAATTTGTTGTTGTAATTCAGCTTTGCTTGTATATGAATGTGAAAATAATACTTCATTACTAACAGCATGATGACTGATAAATGTCACAATTTTCCTTTATTAGAGATGCAGGCAGAGTCTGATCAAAATAATAAACAAAGGCCTTGTAATTATTACAAGGCCTGTTAAAAAAATCATTTACTGATCGCTATTTTCCAGCTTTTGTGCACCTTTTTTGATTTTATAACGCGACTGCATCCACAGATAATTATTGTTAACTAAAGATTGAGTCAGATTTTTGTTAATCAATTGCTTGGCTTGAGGCAGGATAGTAGCCATATCTTTAGGTACAGTAATGGATTGTATCTTAACTAAAAGCGGATTAGGTCTATTACTGAGCAATACATATGCTGGTTTGCCATTGGTAGGTTTGGCTTTCATCCATGCCTGAAATTCATCTTTTGACATTGTCGCCAAAGCTTGCTGTGGATTAAGTTCGCTAGTAGCTGACCATGACAAATTGGGATTTTGACCACTGGATTCTGCTTTATAAGCTTGATTGGCAGCAGCAACAGCCAGTTTTTGACTTTCTGTAACGATATAGTCCTGCTGGATTTGCGATTTCATTTCCTGGAAAGTGCCCTGATGTTCTTTACGTATATCAGATACACGTACTACCCAGTAATTACCATTACCCATATCAATAGGATCTGAGTTGTATTTTTTAGCCAACATATCATTATTAAATAGAACATCAATCAAAGGTTGTGACATATTATTTGCCTGAGCCATTTCTTTAGTAGTCCAGACCTGATCTATTTTATTGATTTTCAGCCCTAGTTTTTCACTGATCGGTTGTAATGAATTCGGGTTTTTAAAGGCCAGATCACTTAGCTGTTCTTTCAGTTTCGCAATCGCGGCAGTACCTTTACGCATTTGAATTTCTTGCGTTAGCTGCTCTTTAATTTTATCAAATTCAGGCTTTGGAGCGGACGCAGTACTAGGTATTTGTTCGTAAGCAGCTTTTAGTTCTTCAGGACTGACAACTTCTTTACTTGCCTGTTCTACTGTAGAAAGCTGAACAAATTCGAATTTAATACCCAAAGGTAAAAAATAGTTCTTTTTATTAGCATTATAATAGGTTTGCAATTTAGCATCATCAACTTTGATCTGATCAGCATATGACGCAGAATTGAAAGTTACTGTTTGCATTTGTCTGGATGCTTGCAATAATTCCACAATTTGTCTGGCTTGTGCATCACTGACAACATTGCCGGCTTGCAGTAGATTTTGCATAGATTGCATAGCGTACTGTTTATTCATGTTCTCGATCAGTACACGTTCAGACAAACCACTTTGAGTAAGAAAATTACGATACTTTGTTTCGTCAAATTTACCGTTTTCCTGAAAACCCGGATCACTAGCAATAATTTGTTTGATTTGCTCAATTGAGGCAGATATCCCTAAATCTTTAGCTTCTTGCTGCAGATAAGCTTCTTCAAGCAAAGCACCATAAACCATATCTTTGCTAATTTCTCGTTGCGAAGCATTTTGATAACGGCGCTGCAATTCGTTGACATCGTTGATATTAATTTTAATATCGCCAACTTTGCTGATGTAATCAGTACCAGGAGCGGCAAGGGTGTAGCCTCCAGCAAACACAAAACTTACACATATCAGACCCAGTATTATCTTAGCAGGTGTTTTATATTTTTCGACAACGTGGAACATAGAAGAAGCTTACTTTTTTAAACAAATTGAAGGTCACTATTGTAGCGTCTTTTTCGTGGCTAAACCATGCCGTTTTTGCAGTAAATGCATAATTGCGACATTTATGAAAAAAGGCGGTAACAACCGCCTTTTTTCACTACCACTATGTGCGGATTACAAAGCATCTTTCAATGCTTTACCTGCACGGAACTTAGGTGTTTTAGCTGCTTTGATTTGCAACGGCTCACCAGTTTTAGGGTTACGTCCTGCACGAGCGGCACGTTCACCTACATAAAATGTACCAAAACCAACCAGAGTTACAGTATCGCCACTTTTCAGAGCATTAGTAACTGCACTGATCATGCCATCTAATGCCTTAGCAGCAGAGGCTTTGGAAAGATCAGCCTCTTGGGCAATAGCTTCAATCAATTCAGACTTATTCACAATAAAGTCCCTTTCTGTTGTGATGTTCATATTATGTTCAGATACCCTTGCTTACCAGTACCTAACCATTACAATACCTATACTTTATAGCAAGCTCAAATTCTCTGTGTCAAGCGTTGATACTGGCATAATTGTAAATCTCAGATAAAAATTAAGCCATTCACCAATTTTGTTGGTGAATGGCTGCATATCAGTGTTTTATAGTTTTAGTTGTTGACTTACTAGGTGTTTTAGCTATTAGCTGTTCTTCGGAAACGTCCTGCCATGGGGTCGGTGCATAGGCTAAACCCAAATTAAGCACCTCATCAATCCATTTAACCGGATGAATGGTCAGCTCATCACTAATGTTGGCCGGAATTTCGTCCAAATCTTTGATGTTGCCGTGAGGAATTAAAACGTGTTTAATGCCACCACGTAAAGCCGCCAGTAGCTTTTCTTTCAATCCGCCTATTGGTAAAATTTCACCACGCAGAGTGATCTCACCAGTCATGGCTACATCTGCTCTCACAGGGATACCGGTAAAAGCTGATACAATTGCCAGAGTGATAGCACTACCAGCACTGGGACCATCTTTAGGTGTTGCCCCTTCGGGAACATGAACGTGAATGTCATTTTTTTCATAGAAATCAGGCTCTATCCCTAGCGATTCGGCACGCGAACGTACAACACTCCAGGCCGCACTGACCGATTCCTGCATCACATCCCCCAACTTACCGGTACGTAAAATATTACCTTTACCACGGAATTTACTTGCTTCAATAGTGAGCAATTCGCCACCCACTTCAGTCCATGCCAAACCAGTTACCTGACCAATACGATTTTCACTTTCAGCCACCCCATAGTCAAATCGACGCACACCAAGATAATCATGCAGATTATCTGCGTTGACTACTACTGTTTCAGCCTTTTTACTGCGCTTACTTTTGCTTTTAGTTTTCGGTGCATTTTCAGCCAGTAAAGCTTGTTTCATTACCACTTTACGACAAATTTTAGCAATTTCGCGATCTAAGGAGCGCACACCGGCCTCACGTGTGTAGTAGCGTATTATGTCGCGGATAGCTGACTCTTCGATACATATTTCATCTTCGCGGACACCATTTTGCTGGATTTGTTTAGCTACCAGATAATTCATAGCAATATTGATTTTTTCGTCTTCGGTATACCCTGATAAACGAATAATCTCCATTCTATCCAGTAAGGGAGTAGGTATATTTAGGCTATTGGAGGTCGCAATAAACATCACATCTGACAGATCAAATTCAACTTCAGCATAGTGATCCACAAAAGAATGATTTTGTTCTGGATCCAGCACCTCCAGCAAGGCACTGGCAGGATCACCACGGAAATCGTTACCTAATTTATCTACTTCATCCAGTAAAAATAAGGGATTTTTAACACCAACCTTAGCCATATTTTGCAATATTTTACCAGGCATGGAGCCAATATAGGTGCGACGATGGCCACGAATTTCACTTTCATCATGTACACCACCTAAAGCCATGCGCACATATTTGCGACCAGTGGCCTTAGCAATCGATTCGCCCAGAGAAGTTTTACCCACACCGGGTGGTCCAACCAGACATAGGATAGGACCTTTTAACCGATTCATGCGTTTTTGTACGGCCAGATATTCTAAAATGCGTTCTTTAACTTTCTCTAAACCGTAATGATCTGCATTTAAAACCAAATCAGCTTTTGCAATATTTTTACTGATTTTAGTTTTATTTTTCCAAGGTAAGTCTAGCAAGGTATCAATATAGTTGCGCACAACCGTTGATTCAGCAGACATTGGCGGCATCATTCGCAATTTTTTTAATTCCGACAGACATTTTTCTTCCGCTTCCTTACTCATACCAGCAGAGCGAATCTGATTTTCCAACTCAGTCAGATCATCATCTTCTTCACCTAATTCTTTCTGAATCGCCTTAACTTGCTCATTGAGGTAATATTCGCGCTGTGATTTCTCCATCTGCCTCTTAACGCGACCGCGAATCCTTTTTTCGACCTGTAAAATATCCAGTTCGGTTTCCAGCAAATGTAAGAGATGCTCAAGGCGACTGGTCACATCAATCAAAGTCAGAATATTCTGTCGTTGCTCCAGTTTCAACTGTAAATGAGCAGCTATGGTATCAGCCAGTCTGCTGTTATCTTCAATTCCCTGTATAGTGGTAATTACTTCAGCAGGAATTTTTTTATTCAGTTTTGCCAGCTGATCAAACTGAGACAATAAAGTTCGACGTAATGCTTCCAGATCATCCGCAGAAGAAACCGAATCTTTGCATTCTTCAATATGCGCTTCTACATAAGAACCGCTTTCATCGATATGGGTAACTTTGGCACGGAATAGACCTTCAACCAGTACTTTGACGGTACCGTCGGGTAGTTTAAGCACCTGTAGAATATTAGCCACCGTGCCCATTTCATACATGTCTTCTGCATGCGGTTCATCAGTATCAGCATTTTTTTGCGCCAGCAAAAACACCGGCTCATTGCGTTCCATAGCAGTATCAAGTGCTGCTATGGATTTTTCTCGACCGACGAAAAGAGGCAGTACCATATGCGGATAAACAACTACATCACGCAAAGGCAGCATTACCATTGCTGTCGGCTGCAATTGAGGAGAATCGAAAACTTCGGCCATATAGTGCCTCAATCTTTCTGTAAATAGATATTAAAATTGACAGTTGAAATGGTGCTAAATAGGATATTTTCAAGTATGAGTTTGCTAAAAATACGCTTAGCTTAGCGCAGATTACTGCGGGAAATAAATGTGCCAGAAATAAAGAAGATTAGAGAAAGGACAAGTGAGCATATTAAATTAACTTGTCCTGTAAATAATGAATTAGCGAGTAACTGGTTTATAGCGAATGCGTTTAGGTTTGGCACCCTCCTCACCTAAACGACGTTTTTTATCTGCCTCGTATTCCTGATAGTTGCCATCAAAGAAAACCCATTTCGAATCCCCTTCTGCAGCCAGAATATGGGTTGCAATCCGATCCAGAAACCAGCGGTCATGTGAAACAACTAAGACACTACCGGCAAATTCAAGTAATGCATCTTCCAGTGCCCGCAAAGTCTCAACATCCAGATCATTGGAAGGTTCGTCCAGTAGCAATACATTACCACCAGAAATCAAAGTTTTGGCCAAATGCAACCGCCCCCGTTCACCACCAGATAATTTGCCTACCATTTTACTTTGATCACTGCCTTTAAAATTAAAGCGTCCCAAATAAGCACGGGCCGGGATTTCAAATTGTCCTACCTGAAGAATATCTCTTCCTTCGGCAATCTCATCAAACACACTTTTATCTTCATGCAAACCATGCCGGCTCTGATCAACCAGCGACATTTTTACAGTTTGACCAATTTTGACCTGACCTGAATCAGATTGTTCTTGTCCAGTGATGAGCTTAAACAAAGTGGATTTACCAGCACCATTGGGACCTATTACACCAACGATTGCACCGGGAGGAATTTTGAAACTTAAATCATCAATCAGTAATTTGTCACCATAGCTTTTGCTAACATTTACAAATTCAATTACTTCATTTCCTAATCGTTCGGCCACCGGAATAAAAATTTCCTGCGTTTCATTCCGCTTTTGATATTCATAATTACTCATTTCTTCAAAACGCGCCAGACGAGCTTTCGATTTAGCCTGTCGACCTTTAGCATTCTGCCGTACCCATTCCAGCTCATGTTTCATGGCCTTAATTCTGGCAGCTTCTGCCTTAGCCTCATTTTGCAGGCGAGCTTCTTTTTGTTCCAACCATGAGCTGTAATTCCCTTTCCACGGAATACCTTGCCCGCGATCAAGCTCTAGTATCCATTCCGCTGCATTATCAAGAAAATAACGATCATGCGTTACGGCAACAACCGTGCCGGGAAATCTGACTAAAAACTGTTCCAGCCACTCAACCGATTCTGCATCTAGATGGTTAGTTGGTTCATCCAGCAATAACATATCCGGTTTACTTAGTAATAATTTGCATAATGCCACGCGACGTTTTTCACCACCGGAAAGCGTACTGATTTTGGCATCCCAGTCAGGTAAGCGTAAGGCATCAGCAGCAATTTCCAGTTGATGCTCCATGTTATCACCGGCTCCAGCGGTAATAATCGCTTCCAGTCGTGCCTGTTCTTCTGCCAATGCTTCAAAATCTGCATCCGGTTCAGCATAAGCTGCATAGACTTCTTCCAGTCTTTTCTGTGCTCCGGCTACCTCACCCATTCCAGATTCCACTTCTTCACGGACAGTTTTATTTGCGTCAAGTTGAGGTTCTTGAGGTAAATAACCAATCTTAATACCGCTCATAGGTACCGCTTCACCTTCAAATTCGGTATCTACGCCAGCCATAATTTTTAAAACTGTAGACTTTCCGGCACCATTCAATCCCAGTAAACCAATTTTAGCGCCGGGAAAAAAAGATAAGGAAATATCTTTAATAATTTGTTTCTGTGGAGGCACAGTTTTGCTGACACGCAGCATAGAATAAACATATTGACTCATATGATGTTATCTTTGGTAAGGTTATGCTTTCAGCAACAGCCGCTTTTCTCTGGCTGTCAACTCAAATAATTAATATTTTATCATGCAAATAAGACTTCCTGAGCCCAAGTTTGCGTTAAAATAAGGATTTTTATCATTTTCCCGAAAGTCTATGGATTTTATCTCTGTTGTTATTGACTTTATATTACATATTGATCAACACCTGCAATTTCTGGTTACTCAATATGGCACATGGATTTATGCAATTTTGTTTATGCTGATATTCTGTGAAACAGGTTTGGTGGTTACACCATTTTTACCGGGTGATTCTTTATTGTTTGCCGCCGGTAGTATAGCGGCAGTCGGCGAAATGAATGTTCATTTATTGGTACTGCTATTACTGATAGCAGCCATTATTGGTGATGCTGTCAATTTTGCTATAGGCAAATATTTTGGTGAACGGTTATTTGCCAATCCGCAATCAAAGATTTTTAAACAAGTTTATTTGCATAAAACAGAAAATTTTTATCAGCAGCATGGTGGTAAAACCATAATTATTGCGCGGTTTATGCCAATTGTCCGTACTTTCGCCCCTTTTGTAGCTGGCATGGGGCATATGAATTATGCTCACTTTATTCGCTACAATTGTATTGGTGCAGTTATATGGGTTTTAATGTTCTCATATGCAGGTTATTTCTTTGGTAATTTGTCTTATATTAAAGAAAATTTATCTTTGGTTCTGATCACAATCATTGCTATGTCTTTGTTGCCGGCCATTATTGAGATCATCCGCCATAAACTAAGTAGTCACAAAAACATCTGAGTCTGTTTTTCAGTTCTCTGACATTTGCTTACATTACAGGTTGATCATGACTCAAATCCATTTATTGCCCGACCATCTTATTAATCAGATTGCTGCAGGTGAAGTGATTGAACGTCCGGCTAACGCTTTAAAAGAAATAATTGAAAATAGTCTGGATGCTAAAGCTACCAGCATTAATATTCAATTGGAGAGCGGTGGAATAAAAAGGTTATCTGTCACTGACAATGGTATGGGCATGAATGAAGAAGATGTTTCCCTTGCTTTACAACGCCATGCCACTAGCAAAATTCGTTCGCTAGAGGATCTAGAAAAAGTTGTCAGCATGGGATTTCGTGGTGAAGGTCTAGCCAGTATTGCATCAGTAAGTCGTCTTACCCTTACCAGCCGTCCGGTAGAAGCTAAATACGCTACCCAGGTCTATGCTGAAGATGGAAAGCAAAGCGCAGTCAAAGCTGCTGCTCATGCCCCGGGAACATCCGTAGAAGTAGTTGAACTATTTTTTAATACACCAGCCAGAAGACAGTTTCTGAAATCAATCAGTACGGAATTTGCTCATTGTCGCACTATGGTAGAAAGACTAGCGATAGCTAATCCAGATGTGGCTTTCACCTTAACTCATAATGATAAAAATATTTTAAGCTTGCCTGCACAGCCATTAACTGCACGTTGTGCCACCATCATGGGTGAAGATTTTATTGCCGCCAGTCTCCCTGTTGATGAAACCATTGATGGCATTCGTTTGCACGGATTGATCGCCAAACCTACCTTTGCACAAGGGAAAACCAGTCAGCAATATATTTTTGTCAATAATCGCTTTGTACGCGATAAAGTGATTTTGCATGCTGTCAAACAGGCTTACCATGACGTTTTACATTTGGCACAAACACCGGTTTTTGTTTTATTTCTCACGCTACCTCCAGCAGAAGTTGATGCCAATATCCACCCCACCAAAACTGAGGTTCGTTTTCGACATAGTCAGGCCATCCATCAATTGGTTTTTCATACTTTAAATAAATATTTAGCAAACACCAATGCAAAGCATACAGAATCTATATCTCAGCCAGATAAAGTGCTAAACGATATCATGCACAAACAGCCAGAAGCTGTACAACGTTTATTTACTGCTGCACAATCTGCTCAGAATAAAATTCCATCACAAGCACCAGCGCCCTATCGTATGAGTCGACCACCTGTACAAAGTCCATTAAGTTTAAAAGAGACGCAAAGTGCTTTAAAAACTTATGCTCAGCTTTATCAGAATGAATCGACCGCAAATCAGGAACAATATAATGTCGCAAAACTATTAGATAGTGAATTAGACCATTTGGAGCAATCGCAAGGTATAACTCAAATCCCGCAAAATGACGAGACTAGCGAATCTAATGCAGTCATACCGCCGCTGGGTTATGCCATCGCTCAATTACTGGATATCTATATTCTTGCCCAAACGACTGATGCCTTAATCCTAGTGGATATGCACGCATCGGCGGAACGGGTTAACTATGAAAAAATGAAACAACAACGTCAGCAAAATGGTCAGGTATCCAGTCAAGCATTACTGATACCAGTAAGTTTTTGCGGCAGTAATGAAGAAATAGCTACAGTTGCAGAATTCAGTAAGCAATTAAAAGATTATGGTTTAGATGTAACTGTTCAAGAGCAAAATATCGTCATTCACAGCGTACCAGCAATGCTGATTAAAAGTAATATTAAAAAACTTCTCCAGAAAGTTTTGGCGGATATGATGCAATTTGGCAGTAGCAATATTATTCAGGAGCAGGAAAACCATATTCTTTCAACTCTTGCTTGCCATGGTTCGGTTCGCGCCGGTCGAAAATTAACTTTACCAGAAATGAATGCACTTTTACGCGAAATGGAACAAACTGAGCGTGCTAATCAATGCAATCATGGACGGCCAACTTGGGTGAAATTGCGCTTGGAAGATTTAGATGCCTTATTTTTAAGAGGACAATAATCATACCACTTCCATTTAATGCCAGTATTGATTATTAATGAGTACAATTTTTTACTGTCGTAAAAAAATTTTAATAAAAACCCTTGATATATATTTGTTCTAATAAACATATTTGGCAACAATTATTTTTCTTCCACCCGGCAATTTTACAATTAACAAATCCCTTTCAAATCTATGATGAAAGGGATTTTTATTTTATTAAAAATCAGTATTTTATATTTATTGGTAAAATCAGGATCGAACAGAAGATGCAGAGCTAGCCGGAGCATAAGCATCCCAATCCGGCTGATCAGAAAAATCATCTGGTTGTTCTAAAGTAAAGCCTTTTCCGTTAAGTAAAAGTTTACCATTTTTTAATTTCAAATGGGTTTTCAGCACACCATTTTCTACCACGATGAATCCACGCGAACGCATAGATTTAACCACACTATCGATCATCAGACGAATCGTCTGATCGATATCTTCCAGTGCCTCTACTCCGCCAGCATTTTCATCAACTGTAAATAAAGAACGAGCCTGCGTAACCGCAACATTTTCAAGCAATGCCTGAGGTACAGCAAAATCCATTTCAGATTCAGTTTTGTTTAACATCAGGCTTAATTGCTGTAAATCATTAGCTACAAGATTTTTAAAGGTTAAATAGCCATGTACATCCACTACACCCTGTGGCATTTCTAATTTAAAACTATTTAATCTTAACAATGGGCTATTGGTAAACAATCCTAGGCCTTCGTTTCTTACAGCAGCCACTATGGCATTTCTTAACTCTTCATTGTTTAATTTTTGGGTTGAAAGCAGGGTAATTTTATTTTTCAGTGCTGCCAGACTTGCTGCATCCAAATGCTCAGCAGAAACATCAATATTCAATGGACCATAATTATCACTACCATAATGTAATTTGGCAAATCCAAATTTACCATTACTATTTATCCATTTATCTTGCTCAGATGTTTTTGTCGAAAAGTTTAAATCCTCTACCGCAATTTTAGCAGGCATGGAACTGCCGGTTGGGTTGATAAAAGCACCAATCTGTAAATCAGTGACCAGATTAACTAACTGATCTAGACGTATAGAAGAGTCACCAGTATCTTGCCATTCAAATTCCATATTTTTGATATGCAAATTACTGCTACCCAGAGAAATATCAGTATGACCATTTTCAGTGTGACTATTCAACTGCAGATTTTCATAAGACACTTTGCCTTTATCTGCCAGAATGACATTTAATCCCAAGCTATTTGTGTGACTGTCATAACTATCGAAACCCTGAGTGTAATCGATTGTAGATTCGAGTCCGAGCCAATTAATCTTAATACCGGATAATTCTTCATAATTAAATTTAGGAATAATCAAGTGCATCTTTCCGCTACCAGAAAGATTAATGGTATTTTCCAGCTTAACAGGTGGTTCCTGACCAAAAAAACGTGCCAGAATTTGTTTCGCTTGTGGAGTGTATTGAAATTCTGTATTGACATACGCACGTACAGGACGAATTCCATTAGCAAACAAACCATGACTGACATGATTAATAATGGTGATTGGTTGCTGCAAGACAGTTCGAACATTATCTGGTAACTGTTGCTGAATACCAGCTAAAAATGTGGGCTTAAAACGCACTTGCATGGTTTCTTCAGAGGTAAACCAGCCACGTTGATATTCATGCTTTTCTACAGTCAGAAATGCATTTTTAGAAAGTAAAATTCGCTGCTCTTTCAGACTTTGCTGTGCTTTAATACCTAAATAATAGGGTAAGGCTAGCAAAATTAGAATAAGAACAAGCACAATTGTACTGATAACAGCTAATATACGTTTATTCATGCTCAAAACATCTTATGTTTGCATTTTTATTGAAGATGGCAGGATAACATCAATCGGCTATTTTGTCCGCTGCATTACGTTGTCGAAACTGCTCAAACAGACAAACTGTAGCCGCCATTGCCACATTTAACGATTCTGTTGCCCCTGCCATAGGAATTCTGACATGTCGGGTAACAACTTGTAGTATTTCTGCACTTAATCCGCTACCTTCATTGCCAAATAACCACCCGGCTGGTTGCTGTAAATCTAAATCATATAAATTGCATGATTCAGAGCTAAGTACAGTTGCATAAATATTGCAAGTATATCCCGTTATCCATTCAGTTAAACTTGGCACTGTCAAAATGTGCAGAAAAGCATGGGCGCCCATAGCTGCTCGTACCACTTTAGGAGACCAGACATCACAGCAATCCTTACTAAGCACAATTTGGCTGATACCAGAAGCCAATGCTGTACGTAAAATCGTGCCAACATTTCCCGGATCCTGAATACGTTCTAACATAACCACATCTTGATTTTGAGAGACTGTATGATGATTTATCACGTCCACTAAAGCAATAGGCTCATGAGATTCGGTTAAATCACTGATTTTTGCTAAAAGATGATCTGCTATTAATATTATCTTATCATTGGTGACTTTAGTCATTAAGGTTTGGATATGTGGCTCAGAAATACGACTATGCGGCACATACATATTCTGAATGGTATAACCTGCTTGTATAAAAGTTTCAATTAGATGAATTCCTTCCAGCGTAGCCACATGATGTTTTTGTCGATACCGATTTTGACTGATCAGTTTGATAAGGTGCTTGATTTCTTGGTTATGGGCAGATTCAATATATTTATAGTTCATTTGGTAAGGATGTTTTCTCTTAAGCCTGAACAGGGCTATTATGATTGAACTGGAAATGATTTATTTTACACTACAGTATCAACAGCAAATACCAGCCACCTAAACAAATATGATATTTTCAATCTGTACCAAATGGTTTAAATGGCGGATATTTTGCTGTTTTCATCAGATCTTCATGCTTTTGCATGCTGATTTATAATCGTAGAGATTTCATTAATCGTTGTCAGAGTACGTATCGTATTAAATAATGTAGCAGCTTCTGGATAAGTTAATTTAAGCATAGCTAACCATTGCTTCAGGCGTGCTATGGGATATTTATTACTTGCCTGTGCACGTAAACAACAAATTTTAAAAAATTCAGCAATCAATTCAACTATTTCTTGCCATGGCATTGGGTCAATCAAATTACCGTTATTATAGGCGGCAATTTGTCGGGCCAGATCTGGTCTTTGCACTGCTCCACGTCCTAGCATGACATGTTTACACTCACTAATCATCCTTATATTCTGATAATCAGCCAGTGTAAACACATCTCCATTGGCAACCACTGGTATGGAGATATTATTTTTGATCCGCGCGATCCATTCCCAATGTGCTGGAGGTTTATAGCCTTCTAATTTAGTACGGGCATGTACTGTAAGCAACTGTGCTCCACCCTGTTCTATGGCCTGAGCACACGCAATAGCTTGAGTTTTATCTTCATAACCTAAACGCATTTTAGCGCTTAAGATAACATTTTCTGGAATAGTTTTACGAACGGTACGGACAATCTCTTCGATAAGCTTTGGTGTACGAAGTAAAATGGCACCACCGGCATGCTGATTGACAGTAGGTGCCGGACAACCAAAGTTCAGGTCAATCTGTTTTGCACCCAGCTTAATCACATTGAGAGCATTACGAGCGATATTTACTGCATCGCTACCCAGTAATTGTACAATTACTGGTGTACCAGCCTGCGTTTTATTGGCCTGAGCTAACTCGGGCATATATTTTATCCACGTGGTACGATGATGAACGGTATGTGTGATACGAACAAATTCAGTCACACATCCGTCGTAACCACCAATACGGGTTAATAAATCACGCATCTGTGCATCAATTAATCCTTGCATGGGTGCCAGAAATAATTGCGCATGACTGGTTTTAGGTTGCTCAGCAAACAAAGCCATCAAATAAAAATCAGCAATTCAAAAAATAACGCAATTTGTCATTAAACAAATTGCGCGTTGCATTATAACTGAAAAATAAATTCTAGTATGATTTAATCACGTAAAGTTTCAATTATATCAATCAAAAATTCTATATCTTCCTGACTCATAACAGTAAAACCATTCTTTAGTCCCAGATCATCTAAAATAGTCTGACCGTCATCAGATTGGTTTAGTGTGCAGAAAGCTTGCTGCAACATTTCCAGCATAGTTGCTTGTCTTGGATGGATTAATACCACATGATTTAAATCACGAATTTTACTTTCCATCAAAGTAGTCAGATTACTGCGGGTAAAATCGGTCAGTTTTTTATAAGCTGAAGCTAAAAATAGACCGATATGACCACGTTTTTTGATCAGACCATTAGCTAAGGCAGCAAATGAATCGGATTTTTGCCAAACAAGATCTTTTTCTTCAATATCTACTGATTCCAGTAATCGTAAAGCCAATAATTTAACATCATAGTATTCTGTAGCAAGTACAGTCATTCCTTTTTTGACATCATCCAGTTTTTTTATCGGAAATTCAGCAGAACTGGCAATTACAATTTCATCATAGATATTTACCGGTTGCGCTACCGCCAAATAACCCAATTCGCGTATCAGCTTTGCTGCATCAAATGGATTAGCATAGATAATATCTACTTTGTCTTGATCAATTTCATTCTGTTCCTCAGTTGAATTAGCCGGTAAGAGCAAATGAATATTGACATCAAGCATTTTTTGCAAACGGGCATTCATAAAATGCCAGCCGGCAAAATATTCAGGAGGGAAATCTGGAGCAATGAGAAAATTGATGGTCATCAGTTTCCTCGCTCTGCTTTTAATAAATCTGCATATAGTGCCTGCATTTCTGTAACCTTACTCAAAGATGGCTTACGTCGTACTGATGTATAACCTTTGATTTTACCCTCGCGAATATTAGGAATGATGGTAGCATAAACCCAATAAAAACCACCATCTTTACGCAGGTTTTTCACATAACCATGCCATTTCTGACCAGTCTGAACGGTATCCCATAAATCCTTATAAGCAACCCTAGGCATATCAGGATGACGTAAAATATAATGTTCAGCTCCCATTAATTCATCACGATCCCAGCCACTCATCTGTACAAATACTTCATTAGCATGAGTAATCACGCCTTCTAAATCAGTAGTAGAAGTAATCAGACATCCATCGGGAAACTGCGTTTCGACATCGGTGCAATAAACAGTTCGTTTGACGCCATCATAATAGGTTAACTCAAACGTACGGTGAGCGATTTCAGGTTCTTGCATTGGTAATATCATTATAACTCCATGATCAATTGATGATTAGTATTTAATTTAACAATTGATAATGCATATTGCACTTAATTAGCAAATAAAACAATAAATTTATTCTTTTTAACAAAAAAACTTATTGTCATATTGATTAAGATCAATTTAAAATTGTTATTTGACAGGTGAATATCTTACTTTATCTAAAATAAATAATCCACTCATTTTATATAATACCTACCAAATAATAAATTCAGGCTATTAACGACGTCTCTGTTTTGACACATTTTGCAAGCCCGCCCAGCTCATGATGTTGGCAACTTCTAGTTCATTAAGTTCATAGTATTGACCGCGTTTTAAGCGAGTTGGTAATGCTATTGGACCAAAACGTACCCGCACCAGTCGGCTAACCGTTAATCCCTGACTTTCAAACAATCTTCTTACTTCGCGGTTTCGACCTTCTTTAATGATGATGTTATACCAGCGATTAACGCCCTCACCACCTTGCTCCCATAGTTGCTGTGCTTTAGCTATACCATCTTCTAATTGAACACCACTCAACAGGTTGTGCTTTTGATCATCAGTTAACTCACCCAATACTCGTACAGCATATTCGCGTTCTACCTCAAAACTTGGATGTGCAAAACGGTTTACAAGTTCACCTGATGTGGTCAGAATTAATAGCCCACTGGTATTAATATCTAGCCGCCCAATAGCAACCCAACGGCTACTGGCTGTTTGTGGTAATCGATCAAAAATACTTACTCGCCCCTGAGGATCATCTCGGCTAACTATTTCGCCCTCTTGTTTGTAATAAACCATAATTCTGGGCAGACGATCAGGCCATTTAATATTGATGATAGATCCTCGCACGGTAACTTCGTCATCAGGTGTGATACGATCACCGAGCTGAGCGGCTTTACCGTTAACTCGGACTAAGCCCTGCGTAATCCATTGTTCCATCTCCCTGCGTGAGCCCACTCCAGACGCTGCAAGTGCTTTTTGGATCCTTACCGGTTCCATCTGATCCAGATCAATACGCTGTGCTTTCAAGTTGCGTGCACGCTGCTGTGTTTCCAGATTAAGTGTACGTTGCACCATTTTTTTTGCTCTTGATACTTTAAACTGATTTTTTGCAGATGCTTTTATGCTGTCAGATTGGTTTACTGCTGCGCCATTTAATTGACGTTTGCCAGTAGATTGTTTTTTAATATTTTTCTTGGTGGAAATTCCGTCACGCATTTGACGCTTAGTAAGTTTTTTGTTTGCTTGATTCATGTTCATTCCTTTTCCGTCTGTGATAACGGCTCTTCTGCGGTAATTTCTGCTACGGCAGGTTCAATACTATCAGGGAGAATCAATTCTCCTAATTCAGTCAATGGTGGCAACTGGTTTAAATCATCCAGTTGCAGATCAGTTAAAAAGGTTGTAGTAGTTGCCCATAAATTGGGACGACCAACACTATCGCGCTGACCAATTATTTCAATCCAGCCACGATCCTGCAAAGTTTGCAAGACATTGCTTGACACGGCAACCCCGCGAATAGCTTCTATGTCACTGCGGGTAACAGGCTGCTGATAAGCAATAATAGCTAATGTTTCTAATACTGCACGGGAATAACGTGGCGTACGTTGCACATCAAGTTGGGACAGCTGATTAAATGCCTCTTCAATTACCTGAAAACGCCATCCTTCTGCACTATGTATCAATTTTAAAGCACGTCGTTCCCAGCGTTGCTTTAAGGCCTCTATGACCGCGTGTAACTGTTCTTCAGTCAATGCCGGCTCACATATTTTACATAAAGCCTGTTCGTTGAGTGCTTCACTTTGAGTAAGCAAAGCTGCCTCGATTATATTTTCTGCCTGCAGTAATCCACTATCTGTGTGGTTATTTTCTGTTGGATTCAATTGCAATTACCATCACTCTAAATTTATTTTTTGCGCGCTTCTTTGCGCGCCAAACGTTCTGCTTTGAGCTGTGCTTCGTGCTGTTGCCCTTTTTTCAGCCATAATGCCCACTGGTTTGGTGTTTCCAGTGTAATCCGTCCAATATAGCCATCACGAAAATCGGTAAGTACTCTTTCCGCAGCTTTTTGATAATCTATCCTGCCACCGCTCAGTAATGCTCCACGTTTTCGGCCTATCCAGTTTAGCCATTCATCATCTTGCCAGTGTGGGCTATCACTAAGATCAGGCTGATATCTCTGCTGTAACAAAGCTAAATAATGCCGGCGCAAATAATCCAGTAATTCCAGTGCAACAGTTTCTTCATCCAAAGCATTTCGACCAACTGCGCCGCTAGCAGCAAGATTATATCCAGCCTCTTCGACTATAATTTTTGGCCATAACATTCCCGGGGTATCGTATAGCCAAAAGTCATCTGCCAGTATTAATCTTTGTTCCGCTTTAGTTATTCCCGGTTCATTGCCAATTTTGGCACTTTTTTTGCCCAGCATGCCATTGATCAGAGTAGACTTTCCCACGTTAGGTATTCCACAGATCAGCACTCGTAGCGGCCGATCCAAATTTTGCCGGTTCGGCACCAATTTACGACTGGCTGTAATAACTTTATTGGTCGCTTGCCGATCAGAAGAATCCAAGGCCAGCACATTAGTATCTGGTTTGGAACGGTACTCATTTAACCATAATTCAGTACGCTGCGGATCGGCCAGATCCTGTTTGTTCAAAATCTTGAGCTTTGGTTTCCCAGCAGATAGTTTTGCCAGTAAAGGATTGGCACTTGAGGCAGGTAAGCGAGCATCCAATACTTCTATGACCAGATCAACATTTTTAATCCGTTCAATAATGGCTTTCTTGGCTTTGTGCATATGCCCTGGGTACCACTGAATAGCCATAAACTTTCCCTCAATCAGCAATAATTAGTCTATTATACAAAAAACACACAGGCAGCCTGATTATCAGGCTGCCTGATGTAGATATAAACCATTATAGCTTTTTTTTGCTAACTTGACTGTTTTCAAGTTGCCGGTGACGAATAATAACTGCATATTTTTGTAATTGCTGTGCCAGTGCCTCGACCACATACACTGAACGATGCTGTCCACCTGTGCAACCTATGCCGATATTAACATAACTTCGACTTTCTTCTTCCATTCTCGGCAGCCAGCGTTGGAGAAAATGAGCTAAATCGTCAATCATCTCTATCATGATTGGTTGCTGAGCAAAAAAAGCTTTAATGGATTCATCCAACCCGGTAAAAGGACGTAGCTGATCATCATAAAATGGATTAGGCAAACAACGCATATCAAAAACAAAGTCCAATCCTGTTGGTACACCATATTTATAGCCAAAAGATTCCAATACAACATGCATGGGTGCAATCGGTAGATTTACCCATTGCTGAACTTGTCTACGTAATTGCTGTACATTCAATAATGAAGTATCAATTACATAAGCGTGATTTTGCAAGGTTGATAAATACTGACGTTCTGCCGCTACACTCTCTTTTAAGGTTTTTTGTTCTTGTATTAATGGGTGGCTGCGACGAGTCTCTGAAAACCGTCTTAACAAAACGTTTTCTGACGAAGTTAAAAACAATACATCTACGTGATGACCCTGTTGACGAAGGCTGGCGATCAACTCATTGACTTCAGCAGGATTAAAACGTGAGCGAATATCGACACTAATACCTAATTGCGCCACCTGATTGAGCGTGTAGTACGCAATAAGTTCTGGTAATAGTTTAACGGGGAGATTATCAATGCATACAAAACCAATATCTTCCAGTAATCGTAAAGCAATGGATTTTCCTGAACCGGATAATCCGCTAATCAATACTATCCTCATCACTCACCGTATTTTCTTCCAACATCGAATTGTGTCGATCCAAAAATTCCTTAGTACTGTCTTTACCACGTTTTTGTAAGATAAAATTGCTGACTGCCGCCTCTACCAATACTGCCAAATTTCGGCCAACAGCAACCGGTAAAGTTACACTGCGAACAGCAACATTCAAAATAGCTTCAGTTTCACTCTGAATACTTAGCCGATCAATGCCTTGCATATGAGTATCATCTGCCAGTACCAGATTAATGATCAGTTGCAATTGTTTCTGCGGGCGAATAGCCGTTTCGCCAAAAATAGCACGAATATTCAGCACACCTAAGCCGCGCACTTCCAGAAAATCTTTCAGCATTGACGGGCATCGTCCTTCAAGAGTTTCCGGACCAATTCGATACAATTCTGTCGCATCGTCGGCCACCAAGCGATGACCACGAGAAATCAGCTCAAGTGCCAGCTCACTTTTACCCAAGCCAGAATGACCAGTCAGTAAAACGCCAATTTCAAACACATCCAGAAATACCCCGTGCTTGACAGTTGAAGCAGCCAGAACCCGTTGCAGATAAATGCGTAATACATCCATCAAAAAAGGACTTTCTGCTTTAGATGTCAGTAAAGGCACATTGTGAGTGTGGCAATAATCGCGCAGCATGAAAGGAACTGGCAAATCATTAGCAACGATGATCAGTGCCATGGTTAAATCAAATAGCTCATTCAAAGTGGTTTTAATTTCACCAGCTTCAATTTTATTGAGGTATTCAACTTCGGCAACACCTATTACCTGCACCTGATTGGGATGAATAAAATTCAGATGTCCGACTAAAGCCAAAACAGGTTTATCCGCATCAATACTGATACGATTATCGGCGCCTGCGGTACCGGCTGACCAGGCCAGCTTTAATTTAGTCTGGTTATCCTGATAAAGACGGCGTACAGAGATACTTGGCATAATTGAATTTCCTCAATTCAGTCAGTAGTCAGTATCTCGCGGATAGCCTCTGCTGAGGTAGCATTGAGCAATGCATTACGAATAGCTTTCTGGGAAAACTTTCCAGCCAGTTCAGATAAAACATTTAAATGTTGGGCAGAAGCATTTTCTGGTACCAGTAAAATAAAAATGATATTGACTGGTTGCTCATCGGGCGCATCGAAAGCAATCGGTGTCTGCAAACGGATAAATGCACCAACCGCCTCTTTTACCGCGTTAGTGCGACCGTGTGGAATAGCAACGCCTTTTCCCAATGCGGTTGAACCGAGTTTCTCGCGGGCAAACAAGCATTCAAAAACTGCTTCTTGTTGCAAACCGGCTTTTTGTTCCAATAATTGACTGGCTTCTTCAAACAGTCGTTTTTTACTACTTACGTTTAAATCCAGCACTATATTTGTAACCGGTAAAATATCACCAATTAAACTCATGAGTATTCTCTATAATGTAATTTTAATTGCAGCCAAAGTTGCAATTGTATCTTGTTTCTTTACCTTGGCAGAACTTACTATCTGATTAGGTTTATTTTAACTTATTATACCGATGGCTAAATCAAATATTTTAATGAGATATTAAAACTAACATTTTGATTTAACTCATAGCATAACAATAGTTTAGCAGTAAACCGACAAACCAAAGCGCGCCAAGGCGATTATTGCGTGAAAACATGATGAAGCAGGTATGACGATTGCGACTACGAATACCAACATATTGACGATATTGCCACCACCAGACTAAAGGCATAACCAGCCAGAATGGCCAGTAGGCATCAATCAGCCATCCTGTCACCACCATTAATAAATCAAAACCGAAATAACACAGCATAACAGCGAAAATATCGTAACGACCAAAGGTAATCGCAGCAGTACGAATATTAATTTTCAGGTCGTCCTCTTTATCGGCCATTGCATAAATTGTGTCATAACCCAATGTCCATAACGTATTGGCAGCCATCAAAATCCAAGCCGCGATAGGAAGATGGCCACTTACTGCTGCAAAGGCCATAGGAATGCCAAATGAAAATGCTATCCCCAAATATAATTGTGGCAGTGGAAAAAACCGTTTCGTAAACGGGTAAGTCATAGCCAGAAAAACAGCCGGTAAGCTCATTTTCCAGGTCAGACTATTCAGAGGTAAAAGACATAGCCCAGCAAGCCCACATAAAAGCAATGTTAAGAGCAACGCTTCTTTTTTACTAACTTGTTTTAAGGCAAATGGTCGTTGGCTGGTTCGGGCAACAGCACCATCATAATGACGATCGGCATAATCATTGATTACACAGCCAGCACTACGCATCAGAAAAGTGCCTATTGTAAACATCAATACGATAAGCCAGTCTGGTCGTCCATTACCTGCGATCAGCAAAGCCCACCATGTTGGCCATAACAGTAATAAAGTTCCTATTGGTTTATCCAACCGCATCAGTTGTGCGTAAATCCGCATACGCTCCATGAACGCACCATTAACTTTATTACTCATTTCTTTTTGCACTGAAATCTGATTCACTAGATTTTCCTGCTATTGCAGCAATCTATCTATAAAACTTCTATATATGCCTTCTATAGTGGGTTTCGCCAACATCCCATTATGGCAAACCTGATAATTGTATCATAAGCATCAAGTTTTCATTTTATGTAGAAATAAATTGTAACGTTATATTACAGTGAAATAGATATTATTGTTAGTATATTCTTACTTTACTTACTCATTTTCATCTAAAGTTGGTTCGCAATTATTTAAATTTTCGGAACAAATAATCGCTTTTCCCATATGATTAATTAGTTATTTCATTAAACAAAAAAATAGGCAAATTAATATAGATAGATGTTAGATCACGACAATATTATGCTGATTTAATTTGTTAAAATTTACCCTCTTTGCTACTAAATAAATCTATAAATAGATAAATATAAATTATCTTAATGATTTATGACTCTTACTATTTAAAATTTAGCATTAATTCCAGGTTTATGATCAAGGTCATATAATTTAGATATTGATTTTTGATAAAATTGTAAACATATCCGTACATTTATTTTGACAAGTAAATAATCTGAGGATAAAAAATGAATTTAATTTTATGGCGTCATGCTGAGGCAGAAGATCATCACAATGATATGTTGCGCAAACTGACTGAAAAAGGCTGCCAGCAAGCCAAGCTGATTGCTGAATGGTTACGCACTCATTTACCTAAAGAAAATTATCGGGTGTTTACTTCTGAAGCAATTCGTACTCAACAAACAGCTTCCTATCTAAAACAGCCATTAACTATTGAGCCATTACTAAATCCTGATACTTATCCACAAGACTTAACGGTTCTATTACAACAACACGCTCGCGCCAATACTTTGATCTGGGTTGGTCATCAGCCATGGATAGGACAGTTTTGTAGTTTTTTACTCAACGGTGTGTGGTTACCACAACAATACTGGTCGTTTAAAAAATCGGCTTTCTGGTGGTTTGAAATCAGTTTTTTTAATCATCGTCCTTGCGCACGGTTAAAAGTTGTATTGCATCCAAGTATTCTGAAATGATTGTGGATACTTATATATTTATGGCACATAAAATTAGATATTTAGCTTAGATAACTGATACTGATCAGTAATTTTATCCAGAAACAAATACAGCTTTTGATTCATCAATTCATAATCCTGACTACGAATTTGCTTAGCCGTTTGTACATAGGCAAAATCATTAGCCCTAGCCAAGTCAACTTCTGAATGACGAATAAGTAATTCATTTAACTCAGGGGTAAATTCCATATGGCACTGAAAACCATAGACCCATGGTGCAAAACGAATAATCTGACGCGGACAACCGGCACTATAAGCCAGTATTTGCGCTTCAGCAGTTAAACCGGGCATATCACCATGCCAATGTCCAACCATCAATGTCTGACCAAAATGTTTAATAAATGGATTGTCTTCACCTTTATCTGTTAAATAAATGGGATAAACGCCGATTTCTTTTTCAGGGCTACGCTCTACCATCCCCCCTAAAGCCTGCCCGATAAGCTGGGCACCAAGACATACGCCTATTACCATTTTGTCGGTCTCTTTGGCTAACTTAATTAGCGTTTGTTCTGCCTTACTATCAAAATAGCTGCATTCAGCTTGAGTAGTTAAAGGCGATTGCGGACCTCCCATCACAATAAGCATATCTATTTGATCTATGGCTTGAGGTAAAGGATCACCAGCATAAATATGCGAGTAAGCCACTTTATGGCCGTACTTGATTGCCCAAATTTCGTATGCCCCCGGCAATTCATAATCTTCATGAATAATAAAATGGATGCGTAAAGCCATTTTTTTTATCCCTTTTATTACTGTAAGTTACCTAAACCAGACCTCAACGAACGATATGACACTATCAACATAAATTAATCGAAATGGTAACAACTGACTGATCAATTCAAATTGACAGCTTAAGAGGTAATTGCACAGTTAGAGTAAAAATTAACACAAAATTATATAAATGTAATCATATTATTACATTCTATAAAAATTTTTGTCTACTCTATCAATCAAATTTAGTTTCTATAAATAATTTGGCTAAAATGTTAACGGCATAAATAAAACACCCTACTTTCCTTAGAAAATAGGGTGTTAGTTTAACTACCAAAAATTAATTACTTATTGGCTTTAAACTCTTCATAGTATTCACATGCCAGTTTATGCAATGAAGCACCAATAGCTTTATACTGGTATTCATTCAGATTGGCTAAGGAAACACGGCCGGACGGATGTTGAACGGCAAATCCTTTACCCGGTAACAATACAACACCAGATTCATCAGCGATTCTGAACAGTAATTCATTCGGATTTTTGGTTTTAATAACCCATTCGGCGAACTCATCACCATGCAACTGACGAGCAGTATCTTCCATGTCTACCAGAGTATAGTAATCAACACTGTTTTCGTTAAACTCGTGTTTAATACCCAATTGTTTATACATAGCAGCACTGCGATTGCGGATTAATGCCATTAATGCATCTTTGTACTGTTTCTTAGTATCCATCATTTCAGCTAATGAAAACAATACCATCTGCACTTGTTGTGGGGTAGACAAACCAGCAGTATGGTTCAACGCTACTGCACGACTATCAGCCACCATACGATCAATCAGTTTCAATTTTTCTGGTTCAGGTGTAATAGACAGATAGCGTTTATGCAGGATTTGACGTTCCTCTTCTGGCAGTTCTGCAATTTTCTTATCCAATACATTCTCTTTTGCCATGGCAATGACACCTAGACGCCAGCCAGTAGCACCGAAGTATTTAGAGAATGAATATACCAAAATGGTGTTATACGGACATAATGTAAACAGTGACTCAAAGTTTTCAGCAAAAGTACCATAAACATCGTCTGTCAAAATGATCAGATCTGGACGTTTTTTCACGATATCAGCAATAATCTGCAAACTACGATCATCCATTTTTACAGAAGGAGGATTAGATGGGTTTACCAGATAGAATGCTTTAATAGAAGGATCTTCCAGTTTACGTAATTCGCTTTCTGGATATTGCCAATCCAGTTTAGGATCAGCATTAATCAACACTTCTTCCAACTCATAATCATTCAGCTCTGGAATTTCCAGATATGGTGTGAAGATTGGAGCGCCTAAGGCAATTTTGTCACCATGACGAATCAAACCATTTTGTTTCAGTGAACTGAATATATACGCCATGGCGGCAGTACCACCTTCAGTGGCAAACAAATCGATATCGTCGTTTGACATGGATTTAGCACCCATCTCCTGCAACACATAAGTTTTAACGATCTCTTCAGAGATGCGTAACATGCGATCAGGAACTGGATAATTACAGCCTAAAATACCTTCAGTCATTTCCAACAGGAACTGATGTTGGTTGTACCCTAACTGATCACGTACGTAAGACATCGCTTTACTCAGGAAATCCACGCCTGGTTTTAGACGGTTACGACGAATAAAATCATCAAAACGAGCCATCAAATCGTCTTTAAATGGCATACCACCAATATTCTGATCCAGGAAAGAGAACGAAATTTCAGATTCTTCTGCAGCAAACAAGCCTAATTCAAAAAAGGCGTTACGTGGTAAAGTAGCCAGAAAATTCGGGTTACCACGGCCGGCATTCAGCATCATGCGGTCGTTGCGGCTTTGTGCCAATTCAATCAAATGGTTTTTCAATTCAAATGGACTTAGATTAGCGTATTTTTCAAAATCTAATTTTGAATTCATAGTAGTTTCCTCAAGAAGTTAAGACCACATATCAAACAAGAGCCACGATCAACGGCCCTAACAGAGTCAGGAACACATTGGCTAATGCATATGTAATAGCAAATGGCGTGGTAGGAATAGAGTTACCTGCTTTATCCAAAACCTCACCAAAAGCCGGATTTGCACTACGCGATCCAGACAATGCACCGGCAAAAATAGCGGCATTGTCATAGCGAAGCACATAGCGACCGAAAAAGATTGCCAGAACCATAGGAACAATGGTCACCACCACACCAATCAGGAACAAAGTCAAACCATGTTCTCTGATAGTGGTAATTGCCTGTAGACCTGACTGCAAACCAACCACAGAAACAAAGCCGGCCAGACCAAAGTCCTTCATGAATTGAGAGGCGGCAGCAGGCATATTGCCGAAAGTTTGTTTACGAGCACGTAACCAGCCAAAAAACAAACCAGATAACAATGCACCACCGCCAGCACCTAGAGTGATAGGAATATTGCCAATGCGAACAACAACCCAACCAATAATCAAACCTAAAACTACGCCCAGACCGTGATAAGCCCAGTCAGTTTTACTATTAACTGTGATCGGTGCACCAATAATATGCACAACGCGATTAATATCACTGGTAGAACCATAGATAGTCATCACATCGCCCAGCTTAAATTCAGTTTCTGGAGTTACATCCAATTTTTCACCATTGCGATGCAAAGCTACTAAATAGATACCATGCTGAATTTCAAAAGCGTTATCATCGTGATGAACCTTTGAGCGAATTTCTGCCATGGTTTTATTGGCATATTCAGAATTACGAAACACCACATTTTTAGTATCTACGATCAACTCCAGACCTGGCTCTGAGTCCAGTTCACGTCCAAATAAATTGCTGACCGAGGTAACTGCTTCACGACGACCAACAATTAGAATAATGTCGTCTGCTTGCAGAACTGTTGAAGGAGTGCAATCAATTATGTTACCGTGACGTTTAATCCGTTCGATAGTAATGCCTAAATTTTGCAGTTCAATATCTTTAATGGTTTTATGAATATCGTGTTCAACCACGTAAATACGACCCACCATTTGGGTAATGGCCATACCCTGATTACCTTCCAGAGCCATAGCACCTTTTAGTTGTTCCGCTTCAGCAGCAACAGCATCATCACGAATATCACGCTTCATAACTTTAGGTAGAATATTCATACAGATGATGATGGCACCAAGCGAACCAAATATATAGGTAACTGCGTAGCCAATGGCGACATTAGCTTGTAATTGCTGTAATTGATCAGCAGGTAATCCCATATGACTTAAGGCATCTGCAGCTGTACCAAGAATGGCTGATTGCGTTAACCCGCCGGCAGCCAGACCAGCAGCCAGACCTTTATCAAGATGGAACAACTTAGCCATGATCATCACGGTGATGAAACCAGTGATAGCAATAAACAAAGCCAGGAAAATTTCACGTAAGGTTTTCACCCCTAGTGAGCGAAAGAACTGCGGACCACTTTCATAACCTACGGCATATATAAATAAAGTGAACAACAGCGCTTTCAGACCTGAATCGATGTGTACATTGAGTAAACTCAAAACAACAGCGACCAGCAAAGAACCAGCTACTCCACCTAGTTGGAATTTACCGAAGCGAATGCTACCGAGCAGATAACCCAAACTTAATGACAGGAAGAGAAGAATAACCGGTGATTCTTTAATATTAGTTAAAACCCAATTCAACATAAGTCCACCTTCTCCACAAAGAACGGAGAATAGTGTGCGCTTGTATGGTATAAATTCCTGTCTATATTTATATTTATTTGAAAATAAATGATAATTTTGGTTTTTTGTTAACGACAATGAAGTATTTTTTTATAATTTAAATGTAAATTTTGTTGCTATGTAAAAGAGCATCTATTAGCGCTAAATATTATTTTGACATAATATTTAGCTATGGATTTGCTATACAAATATACAGGACATTGGTATATATTCGTTTATATAGAAACAAAATATATATACTCATAAATTAATATTAGACTTATGTTTATGAATAAAGCCAAAATAAAACATCGTCCAGCAATAATGTAAAGACTATTTCAAAGTTAATATATATATTGATTTAGCATACTTAAAAATAAATAGTTGATAATTTTTTAGCTATTTTTCGATCTCAAAAGCTAAATTAGATTGATAGTGATAATCTTCTTTATTAAACTGCAAGATAGCGGTAAAAAATGTCTCATTCAAACCACATATAACTTCTCAACGCCCGATGGGAACCGATTCAACATTAATAAAATTAACAAATGATTTAGTATTGTCGTGAAGAGTTTGTACCGCTTCAAGTTCTTGACCGATCTGCTCACGATTATTTACCTCTTCAGTATTGTCAACTATTTCTTGATCTGAGCTAACCATATTCGATTCATCCTTATTCTCTTTTTTGACACCTATATCATGAATCAGACGTTGGTATTCTTTGGACTGCTTTAATAGAATCTTAGCGGCCTTGCGCAAATTATTTACTTCATTTCGAGCTAGATAGAATGTAGTCGGTATGTGAATCACTTGATCTCTTAAAGGAGAGTTAGGTAGATCAAGCAAATTAATACTGATGTAATAAACTAAAGGCGTTTCTGCAGTGCGATTACTGTTCCACCAGTCAACATATTTCTGAAACTGCCGTTGAGTATCTTCTGAATATTTATCAATAGGAATATTAGTTAATGCCCGGGCAACAGCAGCAGTGCCGGGCACATTAGCACTACTATCTATTTCATTGCGGCGTAAAGTCTGAGCATTGACATTAATAATAATAATTTTATTTATTCGGGCTTGTTCTAGCCGATCATATAAAGTTTTATTACTGTACAATTCACTGGCATCAAGTAAACTGCGTAAGCCCAGATTATCGGTCAAACCACCATCCAAAAGATGAATATAAGGCCGCTTTTGACTGTCCTGATATTGTTTTAAATTAGCGCGGTAGGCAGCACGGGTTTTAGCACGAAATTCCGAAGTCCCAGCCACTTCAGAACCATTATTATCCAGTAAATTATCAGGCAACTGATAATGGCAATTGCCACCATTATTATTCAGGGTAATGGGTGAAAAAACCAATGGCACCGCACTGGAAGAAGCCACAGCACGTGAAATAGGTAAGCTGGTTAAATCCAGACATAATAAATCAAAATATTCCTGCGTAAAATCCAATCGGCTGCCTAAACTCATATCAGTAGCGCTAATGACGACAAAAGGTCCTTTTCTGCGCTCAGCCAAATCTGCATAAGTTGCTCCTTTATATAAATGCAAATCAAACTGTTCTTGAAGTAAATCTCCGCGACCAAATTCTGGTGAGGCAAGCCTTGACCAATTGGCCATCGAAAATACCTGACCAACCATCATCTTCTGCAAATTCAAATTGAGAAAATTTTGCTTGAATAAAGGTACTGTTTCTTCTCCATGTAAGCCAAAATAGGTCGCCAGCACCGATCCTCCTGAAATACCGTAGACTACATCTACAGTATTAAGCAAGCTGACCGCTTTACCATCAACTTTGATTTGCTGATTTTTTAATGCTTCCAGAACACCATAGCCGAAAGCAGCTGCTCGTGTGCCGCCACCGGAAAACATGACAATTCCAATTACGTTATCACGTTTTTCTGGTGCCCTGTTTAATAATGCATTTTGCAGCCGATAGCCTTTAGTGGTGTCAACATGATCTATAGTGGCAATTGGCTGATACAAAAAAGTTGAACAGGCACTTGTAGTCAATACAGCAAGCAGTAGAACGAACCGATAGACAGAATTGACCGAAAAAACACCACGCATGCTTGCTCCTAAATTGAAACCAGTTATTGCTAAAGTACACTTACAAAGATAACAGATTGGTAACTTTAAATATATTTGTCTAAGCCCTTAAGCTTACCATTAAATTAATTATTCATTCTTCAATTTGGTCTTTCAACCAGCCTCCACCTAAAGCTTTATACAATTTTATTAAATTTTGTGCCTCTGCTAACCTGCCCTGCACTTGTTGATCATTTAAATTTTCTGCATTCAAACGTGCTCTCAAAGTACGATCCAGTGTCATATTTCCATAACGGAACAATTTCTCTGCCGCATTTGCCTGTCGATTAGCTTCACGCTGTGCTGTATTCATAAGTGAATTTTGCCTATTTAAGCTATATTGCAATTGATAAGCACTATCCACTTCTGCTAAAGCTTTTAAAATACTCTGATCATAGCCGGCAATTGCACTTTGTAAACGCGCATCGGCCATTTCAATATTATGTTTAATCCGTCCTGCGGTAAAAATAGGCAAGCTGACACCGAAATCAATCAAACCACCCACTGTTTTTAAATGCGATAGATCACTATCGAGCTTCACCCTGCCTGTTTGCCACAAAAAATTAATATCAAAACGTGGTAAACGATCCGCTTTGGCACTGGCTAGATTCGCACTCATCGCCTTAACTTGATTTTCTAATGTGCGTATATCCGGCCGACGGGTGATAACATCCAGTGGTATTTGCCCAGCCGGTGCAGCTGGCAAATGTTGCAGAATATCAATGCCTGCGGACGGAACACTAAATCCTTGTGGAGTTTGACCAGTTAATACCGCTAAATTACGTTGATAAGCATCGGCCTGAGCCTGATAGGTTGCAATCTGAGCTTGCAATGCTGCTAAACTGGATGCCACATCCCTGACATCGTAGGCAGTTGCTTGACCGGCTTTAAATCTGCCTTCTGTATAGCGTTGTAAATGTTTCAGAGTAGCTACACTTTGCTGTCCAATTTTTACACGCTGCTGCATAGCACGCATTTTCAGATAATTATCAGCAATATCACTGCTTAACATCATCTGCGCCCCGTGCCATTGCTCATTAACACTCAAACTAAGATAGCGTGCCGCCTCGGCATCGCTACGTTTACCGCCAAATACATCTGGCTCCCAACTGGCAGCAAATCCCAATTGTATATTATTACCTTTCCAATGCTGACGGTTATCACCTAAAGAAGATCCAGCTGAATTCAGTACCTCTCGGACATTACCAACGCCCGGTACATTCATATCTTTTAGAGGATTATCATTATTAAGGCGATGCACTGACCCTTCCACATCTGCCCAAACCTGCGGGCCCAGATTAGATTCAGCTAACGCAGCGCCGGCACGTGCTGCATTCATGTTGGCTTTCATCATTGCCAGATCACGATTATTTTTCAAACCGGTTTCGATCAATTCTTGCAAAACCGAATCAGACCAGTTTTGCCACCATCTGCTGATGTCAGCCATTGTTCTGGCATTTCTTGTACGATCAAATTGTTGTGGTACTGATACAGTTGAATCAACCTTAATATCTGTAGTGCTACATCCGGTCATTAAAGCTAGACTTATCAATACAGGCAACCATTTTTTTTGCATTACTTCCATTCCTGTTAACCTTTTTAACCATTTATGAATGTTGCGCCAACATAGTGCGAAAGCGGGATAATGCCAGCGCAAGAAATAGCGCACCAGCTACGGTCATCATTAATATTTTTGGCCAAACTGTATGAAAGCCCGCATCCCGAAATAAGACATCCTGACTAAACTGCGTAAATTGTGTTTCCGGAGATAACCAAGTTATATACTGAAAAAATTCCGGCATACTTTCCAACGGTGATTCAGCGCCGGATAATAAGCGCATCACCACATAAATAGGCAGAGAAAGTAGGCCAAACTGAGGCATCGTTGGTGCCAGAGTTGCCAGCCATATCCCTAATGAAGACACCGAAAACAAATAGATAACCATTCCCAGAGTGAATAATGGTATAGAGCCATTAATTGGCACATTAAGCCAGTAATGTACGACCAGCCATAATGACAGCAAAGCCGCTATAGCAATCACAGCACCATTAGTTAAAATTTTAGCCATAACGATTTCACTGGGTCTTACCGGCATTACCAGCAATTGCTCAATCGTGCCATGTTCACGTTCGCGTATGACAGCGGCACCAACCAAAATAATGGCCAACAAAGTTAAATTCGAAACCACACCCATGGTAGAAATATACCAATGCGACTGACCATTTGGATTAAATTGAATATTGACTACCGGTGTTACCGGACTTAATGCATTAGCGCCTGGCTTGTGCAAAAATTCGCTCGCTTTACCCTGAATAATTTGCGTCAGGTAATTAATACCGATACCCGCTTGCGTTACCGAAGTAGCATCAGCCAGCACCTGTACTGAGGGAGAACGTCCGGCCAACACATCGCGTTCAAAATGAGCAGGAATATCCAGAACAAAGACATAATCACCTTTATCCATGGCTTTATCTACATCTTCACGCTGTATTTCCACCGGTTTTTGAAAATAAGGCGGTAATAGCGCATCGCGTATCTGGTAAGACAAAATACTGTGATCGGCATCCAGTATCGCTACTGATGCATGCCTCACTTCGGTGGTAATACTGGTGGCTACCGAATAAATAGCTATCGAAAGCACCACCACCATCAGCCCCATTAAGACCAAATCACTTAGCAGACTTTTTAATTCCTTGATTCCCAATACCCATACATTCTTAAACCAGCGTAGCATTTACACCTCCTGCTTCTTCAGAAAGCAGCCTGCCAGCAAAACATAAAACAAACAAAATGCCAGCAATACTAGGTAATAATTAATAAAATCTACAAAGCCCAGTCCCTTAGTGAATCCACCCAAGCTTATCAGTTGATACCATGCGGTTGGAAAACCCCAGCCAATCCAGTAATTAATCCCAGTTAACGTAGACAGTGGATAAAGTAAACCAGAGAAATTTAAAGCAGGAATTAAAGATAAAATTGCCGAACCGAAAATAGCTGCTACTTGCGATTTGACAAAACTGGAAATCAGCAAGCCAAAAGCCGTAGCAGCACAAATCAGAGCTAATGCACCAATACTCATCGCCACAAAACTTCCCTGTACCGGTACGCCCAGCACCACTACAGCTAGCCAGACTAAAATCAGATAACTTAAAAAAGACACCACTACATAGGGTATTTGCTTACCAACCAGAAATTGTCGCACTGATGCAGGAGAAGTATATAAGTTGGTAATTGATCCTATTTCACGTTCACGCACCACACCTAATGCCGTCATCATAACCGGAATAAGCATCATGGCCATCATGATCATACCAGGGGTAATAGCATAAATACTTTTGAAATCCTGATTATAAGTATAACGCGGGGCAACACTTACTGATGGCTGCAGAGAAACAGGTAGACCACTGGCTCGCCATTGATCAGAACCATAATTCGTTAGAATTAATAGAATAAAACTTTTAATATTTTCGGTCATAAATGGCATTGTGCCATCAACGTAAAAACCGACTTCCGGTTTATTGCCACGTAATAAATCACGACCAAAATGTGGCGGAATGTCTATCACCAACCGTGCTTTGGAAACTTTCAAAGTTTCATCAATCTCATCGGCAGTGTGTAGATTTTCTGTAAAAGTAAAATAACGCGAACCGCGGAAATATTCCACCAATGCACGACTTTCTACCGTCTGATCTCGGTCTAGAACAGCAAACTTGACATGTTCAACATCAAAAGATACCGACCAAGCCGCCATCAGCATCAGAACTACCGGACCTAATAATGCAAAAAAAAGACGAATTTTATCGCGTAATAATTCTTTACCCTCCCTGACAGCAAAGGTCCACACCGTGCCAAACCAATAGCGTAAACTATCAGCATTATTACTGCTTGATGCTGAAACCTCGGTATTTTCTGTATCATTGGTTTTATTTTCCGCAGTGGCATTATTTTTATCAGTACCAGCCGCTTCTTCCAGATATTCAATAAAGGCTGTTTCTAAATCATCTGTATTTTTGTTTTCACACAGCTGCTTGGGCGTTCCAATTGCCAACACCCGACCCTGATGCATAAATGAAATACGATCACAACGTTCCGCCTCATTCATAAAATGCGTAGATACAAAAATCGTGGTGCGATTGTCACGGGATAAATGCAACAAATGTTTCCAGAACATATCCCGAGCAATTGGATCAACGCCTGATGTTGGTTCATCCAGAATCAAAACTTCCGGGTGATGCAAACAGGCGGCCGCCAGTTGTAATCGTTGACGTATCCCTAATGGCAAATCACCCGGAGCAGTATCCCCAAAATCCACCAAGTCAAATTGCTGCAGGGATTCTTCTATTGCGGGGGATATTTGCGCATCATCCATTTGATAAAGACGTGCTGATAACACCAAATTTTGCCGTACCGTTAACTCTTCATACAATGAGAACGATTGAGACATATAACCGATTTTCATGCGCGTTTTCATATCATTCGCATCAACCGTATGCCCAAGTAACTTTGCCGAACCAGAACTAGCATCCAATAGTCCAGTTAACATTTTCATCGTTGTTGATTTACCACAGCCATTGGACCCCAGGAAACCGAAAATTTCCCCGCGCTGGATCGTAAAACTAACATTATTAACGGCAATAAAATCACCAAATTGTTTGGTTAAATCTTTAGCTTCGATTGCTGGAGGAGCATCTTCTTCGGCGACAAATGGCGTTAGCTGCAAAGCCCCACCCTTATCCTGCTTAGTGGGTGGTAACAATTTAACATATGCTTCTTCCAGAGTATCAGTATGTGTATCATCCAATACTTGTTGTGTCGGCGCATTAACAATCAGACGACCATCATCCATTGCCAGCAAATATTCAAACCGTTTAGCTTCATCAAAATAGGCTGTAGCTACAATCACCGTCATATCGGGATTTTCAGCGCGTAACTCGTCAATTAAAGACCAGAATTGGCGACGAGATAATGGATCAACACCAGTAGTGGGTTCATCCAAAATTAATAATTCCGGATTGTGTACCAGAGCACAACATAGACTAAGTTTCTGTTTCATACCGCCGGAAAGCTTACCGGCTGGTCGATCAGCAAATGGAGATAATCCGGTAGACTGTAATAATCTAGCAATACGTTGACGACGTACTGCGCCTCGCAGACCAAATAATCGTGCATGAAAGTCCACATTTTCAGTTACCGATAAAGTCGGATAAAGATTTTGCCCCAAACCTTGTGGCATAAATGCAATACGATGACTGAGTATTTTACGGCTGGATTTTTCAGCCATATTTCCATCAAATACCAGTACCTGACCGTGCTGAATAATCTTTACGCCAGCGATCAGCGACAGCAAAGTCGACTTACCTACGCCGTCAGGGCCAATTAGCCCCACTGTCGCGCATCTTTTTATTTGTAACGAAACATCATTTAACGCAACAGTCTGCCCGTATTTATGTGAAACTCCACGCAGATCAACAGCCCACTCATTTTCCGAACCAGACTGCTGCCGAGATTGAGCATCCATAATTAACTGCCTTTAGCTGCTTGAGTTACCTTCGGCAAAACCACCTGCCATTGTTTAGGCCATTGCTTATTGTTATCGATTCGAATATAGCCATTACCAGTCATACCACCTTTAAGCAAACCACTGTAACGTAAAGCTAAATCTGCTGATATTCTTAATTTAACCTTATACATCAGCTTTTGACGTTGATTGGAAGTTTCAACATATTTAGGGGTAAATTGTGCGTTTGCATCGATAAAATTAACTGTGGCAGGCCAGACAGCATCCATACCATCCAGAATAATTCTAGCTTCATCTCCCAGCTTTAATTTACCTATCGTATCAGTTGGTAAAAATATCGATAGCGTGACATCACTAGGATCCAGAATGGTTATTACCTTACTACCTTCGCCCAAAACATTTCCAGCTTCAGCAATTCGATATTCCACTCGACCATCTTTAGGTGCTTTAATGACCATATCATTATTAGCTGAACTGGTTGCATCGATCTGTGCCTGAGCCTGCTTTACCGCTGCTAAAGCTTCCGAACGTGCTGCCTGAGCTGCTTTCACTCGGGCAATAGCACTATCACGCTCGGCCAATCTTCTTTTTACTTCAGGAAAAGAAACCAACTCATCTGATTTAAGACGGTTAGCGTTATCTAAATCCATTTGAGCTACTTTATGTACCTGTTTCTGAGCAGCAATTTCAGCTTCAGCTCGGGCTACCGTTTCTTCTGCACGCTGTTTATCAGCAATGGCAGCAGCTAATCTACTGCTGGTTTGATCAGAAGATAATTCCGCTAAAACCTGATCCTTTTTAACGATATCCCCTTCATCAACCATAATGCCTGTGACTCTTCCAGCATACAAAGTTGCTACATCCAGACGTTTAAGCTCCATCCGTCCATTGCCACCAACAAAACCATCAGGCAAATCAGCACGATTACGCATATTTACCCAGACAGCCACACCTGCTAACAACGCTATAATCACCAAAAACAACAACCACTTTTTTTTCATAAGTCTATTCCCGATTGCAACAACAGCTCGTTAGAATGCCATTTAAAGTACTTAAAGCTTTGAAAAATTTAACACCTTACCTTCATATAAACAAACAAATAACACAAATTTACTCTAAATGTTGTAAGGAGTCCGAATTAAAAATTAATTAAAACAATCTCAAATTTAGCCCCTTATTCTTATATCTTATTTTCATAATTATTTTCTTAATCATTTGAAACTTTTAAATCAAGAACGTACTGAAATCATTCCCTACTCATACAATTTTCAATTTCTCCCATAATGATTTGTTTACTAAATTTTTCTTAGCATACTCTAATAAATGAGCTTTAATAAGGAAAATATCTATATACATAAATTAATATGCGAAACTGTATAAAATATATCATATGTTTATTACTATTAACCAAAATCAAAACAAACAAATATCATATTTACATTGAAAAAGTTGCTTACATTACCAAACTAATAACAATGCAATTAAATTCTCATTTAAATTCCCTGCAAAAATGAACAGCTAATTCTTGAATTTATTGTTAGACAAAATAAAATAATCTAACTAAACAAAAAATTGCTTAAATCATAATAATAAATGTTGTCTAATCAAAATATTATCAACATCGATTAATCATTAAATAAACATTTAAATGAATCGGAAACACTAATCTTTCATTACTTTCACTAATACAAACTGCAAATTGAATGACCTTAACAATTTCAACTAAGAATTGATATCACTTGTCATTTAGTTTTTTTTTACCGACAATCAGAACATTATTATTAAAGAAATGACGACTATGATCATTGTAATGCAACGTCAGGCCAGCGAAATCGAGATAAATCAGGTAGTGCAGTTTATCCATCAGCGTGGTTTAACAGAACATATTTCCAGAGGTAAAGAGCGTACGATCATCGGAGCAGTTGGAGATGAACGCGTATTTCAGCCTAGAGAACTGGAAGCACTTAGCGGAGTGGAAAAAGCGATGCGCGTTGTTCAGGACTGGCGCATCATTAGCCGTGAGATACAACCCGAAAATACCGTCATTACAGTTCGCGCCTTTCCATTTGGTGCAGGTCAAACTCAATTTGTTTCCACGGTCATGCCAGATCATAAACTACCTAATAGTAACAGCATCTTTATTGACCCTTTTTACCAAAGTCCTTCGCCTTACACTATCAATCACAAGAATAGTCAGCAACAACAACTTAGCAACATGCAGCAGCAAATCAAATTGGCACACCAAAATAATAAACCGGTATGGTTGAGAATCAGAGATGTGCGACAGCTTGAACATGCATTACAAGCTGAGGCAGACATCATTTATCTTGGTGGAGAATTAATGTCTAATCAAACCTTGCTGGATGAAGTGGGCTATCTCAACGTTCCAGTAGTACTGTGTAAGGATAAACATCATCAAATCGATGATTGGCTGATCGCTGCCGAACATATTGCTTTAAAAGGTAATCACCATATCATGCTGGGTGAAGCTGGTACATTGAGTCTTGAACGAAATGCACCATATCGACTGGATATAGAAGCCATTGTTAAAGCCAAAAAAATCACCCATCTACCTATAGTGGCTAATATTTCTCACCTTGCACATGCTTATATGGACAAATCCACCCTTCTGGCTTTAGCTAAAGCCGCCGGAGCTGATATTATCATTCAATAAATACAGACAACTTGTCCAAATTCACAAAATTGTCAAATACAAACAAATTTATTTAAATTAGACAAACAAAAATAATTTATCCAAAATTATTGTCCAAAATAAACACATCATTTCATAATTTTGTTGTTTTTTGGATATAAATTGCATTTATAACATTAAAAAAAACTAAATATTCACACTTTAACGCTTGATTAACACAGTTTACTGTTTTATTGTAGCTACTTGTTTAACCAACCCAACCTGCTAATCCGACTATCGGATACCGTTTCAATAGAGCATCACAATATATGCATTCGCGTACCCTAAATCGTTGTCTGCATATATTAGTCTTACCAGACAAAGATGCGTTGGTTCAGTATCAGTTGGACTACATGACTATAAGAGGTTTATATGCAATTATCAGGAGCTCAGATCCTAGTCCAGAGTCTCAAAGCTGAAAATGTAGAATATGTTTTCGGTTATCCGGGAGGAGCGGTCATTGAGATTTATGACGCTATCTTTCAGTTAAAAAAATTCCATCACGTACTGGTGCGCCATGAACAGGCAGCCGTACATGCGGCCGATGCCTATTCACGGTCAAGTAACGGAGAAAAAATAGGGGTAGCCTTAGTGACATCAGGCCCCGGTGCCACCAATGCCATCACTGGCATTGCCACTGCTAATTCAGACTCCGTTCCCCTTGTTGTCATATCAGGACAAGTCGGAACACCGGCCATCGGTACCGATGCTTTTCAGGAAGTCGATACCATTGGTATTAGTCGTCCTTGTGTCAAACATAATTTTCTTGTCACCCACGTTAACGATCTAGCCAAAACAATTAAAAAAGCTTTTCAGCTGGCACGCACCGGTCGTCCCGGTGTTGTAGTGATTGATGTACCTAAAGATGTCACCCAAGCGATGGCCAAATTCAGCTATCCTCAGGAAGATATCAACATCCGTTCCTACCAGCCTATTACACATGGTCATACCGGTCAGATCAAAAAAGCTGTGCAGGTTTTAGCAGCAGCAAAAAGACCGATTGTTCTTTATGGTGGAGGAGCCATACTCTCCAATGCCAGTGAAATCCTTACCGATTTTATTCAGCACACCGGCACACCTTGTGCCAGTACATTAATGGGATTAGGTGCGTTTCCTTCAACCAGTAAACAATTTCTGGGTATGGTCGGCATGCATGGCAGCTATGAAGCCAATTTGGCTTTACAAAATGCTGACGTTGTTGTTATTGCCGGCGCACGTTTAGATGACAGGGTAATTTCTGTTCCAGAAAAATTCACCAATGATGGTAAAAAAATAATTCACATTGATATTGATCCGTCCAGCATTGCTAAACGCGTAAAAGTGGATGTACCTATTGTCGGTGACGTTAAAAATGTCTTAATCGATATGTTGGCATTATGGCAAAAGCAAAATCTTGCTTTTAATAACAATGCATTAGAGAAATGGTGGAAAACCATAGAAAACTGGCGTAGCGCAAACAGTTTCTGGTATGACAACACTGGTGAAACCATCAAGCCACAATTTGTTATTGCCACACTAGCAAAAATCACCGCTAATAATGCCATTGTTACTTCTGATGTTGGACAACATCAAATGTTTGCTGCTCAGCATTATCCCTTTATTCGACCAAGACAATGGCTCAATTCCGGTGGTCTGGGTACCATGGGCGTTGGTCTGCCCTATGCAATGGGGGCCAAACTGGCTAATCCTAAAGAAGATGTGTTTTGTATTACCGGTGAAGGTTCCATTCAAATGAACATACAGGAGCTTTCCACCTGCTATCAGTACCGATTGCCCATCAAAGTGATTAATCTTAACAATGGCTTTCTTGGCATGGTGCGTCAATGGCAAGAGCTCTATTACGAAAACCGCTATTCCGAAACCTATATGGACTCTTTACCGGACTTTGTCCGCCTGGCCGAAGCTTATGGTCACGTTGGAATCAGAGTTGAAAAATCATCTGATGTAGAAGGCGCGCTCAGAGAAGCGATTGCGCTCAAAGATCGATTAGTTTTTATGGATTTCATCACTGACCGTACCCAAAATGTTCTACCAATGGTAGGTAATGGTAAAGGACTGGACGAAATGGTTTTACCGCAGCACATGCAAACAAATATCTCCAGTAATGCCCATGACCATGCTGACAAAAAAGGGAGCATATCATGAGACACATATTATCTATCCTAATGGAAAATCAGTCAGGTGCCATGAGCAGAATAGTAGGACTTTTCTCAGCCAGAGCATATAACATTGATTCATTATCAGTTTCTCCAACTGAAGATAAAACTTTATCACGCATGACCATCGTGACACATGGTGAAGACAAAGTTATTGAGCAGATTACCAAACAGCTGAACAAATTGATTGAAGTCATCAAAGTTATTGATCTGAACGATAGCCAATTTGTAGAACGTGAACTAATGCTGGTGAAATTACGTGCCACCGGTAAAGATCGGGACGAAATACTGCGCCTGACTGATATATTCCGTGGTCAAATCGTCGACGTTACCGACAAAACCTATACCGTCGAAATAACCGGCACCAGTAACAAGCTCGATGCTTTTTTAGAAAATACCGGTAAAAGTATTATCTTAGAAACGGTGCGCACCGGAGCAGCAGGCATTGGTCGAGGGGAACGCATGCTTCGGATCTGATTGAATATCAGATATCACCAAATTGTACCGTAATATCCCTCATCTAAGTAAAGACAAACAATTTAACTAAGGAAATAAAATGCAAGTATATTATGATAAAGACGCCGACCTATCACTAATTAAAGGCAAAACAGTTGCCATTATAGGTTATGGCTCTCAAGGTCATGCCCATGCTGCCAACCTGAAAGATTCTGGCGTAAATGTGATTGTTGGTTTACGTAAAACCGGTCAGTCCTGGCAAAAAGCAGTGAATGCCGGGCACGATGTAAGAGAAGTTGCCGAAGCCACCAAAGCTGCTGATTTAGTCATGATCCTTGCTCCTGATGAAAATCAGCCTGCGGTATATGCTAATGAAATTGCACCAAACCTCAAAGATAATGCAACCGTCGCTTTTGCACATGGCTTTAATATCCATTACAACCAAATTATTCCGGCTAAAAATCTCGACGTTATCATGATTGCTCCAAAAGGGCCTGGTCATACCGTGCGTAGCGAATTTCTCAAGGGTGGCGGTGTGCCCAGTTTAATTGCTGTTCATCAGGATGCTAGTGGTCGAGCCAGAGATATTGCTCTTTCCTATGCAGCAGCCAATGGCGGTACCAAAGGTGGCGTTATTCAAACCACATTTAAAGAAGAAACCGAAACCGATTTATTTGGTGAACAAGCTGTGCTATGTGGTGGCTTGGTTGAACTCATCAAAACCGGTTTTGAAACACTGGTTGAAGCAGGCTATGCACCTGAAATGGCTTATTTCGAGTGTTTGCATGAAATGAAACTGATCGTGGATTTGATTTATGAAGGCGGTATTGCCAACATGAATTACTCCATCTCTAATAATGCTGAATATGGCGAATACTTTACCGGTCCGCAAGTAGTCAATGAACACTCTCGTCAGGCAATGCGTGAAGCATTGAAACGTATCCAGAACGGTGATTATGCTAAATCTTTCATTGTTGAAGGTGCCACTAACTATCCGTCTATGACCGCTCGCCGCCGTCAGATGGCAGCTCATCCGGTTGAAGTAATTGGTAAACAACTTCGCAGCATGATGCCTTGGATTGCCAAAAACAAGCTGGTAGATCAAGATAAAAACTAAGCTGGAACAATATTTGAAATAGAAAATTAAGTTAAAAGCTTGTGTGTTTCGATATACAAGCTTTTTTCACCCTAGAGATTTAATATGACAACAACATCTATGCAAACTACTGTCAATACCATAAATAATTCGGCATCCAAAGTAGCTATTGCCAGTTTAATTGGTACTGCAGTCGAATTTTATGATTTTTATATCTACGGTTTGGCCGCCGCCTTAGTGCTCGGTTCACTGTTTTTTCCGAAAGGTGATCCTTCATTGGCCGTAATGGCTTCATTTCTCACCTTTGGTATCGCCTTTGTAGCCCGACCAATTGGCGCAGCCTTATTTGGTCATTTTGGTGATAAAGTTGGCCGGAAAACTACCCTCATTGCCTCCCTGCTTATTATGGGAATCAGCACAACCCTAATTGGTCTGTTACCTACTTATCAGCAAGCTGGTATCATCGCCCCGATTTTATTATGTATACTGCGCTTTTGTCAGGGTTTGGGTTTAGGTGGTGAATGGGGTGGCGCAGCCCTGCTGGCAACTGAAAACGCGCCCAAAGGCAAACGCGCATTATTCGCGATGTTTCCGCAAATCGGTCCTCCTATTGGCTTTATTGCTGCCAGCCTAATCTTTATCCTGTTATCCAAAATGCTAACCGCCGAACAAATGATGTCATGGGGTTGGCGTATCCCCTTCATTCTCAGTATCGTACTGGTAGGGGTTGGTATGTATGTACGAATGTCCATCATTGAAAGCCATGCATTTCGCAACATGGTAGCCAAACAAACGCAAGCTAAAGTGCCATTAGCAAGTACCGTGCGTCAACATTATAAACAGCTTATCCTTGGTTCACTGGCTGCCATGTCCTGTTTTACCCTGTTCTTTCTGACTACAGTCTTTTCATTACAATATGCAACCACCCAACACCCGTGGCAAACTGCACCATTGTTTAATAAAATTGATTACCTCAGTATGTTAATGGGCGCTATTGTTTTCATGGCTATAGCTTCACCTATATCAGCATGGTTATCTGATCGCATCGGTCGCCGCCCTATTTTCCTGATTGGTGGTGTAGCAACCATGGCTATTGGCTACTATTTTGGAGATTTAATTAATTCAACCGATATCACCACTGCTGCCATATTTTTGTCATCAGCATTATTTATTATGGGCATATTATGGACACCATTAGCTGCTTTTTTGCCCGAAATATTTCCAACCAATGTACGTTATACTGGCGCTGCAATATCTTTCAGCTTTGGTGGCATTCTTGGTGGCTCGTTAACGCCCTACGCAGCAGCTTCAATGGTAAGAGATTTTGGTACCATGGGCACCACATATATAGGTTGGTTCTTAATGCTTTCTTGTGGCTTAAGTATGCTTGCTGTAGTGCTATTACCAGAAACGCATAAACAGGAACTGGAACATTAACCCTGATAAAAAAACCGATTATCACAATCGGTTTTTTTATTAACTTGTCTGATTCAACAATACCAATCATCTCATTAATGGCAACTTTCTGATAAAATAAACACTCATCATCGATTACCGCATAACCATCATGAGTATCATTAACAATAAAAAAGCTTTTCACGACTATTTCATAGAAGAAAAAATTGAAGCTGGAATCGTACTGGAAGGTTGGGAAGTAAAGGCTATTCGTGCTGGACGTGTCCAGATCAAAGAAAGCTATATCCAATGGAAAAAAGGTGCATTTTATTTGGTTGGCAGCCATATTACTGCTCTACCTACAGCCTCCAACCATGTTAAACCTGATCCAACCAGACAGCGCAAACTTTTATTAAAGCAGTCAGAAATTAATAAACTGATTGGTAAAGTTGAACGTAGTGGCTATACACTTGTACCGGTAAACATGCATTACAGCCATGGCTTTGTAAAAATTGAAATGGGTTTAGCCAAAGGTAAAAAACAACATGACAAACGGCAAAGCAGCAAAGAAAAAGACTGGAATCGTGAAAAACAACGGCTACTAAAACAAACACGCTAAAACATGGTAAAAAAAAGACAACATTCAAACGGTGAAATAACCTCGTTAATTTACCGTTTGAATAAACACGATATAAAACTAATTAAAGCATTCCACCTCATCAATTCAATATAACAGCCAAATAACTTTGCCAATAAGCACATTTCATAGCAAATAAAGTCAAATTAATTATATTTAATAAATAACTAATTTTTACCTATCATTGTTATATTAATATTCAAAGCAATTAATAAATCAAAGTTAACTAGACATATAAAAGGTAAATTATAGTAAACTAGTATCGTTGCATCCATATAAGTAGCGTTTTGATAACAATATAGAGAATATGATGATGAAAAAAATTGGCTTACTTTCAGTAATTTTATTGCTAAATGGCTGTATGACATTAAGCGGAGATTACCGTGTTAAGGCTTTTGATGATAATGGTAATGAATTAGCACCTAAATTACAAATGGTGGCTCAGGGATCTGGAATTTACCGAACAAGAATTGCGCTATGCAAGGCATTTCCTAAAGCCACAATCCGGATTTACGATCTCAATACAAATGAGGAACTGAAAAGAGAAAGTCCGAAAAAATGTCGGTAAACTTGAATCAGTAATCAATGTTCATATTTTATTAACTGATATTATATTTTTTTCATTCAAGTATATGCATAGATTTATGAATTATTAACTATAAGATTTAAAAATCATATCAATATGACAATACAATTCAAAATCTATGCATTTGTTAATTCTCTTACATCATTAGTTACCCGTACTTATTTTCTGAATATATTAACTTTATTATTAAATCAAATCATCTGCCTAAAACCATACTTAAAATAAATTAATACTTTGATATTTCTTCATAAAATTTAGAGCAAAAATTATCTATCTTCAGAATAGTTAAATTTATATCATATTAAAACACTATTTAAGCATTAGCCTGCATTTTTAATTTCTGGATCAATTTCATTATTAACTTAATTGTAGTTCTCTACAATTCAAATATTAATAAAGTAAATACTATTCAATTTTAAAATAAATGTTATAAAAAATGATTATCAACCATTTAACCATATATCATTAAATTAATGGTTCAGCGTTAATAATCATGAATATCAATAATTCAATATTTTATTTTGACTAAAGATATGACAAAATAATTTGTAATCATCATAAAATGTTTTCATAACTTTGATAAAATAAAATAGGTATTGACCTTGGGATTGATAAAGAAAAATAAGGAATAAAATGATAAGAAATTATAATAGACAAGACCTGAAATTCATGAAAGAGTGGAAATGCGTTTCAAAATCTTTCGCACGTATCAATTTACTTATTATTATAGCCACTGCAATAGCATTCATGTTTTGTTTTTATTGTGAATTAATACCTGAAGATGAAATACTTATTTACAGTATATTTACAGTAATATTAATCATAGAATGTGTGATTAGTTATATAAAACAAAGAAAATTAATCAAATATGTTCGCTTTACCGCCGAAGCAATTTATATAGAAAAAAACAAAATTGATATTAAATATTTGCAATCCATATCTTTCATTAAAAAAATTTATATATGTGAACATAACTATCTTGGTACTATTAAATTCAGAATGAAATTTTATGGTAATTTAGCTTTATATGAAGATGTCTATTTTTATATGGCTTTTAAGCAAAAAATGTTCGATTTAAGCGATTATGACTATCAAGATCGCTTTATTAATGTAATTATGCGCTTTGCCCAAAACAGAAAAACAAGCAATGATTCCAGTTTTCTATTTGATTCAACACAATAAATATTTGTTTAATATAGATGCTGAAAACACAAAATGATTAACGTTATCCAAATAGCGTTAATCAGCATATATCTTTCTAATTACTCATAATGTTGGAATTTAAACCGAAACCTTAATTATAATCAGGATTCTGAATCAGGTTCTATATTAATTAAATCCAAATGGCAAAAAATCTTTATATTTGGCGCGAATATTCATCGTCGTCTCTACCAAAAGCTAAAGCTTAGAATCATTTTCATATAGATCATCCACCACATAAAGTACAATTATTATTATTTCATGGTAATTCCTCTTGCTTAATTTATCTTCTAAACTAGTTAAACTGGTATTGAATTATAATAATTTGAAATCGACCCACTGTATCAACAATCAATATCGCAAATCACAAATAGTGTAACTTAGTAAACAACGATTATCCTTAAACCTCGCTTCATTACATAAAATATTATTTAATTTATAGACTTCAAACTGCTAATTTTAACTATATAATATCTATTTAATTGACTCTTTATAACTTAAAAAGCCGGGAATTACCCGGCTTTTTTTATTGCGTCCTATATTGAATTACTTACTGTAATCCTCCCTGATTTCTCTCCAGCCAATTCTTTTGAATGTCAGCCTAGATCTGCATAATACATTCTTAATATTTTCTACATCTATCAAACCTTCTGTCGTTCCTACTACTGGTAGTTTATCCATACATTTATCAGGTGACGGAGGAGTATCGCCCAGCGGTCGCCAGTTACCTGTACCACCAATATTGCTGACTATATCTGAAATAATTTCAAATCCTACTAATCCCTCCATTGTACTGATACCAAAGGGGTGATTTTTATCAAATACAATATGTGGGCTGTTATCTGTTAGCCCTGCACCTGTTTTCAGATTAAATTGCATCATTCTGGTTTTAGCAGATACATCCTGAACAGTTATTTCTGAGCTACAAGGATCATCAGCATTAGCTCCTATTTTACCTTTTTTAACTTGATAGATTCGTGTCGGCACGATACCTGTACTTAATAAACGCGAGAATGTGGTGACTACTCGCTCGCCATCTGCTGCATCCAGTTTCATAAACCAGCCTTTATATCTTCCTGGAGTGAATTCATTTTTACTGATAGTACGGTAATCACCATTTACTGTTATGGTTTGCTCTAATAAATCCTGCTCCGAAACCAGTTTATTGTCTTCATAGTCATCATAAATACCATAAATTGCCTGTTGATCAAGATTTTCTAAATCTTCATCATAGATATCACTACCAGTGCCAAACACTACGATCAATTTTTGATAGCTTGATCCGTCATTATCTGCCTTCAATACTAGTGGGGCTATGGTTATAGGTTTACCTGCGGCAAATATTTTCACTCCTTTCCAAGTTGATGGATCGGGATTACGGATATCAAAACGGAACATATTACCTTCATAATCACCTGCATATACAATATCTGCTATATTATCGCCATCAATATCAAAGGCAAACGGACTGGATAAGCCACCTTTACCACCCTCGGCTTCAATTTTCTTAATCAACTCACCCTTACCCCCCATTTTTTTAAAGCCATTAGTACCTACATCCGCGCCCAAAGCATTATATACATATAAAGCTGATTCATTGGCTACTTTTCTTTCTGTATCAGAAGCCAAAGTATCAGAATAATTGTAACCATTGCTGATAAATGCTGCAGCCACAATATTGTGTTTAAATGATTTAGGATCTGCTTTGTCGGCACCATAATCTATTCGAATACGAGCTACAGACGGTGTGCTGACAGTAAACCCAAATTTATTATCTCGACCATTTGGTGTGCGGAATAATTCCAAATTCTTATACCAATCGGCTGAAGACATATTATCCACACCGATACTTTGTTTGGTCAGAATATCTTTACCGCCAATATTAATGGCAAATGCCCCACGACCAGCTTGTCCCATGGTAGAAACCATAAAGGTTTGTCTAACACCATCTTTGCGATCATCTGTCTGCTGAACAATCATGCCACCATTAAGCAGATAACGATGCGGATTAGTGATGAATTGCCCGTATTCGTTACTGGTCTGATCTTTCAAATAATGCTGAACCAGATCGCTACTGTCATTACTTTGTCGCTGTATATTTAATGGTAGATAATTAAATTTCAAATCATATGGTTTATTCTTATCATTTGTACCGCCAAATACATACACCATACCATCATTAGCTGAAGTGATCAGATATTTCTGATGACCACTACCTTCCATTTGACCGCCAAATGGCAGCAACGGATTATTAATGATATCGCCGATATTGCGACTACTACCAAAATTCTCAACATCTGTACGATTGCGATAGTCAAGAACAAACATAGCAGAGTCTTTATCCATAACGGATTTAATCTTATCATCATCTTTAGCACGCGCCAGCCAAGTGAGTAAACCATCGCGCCATTCATTTTTATTACTAAGATTTGGATCCATTGACGTAGGATCAGCTTTATGATCTTTAATTTTAAATGCGTTATTATTTTTCACCTCATCCGTAGCCAGTGCAGATGAATATAAATAACTGTTTTTACCATCATTAAGTACAAGCTGACGATTATCATAAGTAGGCTGAACGGCACAGGATGTAGGATCTTCACCACGATTATGAATACAGATCTGACTACTCCAGCTACCTGTATCAACTGTTGCTGTCACAGAAGCATCCCCCTCCGAAGTACTAGAAAGACCAACAGTAGCAGCAACCGTATCCACTATAGAAACTGCAGTGGTAGATTCGTATATTTTTTTGAAAATATCTTCAAAAGTATCTAATAAATCCTCATATTTAACTGAAACATCATAAAAACGACCATCTGGGTTATTATCCTTATCATATTTGCCTGCAGGTGTAGCTGCAAAATAAAGTGTTTCAGTGGAATCGAATCTATTATGAATATCTTGTCTTAGCTTCAATCCCATACCAATAGCGAAAGTTTCAGCAGTCTGGGTGTATGGTCGACCTGTTTGAGGGTTAATGGCATTCCAAGGCTGACCAGCATCATCCGTTTCTCTGCGTTTACGGCTAGTTAATTTACCCAGCTGACCAGTACAGAAAAACTCAGGGCTATTTACTTGAGGATTTTCTGAAGAACCCACCGGACGTGGAAAAGCATCGTATCTATAAATTTTATTATTCATCAATCCATAATTATTATCATATTTAAGTTCTATACATGATTGATAATAATCATCTTGATAGATATACGGACCGAAATTTTTGTTCGCTAATCGATGAGTATAGTAACCTATAAGCGTTTCAGTACCGGCCAATGGAATATTTAAACAACGATAGTCTCCGTTGCATCCCTCTTTAAAATATTTTTGTCTTAAAGCATAATATGATTCAAACGGTCCATTTATTCTATCACTATCAAAATATCCATCCCAAATAGCATCTGGTTTAACATATGAGGGAAGTGACCAGTCAAATGGCTTTTTATACCACCATTTATCATATTCTTCGCTATTCGACCCACGTGTACCGTCGGACACAAAACTAACGTCACCCGAATGACCTGCTGGAACCAGCGCCTCTAAATCAAAATTTTTGAGTATATTGTGATTATATGTATAATTGAATTTATGCCCGTTAGAAAGAATCACTAAAAAAGATTTCTGACAACGATATTTTTGCCCTTTCATCACCACATCTTTGGCTATTTTAGGTAGGGCATCCATTAAATTAATTGTTCCAGTTAAAGCTCCAGTACTGTTTATTTGTGGCTTTAATAAATCTATATTTTTTAACAGCTGCTCTAATTGAGCATCAGTCACCCCCTCAAAAAATGTGCTTGGAATAGCCATTGACTGCTGTGTATTCTCGTCAACTTTAAAATATCCTTTGTTAGAAGGATCATGAGGCATATTCCATTGTTCTATTTGCTTTTTAAATTGGCTGTTAACCTGCGTTTCACTATAAAAATTAGAAACCGGTATCACTGCAAATCGCATCTTATCACGGTATTTCTTTATCATCTCTTTTAATACCAATTGCACTGTACGCATATCAGTACGTCCGCCTGGTTCACAATCATTTTTAAAATGACGTACATAATTATAAGCTTCTTCATCCTTCCAAGTTGCATTTTTATATTTTTCGTCTTCTTTTTTGATTTGTTCATCCAGTTCTTCATCAGTATCAAACTGATCATATGCTCCGTCTTCTACGTCCCAAGCCGCACGCCAGTCTATGTTTCCATTAACGTCTCCTCCACCGACGGTATAACGTCGACATTTTTTGCCAATAGCGGGCGTGGTATTTCGGACTGTTCTCATTATCTCATTGTTATCAATAATTAAGGTAACGTTAGACTTAACTTTATTAGATAACGCTGTGGTTTTTTTATTTTGATAGATTAATGGCAAATCGGTAAAAATATTGGGGGCACTATTAGTGGGGAGAGGCAAAAAAATTAACATACTGGATAGCAACGTTAATCTAAATGCATTTTTTTTACGGTCTATAGGTGTGTTTTGTGTTTTGTGTTTTGTTAAACATTATATAACACTCCGAAGGTAATGTCAAATTTAACTTTTTGACCAAGTAATCATTTCTTAATTATAATTTACATAAATTAAATTATCAATCATTTTAAATTTACAAAAGCGTTTTTATTAAAAATATTTAAATATAATTGACTTTAATTAAATGTCATTTAATTTATTTTAATGTTATTAACAATATTTAATATTTTAATATTTTTGGTTTTATGCTTTTCCAAATGCCACATTAAATATCAGCTTTTATTAATTGTTAATTGTTTTCAATCACTACAATATATTAATTTCAGTGCATGCCCAGTTTTTTATTTATTTTTGATTAACGTTTCAATTTTGATTAGCGTACTTATTCTTATATGATAAAATGATATTTAAATTGTTATTTGTATATAATACTTTTTATTTTATTTTTCTTCATTTAATCAACTTATAAATTTAAAAAATTCATAAATAAGGTTCTATAATTGATATGTATAATGAAATAAGATTTTACAAAGATGATGAACTGAAAATTTCTTAATTGTGTTAATAGTGAATTTTAGATCTCACAATTAGGAGTGTATTCTCAAAATTTAAATAAATATAAAAACTATTTGAACCTTTTTCGTAGCTTACTTGACACCAATTTCGACTTTTAAAAAGTACCTTTTTTTAAATAATTAAAACATATTGATTTTAAAAATAAAAGAGTTTATCATAACAAAAATTTACGGAAAATAATATATGAAAAAAAATTTAAAACTTAATATCGAATTAAAAGCTAATTTAGGTAATTCTCTTAAACCAATTATGGAAAAATCAGCTAGAGTAGGTGAGATAGTTTCTTATTTATTATTAGGTAATAAGCTTGCTAAAAGTGAAAGAATGAAAATTTTATCTGACGCACAAAATGAAGTTGATAAAAAAAATATTTTATTAGGAAAAAAAACATATGATCTTGATACTAATCATCTGTCACTAAATCCTGAACGAAATTTGATCGAAGTTGTAGCGGAAACAATAAAAACAGATGAGACAATAAATATCTTAAAATGTATTGAAAATTCTCTTAAATATATAAATTATAAAGATGATACTAAAGATAAGCCATCGGAAGATTTTCTAAATAAATGGAGAAATGAAGCTAAATTAATTGCAGATGAAACTTTAAAAGATATATGGGGAAGAATTTTAGCTGAAGAAATTAATAATCCTAATACATTACCACTAAGAACTCTTGATCAAATAAGAAACTTTTCAAAATTTGAAGCTGAATGTTTTGATAAATTATCTGCTTTTATATTGTATGGTGATTGTATTTTAGATCCTGTAAAAGATGATGATAGATTATTTAGAAGAGAGGAACTGATTTGTTTAAGAGATGCAGGATTAATTACTCATTATACACCTGGGATATATACAAAATCTAATTGGAAACAAACAACATTAAATAATAAGAAAATATACTATATAACAAACTCCACTCACATGTTTTTTATATATGAAAAGGATGTGATTGAAAAACCCTACATCACTACTTGGCCTCTAACACAAGTAGCAAAAACCATTTATTCTTGTATTTTAACTAATGAAAATAAGCCTCTTGATATAGATCATTTAATTAGTATTATATTAGAACAAAATAAATCGCCATTTAAATCAGAACAAAATAACTTTAAAAAAATATATTATAGTAATTGGGATCCTATTCAAAAAGAAATTACATCTGAAATAGAAGTATATTCTATAAAATAATTAAAATTAAATTTATTTATCAACGTAACCATAATGATATCTTTTACAGAATTAAAACCAGAATAGTGATAAAATAGCTGGCTTTATTCAAACACCTGTCAAGAGCCCCCAGTATGAATCAAGATAAAATTTTAATTTTAGATTTCGGTTCACAAGTAGCTCAGCTTATCGCCCGACGCGTACGTGAAGCTCATGTTTATTGTGAATTACATTCATTTGACATGTCAATTGCCGACATTAAGGCTTTTGCTCCTAAAGGTATTATCCTTTCGGGTGGACCTAATTCAGTCTATGATTCAGACTATCAGGCTAACCCAGAAATACTCAATCTCGGTATACCCATTCTTGGCATTTGTTATGGCATGCAATGGCTGGCACATACCATGGGCGGCGAAGTCAGCGGTGGCGATCAGCGCGAATTCGGTTATGCTCAGGTACATACAGAAGACAGCCAGTTTACCAATGGCATTTTTGATAACCAGCCTAACACACTGGACGTGTGGATGAGCCATGGCGATAAAGTAAGCAAACTGCCAGAAGGATTTAAAAGTATCGGACATACACCAAGCTGTCCGTATGCCATCATTGAAAACTCGCACAAGCACTTTTACGGCGTTCAGTTTCATCCTGAAGTTACCCATACAAAACAGGGACGTGAACTAATCAACCGCTTTGTACTTAATATCTGTCAGGCCAAACCCAGCTGGACTATGCCTAACTATATCGAAGAAGCCATTATCAAAATTCGCGAACAGGTTGGTTCCGATGAAGTTATTCTTGGCCTCTCCGGCGGAGTAGATTCATCCGTAGCTGCAGCACTGATTCATCGCGCCATTGGCGACCAGCTCACCTGCGTTTTTGTAGATCATGGGCTGTTACGCTATCAGGAAGCGCAAATGGTCATGGATATGTTCGGCAAAAATCTTGGCGTCAATGTGATTCACGTTGATGCCTCTGCCGATTTTCTCGCCAAACTTGCCGGTGAAACCGATCCTGAACGTAAACGTAAAATCATCGGAGCCGAATTTGTCGAAGTATTTCAGCAAGAAGCCGGCAAACGCCAAAATGCAAAATGGCTGGCACAAGGTACCATCTACCCTGATGTAATCGAAAGCGCCGGTGCTAAAACCAAAAAAGCACATGCCATTAAAAGCCACCATAATGTAGGCGGCCTGCCTGAAACACTTAATCTGCAATTGCTGGAACCACTGCGCGATTTGTTCAAAGATGAAGTACGCGAACTGGGCGTTGCACTGGGATTACCTCGTGATATGGTTTACCGTCACCCCTTCCCCGGTCCGGGTCTGGGCGTGCGAATTCTGGGTGAAGTAAAACGCGAATACGCCGATTTACTGCGCCGTGCCGACCATATTTTCATTGAAGAGTTGCGTAACACCTGCGATGAAGACGGTGTATCCTGGTATGATAAAACCAGCCAGGCTTTTGCTGTATTCCTGCCGGTAAAATCCGTAGGTGTAATGGGAGACGGTCGCACCTATGAATACGTAGTAGCCCTGCGCGCAGTAATTACCAGCGATTTTATGACAGCACACTGGGCCCACCTGCCCTACGACCTGCTCGGTCGTGTTTCCAATCGCATCATCAACGAAGTACGCGGCATTAACCGTGTCGTTTACGATGTCAGCGGCAAACCGCCAGCCACTATTGAGTGGGAATAGAAATTTAGTTTTTGGTAGTTTTCAATTCTTTATCAAACCCAGTTATATTAATAAATTAACTGGGTTTTTTATATATTAAAATTTGAGAATATTCTATAAAAAATTCAAGTACTCTATTTAATTAGTATTTTTTTAATTTTTACAGCATTCTAGAATTGTTTTACCATCTTTATAAGATAAAGATAAAACCGGAATCATTGTTTGTAGCCCATCGGTACTATCTGCATATTCGTATAATAAAATATCAGGATGATAACGATCTATTGCCATACCTAAATAAACTGATGCAGCATTAGACATACATGGTAGTATATGTATTCGGTATACTTTATTCTCTTCTCTTAGCTTATGAAATAGCTGCTGCAATTCATGACTAAAATAATCCCCTGCATCAGGGTGTGATAAACAGTCATTACCTAATTTTTTTGCAATAATTTCTATCCTTTTTAAATTTCCTTTATTATTCAATTCTCGTGAAGCATTTTTGAATGCTTCAGGTTCTGCAGTGAAAGCAAATGATATAATTATTTCTTTTTCATTATTGGTTAATTGATCGATATTTTTTATATTAAAAAAATCTTTTTCTTGTTTATTGTTCACCCATCCCCACTGTCCAGAACTTCTATCTCTTAATATAGGAATGTAACCTTTTTTATTTCCAATCATTGCACCTAAAGCAATTAAGGTTGGCATTGCTCCAAAAGCGAATAAAGCCACAGATTTATTAGTATTGACACATTGTGAGGCAAGACTTTCTGAAGTTTTTTCAATGGATTTTATCATCAAAGGCCAGTATAAATTATCTGTTTCTTCTAAATGAGCGGTTTCGTTACTAATTAATTCATACATCCTTTCCGATTGTCTTAAATTCTTTACTGATAAAGACGAAGAAATTTGATAATTTGTTGGTCTTCCAATAATATTTCCTCTCACCGGAAATAAAATTAAAAAAGTTAAACATGGTTGATATTTGAGTCCATCTAATAAAGACTCAGAAAGTTCTATAAACTCTTCTCTCATCCTTGAAAGAAGATGAGCGGGGTGTGTTGAAACAGCAATATTATCGATTAGTCGATGATGTTTATCGCAAAGATGTAACACATTATTTGGATCATTAGATAGCTTTTCTGATAAAACAATCAACCCTCTAGCTGCTTTTTCAGAAGATGCTACATTATGTGCAAAATAGCTATAATTTCCTTTAACCCCTGTTATTTCATCAATGGTTAACTTTAGTCCACATCCTTTGTACATACAGCGTCCGTGAGAAGTTTCATTGACGATTCTTTTAGTCTCAACTGTAAAATCACTTCCTCTACCTGCTTTTTTTACTTTATTCCAAATACGCAGAATATAATTTTTAAGTTCATCTTGATTTACATCTAATTTTTGCTCCTTAGCTTTATTCCAAATTTCTTTAATACTATTAATAGATATTAGCTGTTCCCCTGTAATATATTCTCCTTGTAGTACTCTAATTTCCACTTTATCAGATGATGTAAAACTAAATGTTTTATTAGAAAAATCTTCAGCGTCCAAATTCATTCTAAATAAATCAACAATTTTTTTATCTAAAAAAAGTATCAGGATAATATTACATGTCGGATCATCTAAAAGAACACCTATGTTATTATAATCAATTTCTGATTTATTCAAATAAATTTTATATAAATCAACATCTTCATTTGAACTAAGTGGATGTTGTTTTGTTTGTGTTGTCATGCTGTTTTTTTCCTATTTCATAGACGTTAATAAGAATCTCTTTAAGTCCAATAATTGCAAATACCATAAATTTATTGTGTGAATTTCTTTTGATACATTTTTTCCAGTCTTGCAGATCAACATTTGATGGTGATGGATAATTTTCTGGATGAGAATGCCAAGTACCTAAATAAAACTGGGTTTGTTGAGAAGAAATAAAAACATCATTTACTCTTTTCTGATGAAAAGGGTCTTTTAAAGTAAAAAAAGTTCTTTTTCTTAAATCGGCTTTTTGTAGTTCAGTACATAAATCAATAAAAATTTTATTTTGTTTTTCGTTATATCCGCCAATTAATATTCCACAAGCTTCATTATCTTTTATATCAACCTGCTGATATTTTCGCCAAATATCAAGAACTTCATCTGCGATGATTACATCAGTATTATTATTTTTTATAAATTTTATATTTAGCATTAGATCAGCAGTCATGACATTTTCTCGCAAGCTAGAGGTATAAAATGCATTAAATCTTTGAAACGATAAAAACGATGTGCTAATTTTATTTCATTTTTTATTGCTAAATCTTGCTCTCCTCGCCATGAAATATATCCGCTTTTTTCTAATTTGCTGGATAGTACTTTTAAAGCTAGTTGAGTGGAGATTGTCGCTGTTTGAATAGCATCAATATTGGAATAAGCAATAAATTCTGTTCCGCATCCAGCATGATTTTTTTTGATTTTCTGATCTTTCCGAATAAAATTAATATTAGGATATAAACTTGGTTTATCTGATTCATTATCTATAAAAACATTATTAAGAGAACCTTGAGAATTAGGTAATACAGCTACTGCATGGCCACCTACACCATAAGCTTCAACCCAGCTAAAAATGAGAGAAGTAGGAATTTTATTTTGAACTATGAACTCATTAATTCTTCGCTGATGAGTAACATTACCAGTAGCGCAAATAACTAAATCAAATTTTGTTAGTTTTTCAAAATCACAGTAGTCAAGCAATCTACTTTTTGATGTATTAATTTTTATAAAAGGATATTTATATTCTAAGGTGAGTTTAAGAGCATCTGTTTTAAAGTTTCCAATAGTGTGTGCTCCTAAATAATGTCTATGTAAGTTTTCCAATTGAAATTTATCAGGGTCAACTAGTGTGATTTCTCCAACTCCAGAAGAGGATAACATGTCTGCAATGTATCCTCCTACGCTACCGCAACCAATTAAACATACTTTTTTATCTGATAACTGGTTTTCAACACCAATTCGAGAAAGTAAATTTTCTTTAGATACAACATCTAAAGTTACTGCGCTCATATTCCAGTTGCAAAGATATTTCGCATGTATAGGAATATTTTCTTTGTTTATATTAGAACATTGAAGACCAAACCATACCTGACCATCTTCATTTTTAGCATGACAAATAATGTAAAAATTTTTTGTTCTAGTTAAACGACCTTTTTCTAAAAGATCATTTTGTAAATCTGCTGGTAAGTTCGTGATTACATTTTTCCACCAAGAGATAATGCTTTCATTTGGTTCTGGAGGAAGAGGGAGTTCTGGTAAGGATAGAATTATTCCTTTACCTTCTAATGATCGAGTTTTACTATTTAGTTCCTTAATAAAAAAATGATTAGAGTTGCATTGATTTGAAGAGGAATTAATAACTAATATTTCTCTATTATTCTTTATTTTTTTATTATTTGGAACTCTAATCATTAAATCCTCAAATCTTTGAGTAGGTTCAGCCAAACAGACCAATGCTGTTGCATTATCTGATATATGAAACCGCCAGACTCCTGCAAATTCTCGTAATAATTCTTTTTTATTGAAATCTTGATCATTAAGTGACTTATCTAAAAGTGTTAGCATTTTGGATAAAGCAGATAAAAAAATAAACTTAGGGCGAGAATAATCAATATTATACGAGTCAGCACCATAACAAATATCTGCAAATCCATCTTTGCCCCAAGCGACATGTGCTAATGCACCATACTTTTCTCTTTCATGTAAATGAAAAGTAGGTAGAGTGAAAGGAAAATCACTAGGGATATGTGAAATAATTGTAACATTATGGTTACCAAGAAGGTGCTCAGATATGAGCATTCCTTTTTCATCAGGATGCTCTTTAGCATTAATATTATGTTGTAACAAAAACTCAATTAATTGATTAAGCTCCATCTGAAACTCCAACTAAACCAGCTTTAGTTCCTTTATCTCTTATTTCATTATTAGATTCAGGAAAATCATTACCAAAATGCTTTCTTAATAATTCACATTGAGCCTTCAATGTGTCTTTTGTATCAACTTCTTTTAAAGCATTTAATAAGTTTTTTAATCTTGGATGTAATAATTTTCCAACTGCCTCACCTTTGTCTTGATAGATATTATTATATGGCAATACTGGAAGTGTAACTCTAATTGAATAATTACCATCAGAATTTCGAGTAAAATACCTATTTATCATTATTTCAAGAGTATCTTTCAATGCCTTATGATCATCAGCTTTTCCTGAATCGTCTATATTTGGGCAAAATGACTCTTTAATCATAATAGTTAAAGCAACAGAATAAACTTTTTTTCGTTCAGATTTTGAACTATAACGTTCATCTCTCCAGCGTTTCATATATCTGACTAAGCGGTAGAATTGGTATTTTTCCTCTTCGGTCAATGTGATATATGGAGCTTGATGATTCTTTTCCGATGTTATCCATTCCACCAAGCCTTTGGGATCAGATGGAGACCATGATCGATTATTTTGATCAGAAAATTCTTTACCTACTGCAAGTTCATAATGACCAATACTATCTACCCTATAGGTAGGGAAATCAATGTGAAATGGCTCATTTATATAATCAGCGGTAACACATGGTTTTTTTATTTTTGGTTCTTTAAAGTTATGATTTTCCAGTACATATTTAATGATTTTTTTAGGTTCTAATGGATTGTCAGGCGAGCTTGCTTTTGTAATTGCAATCGCTCTATCAATATCATAGTCTCCATCAATAGGAATAATTCCTGTATGTGTTGCTAATGAACCTTGTAAAAAAGTTGAGTGTACTTCATAACCTTCTTCGCAAAAAGCTTTTGACACTTTATCCTTAATCACATCATCTTTTTCTCTTGCTTTTTTATAGCGATCACATTCCCGAGTCAATGCAATGTTATCTTTAAAATTTAAGTACATAGTCTGTAATGTAGCCATATTTCTTCCTTTTAATTAAGATTTGATCGAAAGAATAATTTTAAAACACTATATATAGTAAAAATATCCATATTTCTATGAATAGAATACTATATATAGTGGTTTTAATCAATATTAAAAAAATTTAAACATATTTAGTTTTATAATTTAATTCATCTTATTAAATTAAATTTAATAAAAAACAATATGTTAATTAATATTAAATTAAATAAAGTTTTTATTAAATTTATCTTTAAAATGGTATATATTCTCTCAATAACTTGTTTTTAAACGAATATCAATAGCAAAATTATGGCGTCGGCACTATAATTTTTTTTATTATTCCTTGTTTGAGTTTTCATGCCCATTTATAAAAAGTAAACAGTGCCATAACATATTTACGGCAATGCTTTTTGACAAGGATGCCATCATCAGCTTCTTATAAAATTGAAACAATTTTAAGCTCTGAAATTCTTCTTAAAAATATCATAGAGAATTTACTACTTTCTTGCAGTACAATTTTAGGGAATAGTCACAGCTGATAATATACTTTGAATTCATTTTTATCTTTATATTCTAAGTTTAATAATATTCAGCCATTTTATGATAACATATTGGACTATATACAACTCTTCCGTACGCTTCTCTAATTTTACACTACAAAGCTAACTTGTAATCTTCTTTAAAAGGAGGCATGTCAACTTTGTCAATATTACCTACCCAAATTATTATTGATAATTTTCTTTATTTTTTCAGGCGTAACTTCCATAATCTTTGCTATATCTTCAATAGAAACATTTTTATCAATCAATGTTGAAACCATAGCAAACTCTAATTTTTCTCTTCTTTCACGTTCAATTTTGGTTTTATCATTTGCCAATTTTACTTTATCCCTAGCAATCTTCTTCTCTTCCTTCCGAATCTGCTCAACCACCTGATAAGTCGGGACATAGGTAACACTTTTCTCTAAATCATCCATAATGCCCATGCTTCTGAAACTTTCATAGGCTTCTGTGCTGATTATAAGATGATCAACGAGTGCAATATTAAGTATACGGCCTACCTGGATAAGACGATCAGTGATATCTAAATCTGCCTTGGAAGGAGCTAAGCGTCCAGTCGGATGATTGTGAATAGCAATAACACGTGTCGCATTTTTCATCACGGCAACACGATATACATTCATAGGCTCTATATTAACGGCCTTTACTGAACCTAAAGCAATTAATTCGATATAGAGGATATACCCTGCTTCGTTCATGCCGATAATCCAGAAATGCTCTTTTTCTTTGTCTATCTTATTTTCACGAAGAAGTACGTGTTGCATGATGCTGAATACATCATCTGAACCTTCTATATAACGCTTATCGTTTTTGCCAAGTTTAATATCCATACATCGTTTATAGTTAAGAGCATTAACCTAAAATATAACATAGTTTACTCATTATTATAAGTAAACGGCATTGGCTAAATCAATGATATATGTTTATATTTTTAATATAAATTGATTAATTAAACATATTCTATATAAATAAAATATTACCTGATTAGTAACCAACTTAAAGAAAAATCACTTATTTAACAAGGAATAATTTTGCTTATAATCTTTGAATATCTATTTGTAAATATCCCATAGTTAGTACACAAACCAATTAGAATATCATGTCATTTCTTTCATGTTTCTATATTCAATTGGTGTTATATTATTTAATGCTTCATGCGGTCTTTATGTGTTAAACATTTCTAACCACTATTCCATTATTTGTCTAACTTATTCCAGATTTTTAAATAAATACAAATCTAATGCCCCTCATTCAATATGTTCGGTCAAATCGTTCTCTATAACTGTTTTGCTAAGGGTTGCCGAGTTTAATGTATCTATTATTGTTTCATATGATATTGCTCTGCTTATGAATTTATTGACGGTTAATTTCACTCCATTATTAACTCGTTATTTTTAATAGATAACCATGATAGTTACCAAAAACTGGACGATTAATTTTTTAATTCAAAATTAGATTAATTATGAAATAAATTAATGTAATAAAAAATGTAATTAATAAAAGTAATAAACCATTTCTTATGCATTGATAAGAAGCTTCATTTTTCATATGACGAATAATATTCATTTTTTCTTGTGAGACTAGATTTTTAGCTATAGCTTTTTTACCCATTTTTCGTATTTCTAAAAGGTAATCTGTACCATATCCATATTTAGGTAGAGTTTTATATGCACTTACAGCAATAATACTAGCTAATAACATATAAATAGATGATAACAAACATAAAATTGATATAAATTTTGTAAATAATGAAATTTTAATATAAAATAATTTAATAAAAATAGTATTAATTGCAGATAATATTGTTAAACTTAAGCTTAATGCCAGTGTAAATTTAGAAGTTTTATCGTCAATTTTAGAAGCTCTATCATGCTCTTCTAGCAATCGATTAGTTAATTGCTTTTCATTTAACTCTAAATAACTATTTATATTTTCTGGAATTTCTTGGTCTTTTTTGAGATTTTTTAATATTTTATTTTTGTATAAAATATAGACAATAGGAAAAATTTCTTCAATAATTTGAAAAAAAAAATTTTTCATAAATCATTACCTATTAACCAATTAGCAATTACTTTATCAATTCTTCGTCTTTCGTCAACTAACCACCCCCATTCACCAGTTGGATTAATCTCAATAAAAAAATATTTATTATCTTGTTTAATCAAATCAATTGCACCGAAATTTAGCCTCAATGATTTCATCAATAAAAAACATTTTTCTATCAGATCATCAGGTAGAATTATGTCTGTGTATTCTAATTCATCACGACTTTTAGTTCTCCAATCTTCTTTAATTCCTTGATTTTTTGATGTTATTTTTACAGAAAATATGTAATTTCCAACAATAGTTACTCTAATATCAATTTTAGGAAAAATATACTCCTGAACAGTTAATGGGACATTATATATTTCTTCTTCTTTTATTTTATGAATATCTAATAAAGATGAGTATGTAAATAGACAATCATCTTTTTCAATAAGTAAAACAGTGTCTAACGATTTTATTATCACTTCATTTTTAAAAGTTTTAAATTTTTCTAAGTTATTACCTATCAAAGTTTTAGGTAAAAGAAAACCTAATTTTTTAGCTAACATTAATTGAAATGCTTTCGTTTCGCTTAAATAAGTATCTACTGGATTATTCATCCAACGAGCTTGAGAAAATATTAATAAACTTCTAAGAAAAGCCATCCACTGACTCTTATATAATTGTTCATCTATTGATAATTTTTTATTAGGTGTATTTCTTAAAAAAACAGGTTGGCGATATAAAATTGATTTTAAGCCAGAGTCAAACACATATTTTTTTTCTGCGATATTTACTACCATTTTTATATTTATGGGATCTAAACTTATTCTATAATCCGAAAAAGACTCTTTGTTTAATCTAAGATAAGATACTTTTTCTTTTTCCAAAGATTGTGTTATAAGGTCAGTAGAAAAATCATATAGACTAGATAGTATTAATATATCTGTTTTCATTCTCCTTTTAAATCCTCTCCTGTTTCCAAATCACATTTTTTTGTTGTTAGTTTTCCATATTTTGATGTTGAAGTAATTAGATAATGGTTATTTTGAATCCAATAACCTTTTAATAGATCAAAAACAGCCTCATCCGGCATTTCTGGATTGGATTTATAAGGTTTCCTCGTAGCATACTTTAATAAAATGTGTTGAGACATAAAATTCCTTTATTTATAAAATTAATCCCAATTATTTTTCTATAACATTTTTTTATCCACAATTTTGTTAACTAATTTTAGCATTGCATCCATTATTTTGGCTATTTTTTCGATAAAACCTTTTCCATGAGAGCTATGACTTAAGCTACTTTTTGTTGACGTTTTTTCTCAGTTACATTTTTAATCGCTTTAACTAAATCTTTTGCTATTTTAACAGCATGTCAGATAATGGTTTTCTCTTCCTTCTTAATCTGATCCATACTTCGATTATAGTTAAGAGCATTAACCTAAAATATAACATAGTTTACTAATTATTATAAGTAAACAGCATTTGCTAAACCAATGATATATTGTTTGTATTTTTGCATAATAATTGATTAATTTAATGAGTTGTGAAGAAATAAATCTATCGTCAGGATATAAGCCGCTCAAGCAAGCCGAGTTTGATTTTCTTGCACTAAATTACTCAGAAAATCAGCTACTACTCTTATCCTTCCGGAGTTAGTAAGGTCGGAGTGGATGACTAGCCAAATGGGTTGATTGCAGCCAATATCGTTGCGAACACAAATCAGATTTTTGGTTAAAGCAATAAAATTCGGTAAGACACCCACTCCGATACCTGCTTCAACTGCACTGATATGTGCAGACATGCTGCCGGCTGTCAGGCAACAGGTTTTGCTACGGCTGTTTTTTTCTATCCACTTTGCTGCCGGCAAGTTCTGGTGTGTTTCCGGCCAGCCAATGAAATCAGCGTTTTTTAACATTGTTTCTTCTTTGTTTAGCGGTTTGCGCTGCAAATAGCTTTCAGAAGCATACAAACCAAAACCAAGCTCGCCTAAACGGCGGATGGTTACTTTACCCTGCTCCGGGCGAATCAGCCGCAAGGCCATATCAGCATCTCTTCTTTGCAGATTGATAGTTGATACTCCGGTAACCAGTTCCAAAGTTAAATCAGGATGTGCTGAATATAGCTTGGGTAAAGCCGGAATAATAAGATGATCTGCCAGCCCCTGAGCCGTAGCCAAACGCACGTGCCCGCTAACTCCGGCATTGACTCCGGTAGCCATGGCATCAAACGCGTGTCCGGCCTGTTCCAGTATTTCTGCCTGCGAAACCAGCATTCTGCCTTCATCTGTCAGCTTATACCCTTGCTGATCGCGGATAAATAACCTATATCCCAGCACCTCTTCCATACGTTCCAGACGGCGGTAAGTTGTAGCAATGCCAAGTTTTAATGTCTTTGCAGAACCACTCAATGTGCCTTCACGTACGATTGCCAGAAATACTTTAGTATCATCCCAGCATAGTTTTTTGTTCATATTTGATTTCCGATTCTGGAAAACCAGTTACCAGTTTTAGCTATATATCTGTCTATTTTCGCAAAGTATACTGAATTAACGCTGCTTTCACCAAGCTAATAACTATGTTTAAAAGCAGATTTATAACAACTCAATACAATCTGTTTTCAGCCGGATGTGAACAATTGCCGACCTTTTAGGCTCGTATATCGGGTCAAACTCAATCTGTTTGAAAAATTGATTGCAAAAGAGGAAATGATTTAGTGAATAATTCAGAAAATAAGACACAATGGCGTAACTGGATGGCTGTTTGCATGCTTGCAATAGCGTCATTTATTGTGGTGGCTACAGAGCTGGCACCAATTGGTATGTTATCCGCTATAGCCTCATCTATGGGACAAAACAGCGGCACTACCGGTTTGGTTGTGACGCTGTATGCATGGCTGGGGGCTGTTTCTGCTCTTGTTTCAGTTACCACATTCAGCCATCTGCCTCGTAAACCAGTAGTAATTGTATTAATGTTGCTGATGGCTGCATCGAATGGTATTGCGGCTATTAGTGAGCATTTTTCTGTACTTTTAATCGCTCGTCTGGCCGGTGCAGTTGCGCATGGTGCATTTTGGGCGATGGCGGGCTCTATGGGGGCGCAACTGGTATCAGACAAATATACCGGCAGAGCCACAGCAATTATATTCAGCGGTGTTTCAATAGCCAGTATACTCGGTGTTCCCTTTATTAACTGGATTAGCAGCACTATTGGCTGGCGTTTATCATTTTTATTACTGGGCGCATTAGCCATAATTACGGCAATTATTCTGGCTTTTACCCTGCCGGCTGTATCCGGTACTTCCCGAATGGGGCGAAAACAATTTTCAGCAGTTCTTCAGATTAAGCAGTTACGCCAAGTTTATCTGATTGCTACTGCTGCCATCATCGCCCATTTTGCTGCTTTTACCTATATTGAAGTATTTATGGCCGAAGAAATGGCTATTTCTGCCAACTGGATTGCTGTTTGTCTGTTTGTATTCGGTATAGCCGGTGTAGCTGGTAATCTGTTATGTGGTCTGTTTATAGACAGGTATCTGAAAAATATACTTGGTGCAGGCTTAGTGCTGATTTGTAGCAGTCTGATTCTGCTGAGTGCAGTCTTGTCACATAATCCAATCATGCTGATGGTATTGGTGTTTGCGTGGGGTTTGGGTGTAGCCATATTATTTGTTGGTATTCAGGCGTGGGTAATCCGGCTGGCAGGATACGATAACGCTTTACCTGCCTCTGCTATTTATGCAGCTATTTTTAATGGAGCCGTAGGCATTGGGGCGATTATCGGGGCGGGAATTATTGATTTCGGCAATATGAAAATGCTTTATTTAATTGCCTCTATAATCACCTTATTCAGCCTGTTGCAATTACTAATCAGTAAAACGATGCATAAGCCGGTGCAGTAAAACCAATATATTTCACTTATACATTTTTATATCTAATACCACCAATTCAGAAGAATTTAAGCTGTAGCCAATTTGTCTGATTTAAAAGAAATATAAACTTAAATCAAAGGCCGCTGAAATAAGCGGCCTTGTGCACATTTTTCAGAATTAATCCTGAAATTTTTTCTTGATTGAATCTACTGCACCATCTATAGCATTGGCTACATCATGCACAGCTTCTTTCACGCCACCAACAGCTTTATCAACTATTCCTTCAGATTGGGTTTTAGTATCACCCACTACTTTACCCACATTTTCTTTTACTTCGCCTTTGGCTTTATCTACAAATCCGTTATCGCTCATAATCATCTCCATTCTGTATGTCTATTGCATGCCACAATATTCAGTTAAACACTGATAACTTCTTATCCTTCGAGAATTTATCTTAGAGAGACAATTACCAGTAAGCAATGGAAAACGCCAATATTTGCAGCTAATTACATATAAAAATAATTAATTGGTAAATCATGCAGTTAATTAACTCAATATCAATTTATTTACAATTTTCTTTATCTAGAAATAAAAATCTATCTGGTTAAATACAGCTGGAGATAATTATGAATTTTATGATATTAAGTTTAATTTTGTTATTATTCGTTAAATTTAAAATGTTCGAATACTATCAGACAGTTTTATGAAACAGCATACAGATTAATTGCTAAGCCATCAATGAATAAACAGGAATAGCAATGGAAGAAAAAGATATTGATCATCCAATCGAAGAATTAAATAAAATTACTCGTGATGATGGTAATGAAGATTATGCTTTAGCCTATTTGGTTTCGGTTATATATCATTAAATAAAATACAATTATGTTCAGACAAGCACTTTTCTTTTAAATATCACTCAATAAGTTAATCCTGAAGTTTATGCTAAATCTTAGTATTTTTTGACTTAATATATATAATCAATAAATCTCTTTTATAAAAGGCTTAAGCCCATTATCTGAATGTCTATAATAATTACATATAGTTCTAATGCTTTTTTTTAGTTAATTTCAACCAGGTAAATTTAATTTTTGTAATATTATTATTATAGATAATAAATCCATATAAAAAGCCAGTATGCGCTAGTATACTGGCTTAACTTACTTAAATTTGATGAATTGGATTTTAATTAATCTTGTCTAACAATGGTTTTATATCAATTGAATTTTGCGGCGTAGGTGGCTGGATGGTAAATTTTGGGATAGTTGTGTATTCCAGCCGGACTTTGCCATCTAATTTTATTTTTCCATCTAAAGTACTTTCGATGTCCTTAGGATACGATCGCTGATAACGAAATCCTATAATTCTTCCTTTTGAATCAAAGTAGTAATTATATTGCCCAGATAGATTCTTCGTTAATTGCTTCAATTTCTTCATATTTCTGAAATACATACCTATCTCTGTATTTTTAAAATCCTCGAGGTCATCATAATTGTTGTCATCGGAATCGTCGTTATCAAAATTAAGAGTAATAAATTCGTCGACTATCTTCTGTAATAAAGCATAATCCTCAGGTTTATATTTACTATTTTGATCAGCTTTGGCTGCAACCTCTTTTAAAGCCTTTGAAAGGCTTTCAAGTGTAGCATCATCAAACTTCTTAATTGAAGCGTTGTCTAAATTCAGATTAACCTGATACATTGCTTTCAGGTTTTTTCCATACTCATCAACGTTTACTTTTTCAAATGCATTGGGATCAATTGCTGCATAACCATCATCAATTGATTTTGGTAAACTTTTTAACAGATCGGATAAAGGGAGGTCTTTTATTTTGGATTTTGGTATAGCAAATTGTAAATATTTCTCACCAATTATCATTGGAGTATTAGGTAAAGTATCAAGCAAATGTGTAACGGCAGAAGCATCTGTGTATAAAGATAAATTTTTGAAGTCTATATAGGTAGGAAATTTAAGAGAAACCAGTGCATTTTTGTGTTCATAACGAACTTCTGGAATTATTTCCATCTGCCCCTTCCGTATGTCTATGGCACCGGTAAAGGGAACAGAAAAAGATTGACTTAATTGCTTCCAAAAAGGCCCGATAGTGTTTTTCAATTGCGGTTCATCTTCGTCGTCTTCTATTTGAGTTTGAGGTAGGGTTTTTGAAGCAGTGTTTAGAAACTTTTCATTTTTCTCATTAGTTTTGTCTATTTCAGCTGATTCCGTAGAATTTTTATTTTCATCGCTTGTATTAGAATCAATTTGATATTCAACTTTATAAGACCCACTGAAGTTCAATCGGTTATCTGTTAAAATCATACGCTGGACACCAGCTCGCAACATTTTATCGGGCGAATTGTCATTTATTTGACTACAAGCTGAAACTGTTGCGGTTACAATCAATGTTAATATTAATTTGGTAAACTTTAACTTCATAAAACATAAATCCCGATTTAGATGAAATAACTGACTATATTATTAATAATTGTATTTTAATTGCAAACTTATTTATAGTAAATGATGCCATATTTTTTCAAAAATGTATTTAAAATAAAGTGATTTTATTGAATTAGTTGCTAATATCTTATAAGAAGTTGAGATTTTTGGTCAAAATACTTTTATAAATACATGAATTTATTTTTATATAGTAAAATTTATTAATATATAACAATCAATATGAGAAGCATACTGACGTACGGTATTGAAACCTGTTTGGTCATTGATTATTGATCAATTGAGTGAAAATTTAAAAAATAATACTTAATCACAAAAAGCTACTTTCTAGAAGTTGCCAAAATGGCTACTTATTCTAATTGCCAGCCTTATTATATTTTTACCGAATTTATTTTAAAATTAAATCAAAATGATTCTAGCCTTCTCAAGTAAGAAGAAAAAGCGAAGATGAGAAATTAAACAGGTTGAATCTAAAATGCCGTTGCGTTAAGCAAAGCTTAATTAGGGAATAGATGATTAAGATGATTTGTTCAACAGGATAAATGGCAAACTATTAGATGTTCCCATGTATAATCTGCTGTTATCTGAATTTGAATGAGTAATATGCTGACTGAAATTTTAGGTCAGCTTTATTTTATCTGAATTATAAGAGTATTGGGTTATGCAGGAAGATACACCGTTTGCAGATGCCGATGGCTTGGCAAACAATGATGTTAGATCTTTAAAAAAAGGTGCTGATGCGAAAAGAACTTTAGCTGTTGCTCCTATGTTAGACTGGACTGACCGGCATTATCGTTATATGGCCAGATTAATCAGTAAACACACTTGGTTATACAGTGAAATGGTTAATGCTAATGCTGTTGTACATGGTGACAGTAAGGGTTTACTGATGTTTAATCCGCAGGAACAACCTCTTGCTCTACAGTTGGGCGGTAGTGAACCGGCTATTCTGGCTCGTGCGGCTAAAATTGCTGCCGGCTATGGTTATGACGAGATTAATCTGAACTGTGGCTGTCCCAGTCCCAGAGTACAAAAAGGGGCTTTTGGAGCCTGTCTGATGCGCGAAGTTGAACTGGTCGCACAGTGTTTGAATGCTATGCAGGAAGCGGTAGCTATTCCGGTGACGATTAAGCATCGCATTGGTTTAGACAAGGAAACAGCCTATCAGCCTTTGGCAGATTTTGTTGGTACGTTGCGGGAACAGACTGCGTGTCGGATCTTTATTGTGCATGCCCGCAATGCCTGGCTGGCAGGACTATCACCCAAAGATAACCGCGATATACCGCCCCTGCGTTATGATTATGTTTATCGTCTGAAACAGGAATTCCCCGATTTACAAATTATTCTGAATGGTGGTGTGACGAGTAATACAGAAATTAAACAACACTTGCAATATGTTGACGGGGTAATGGTCGGACGCGAGGCTTATCATAATCCGATGTTAATGCAACACTGGGATGCTCTATTTTTTGGTGATCAGCACCAAGCTATCGATCATGAGGAAGTGGTGTCCGGTTTAGTGGAATATGTACAACATGAACTGCAGCATTCTGATGTGTCTTTACAGCATATGGCGCGCCATTATTTAGGCTTAATGCATGGCTTGGTCGGCGCGCGAAACTGGCGGCGTATGCTTTCAGATGCGAGTTTGTTAAAAAATAATAATGCGAAACTGATTCAAGATGCCTGGCAGTTTATTAAAAATCAATCGGTGAACCGATCTGAAGCTATTTGAGCTACAATTATTGTATTTTGTACTGGACTATTATTTTATGCAGCAATATCTTGAATTAATGCAACATGTTCTCAATCATGGTGTGGATAAAGGAGATCGGACAGGCACTGGTACACGTTCGATTTTTGGTTATCAGATGCGCTTTAATCTGGCCGATGGTTTTCCAGTGCTAACAACTAAGAAATTACATTTACGTTCGATTATTTATGAATTGCTGTGGTTTTTACGCGGTGATACTAATATTGAGTATTTACATGAGCATAATGTCTCTATCTGGGATGAGTGGGCAGATGAAAACGGGGATTTAGGTCCGGTTTACGGCTATCAATGGCGCAGCTGGCCTGCTCCAGATGGTCGCCATATTGACCAGATCAGTGGTTTGCTTGAACAGATTAAAACTAATCCGAATAGCCGTCGCCTGATTGTGTCGGCGTGGAATCCGGCGCTGGTAGATGAGATGGCTTTGCCTCCCTGTCATGCTCTGTTTCAGTTTTATGTGGTAAATGGCAAGCTTTCCTGTCAGCTTTATCAGCGCAGTGCTGATATTTTTCTGGGCGTTCCATTTAATATTGCCAGCTATGCTTTGCTTACGATGATGATTGCTCAGGTTTGTAATTTACAAGTGGGCGAATTTATCCATACTTTTGGTGATGCGCATTTATACAGTAATCATTTTGAGCAGGCAAAGCTGCAGTTAAGCCGGACACCGAAAAAGTTACCGGTGATGAAAATCAATCCTGAGGTAACGGATTTATTTGCATTTCAGTTTGAAGACTTTGAGCTGACGGGTTATGACCCTGATCCACATATTAAAGCACCAGTGGCGGTATAGCCATGAACACTAAAGTTACTTTAATTGCTGCGTTGGCGGATAATAATTGTATTGGTGAGTCAAATACTATTCCCTGGTATGTACCGGAAGATTTTGCTTTTTTTAAGCAATATACGTTAGGTAAGCCGGTGGTAATGGGTCGCAAAACATGGGATTCTTTACCACGTAAGCCTTTACCCGGACGCGCTAATCTGGTGGTCAGCCGGCAAAATGATTTGCAGCTTGCCGGTGCACAATGTGTTGCCAGTGTGGAAGAAGCGATTTCTCAGCTTGCAGGTAGCGAGGAAATTATTATTATGGGCGGAGCACAAATTTATCGTTATGCGTTGCCCTTTGCTACCGATCTGCGTCTTACCAGAATTCATATCAGTGTTAAGGGCGATACTTTTTTTCCCAATATTACTGCTGATGAATGGCAATTAGTCAGTTCAACAGCTCATAGCAGCAGTCAAAATGGTATTCGCTATGATTTTGAACATTATCGGAGAAAAAAATAAAATAATTGTGCTCATAAATTTATATGATGATATGTGCTATCAGTAAGTAATATCAGTTTATTTATCAATATTTATTTATTGATATCAAGTTAAATGACAGGGTTTTCTGAATATATTTTGACAGTATCAATACTATCGGTCACAATAACTTGACACATTATTAACACCATCAAAGGAACAATGTATGAGTACTGTTACACTAAAAGGTAATCAGGTAGAAGTCAAAGGACAATTTCCGCAAACCGGTAGTCAGGCAGCGGATTTTACGTTGGTTAATGCTGAATTAAATAATGTCTCTCTGGCCGATTTTGCCGGAAAATATAAAATTCTGAATATTTTTCCCAGTGTCGATACCGGTATCTGTGCTACTTCTGTTCGTCGCTTTAATGACGAAGCTTCTAAATTGGAAAATACGGTAGTTTTATGTATTTCAGCTGATCTGCCTTTCGCTCAGGCACGATTTTGTGGCGCAGAAGGTTTGGAAAATGTCCATACGTTGTCTACGTTCCGCAATCCGGAATTCAAAGATAATTATGGCGTGAACATTGTTTCTGGACCATTGGCCGGTCTTTGTGCCCGTGCGGTTATTGTATTGAATGAAAATAATCAGGTTTTGCACAGCCAGCTGGTTGCAGAAATTGCTACTGAACCAGATTATGATCTGGCACTGGCTACAGTAAAATAAGTTGTCATTATTTAATAAAAAACCTGTGTATCTTTATCGATATTCAGGTTTTTTTATTAGTTGTATATATTTATTGTTTAGGTTTCTTTGTTATGAAGCTATGGATTTTTTATAGTTATTTGCTGCTGATTTTCTATATGAATTAATTAGTGGCAAGATTTATGATGTCTGTGTTCATAGTTGTTAAAATAATTACCAGCCAAGATGTTATGTAAACTGAATAAAATGGTTACCCCTTTTTATTAAAAGGTATTCTTTATTCAATTAAGTTTATAATCTGTCATTTCAGTTATTATAAAAATTATTATTTAATAATTAATCTTTATAGGTTTAGTTTAGTTTGATAGAAAGTTTAAGTATTCTTTGGCGATGATTTCTGTTTATATTAGAAATCTTTTTTTCATTGATCTTGATTTATTATCTATCTTATATTGTCTGCATTAATTGCTGATGTGTTTCTTTATTTTTCATTTTTCATATAACTTTAAATTAGAATTGGGTATTTTGATCCGTTTAATCCTGAGTTATTCTGAATTATTCTAAGAAATTAATATTTATTTTAAATATTCGATATTTTGATTTATGGGTTAAGCGTTATGGATAAAGCAATAAGAGCTGAATTCTATGAAGAGAATTCAGCTCTTATTGTTAATAATCTGATTAAATTAAATTGCTAATACAAAGTTGTCTAATCAGTTATTTATGCAGAATTATGCTGTTTTTTTACCGGTTGCAGAAGCAATGGCCAGATTTTCATTGCGGTTTAAGGCAACGCTGGTAACGCCGGCCGGGAATACCAGATCAGTCAAATGACGGATTTCACCCGCACTGATGGTAGCCACATCCAACTCTAACACAGCAGGAATGTCTTTTGGCAAAGCGGTAACTTCTACGCTGGTAGCCAATAGAGAAACACGACCACTTTGTAATTTTTCAGCTGGAGAGATAGCAGCGTTAACCAGATGTAAAGGTACTTTGATATTAACTGGTTTTTTCGCATCAACTGCTTGAAAATCGATATGCTGTACCTGTTGTTTGAATGGGTGCATCTGGAAATCACGGATGATTACGTTGTGCTCTTTTCCATTCACATCAAGTTTGATAATTGCTGTGTGAAATGATTCTTTTTCCAGTGCATACCATAGGGTACGGTGATCTACGGTAATGGCTACTGGTTCTGTACCTTCACCGTAAAGAACGGCAGGAACTTTACCCTCGCGACGCAGGCGGCGGCTCGCACCAGTGCCCTGTGCTTCACGAATTTCTGCTTTGATTTCGTATGACATTTACTACTCCAAGGTTAATAACGCCGTCATCGGCCGCGACCAGCTTAAGACGGCTTGGTTGTTACGGGAGAAATAATGCTCCCGGTATGGCCACATCCTCATTAAAGAGGTATGACACGGATTCTTCGTTACTGATACGTCGTACTGTTTCTGCTAATAGGCCAGAAATGCTTACCTGACGAATACGATTACAGTTGCGTGCTTCGTCTGACAGAGGAATGGTATCGGTAACGACAACCTGATCAATATCTGAAGAAGCGATGCGTTCAATAGCTGCACCGGAAAACACCGGATGGGTTGCATAGGCCAGTACACGTTCGGCTCCGCGCTCTTTTAGGGCTGAAGCTGCTTTACATAGGGTATTGGCGGTATCGATCATATCATCAATAATCAGGCAGGTTCGATTCTGAACTTCGCCAATAATGTTCATTACTTCGGCAACATTGGCTTTCGGACGACGTTTGTCAATGATGGCCAGATCTGTACCTAAGGTTTTAGCTACGGCACGTGCACGTACAACACCGCCGATATCAGGACTAACTACGGTAAGGTTTTCGATACGCTGTTTTTCAATATCATTAACCAGAATGGGGGTAGCATAGATATTATCTACCGGAATATCGAAGAAGCCTTGAATCTGATCAGCATGTAAATCCACTGTAAGCACGCGATCAATACCGGCAGAATATAACATATTCGCAACCAGTTTGGCTGAAATGGGGACGCGAACAGAACGCGGACGACGGTCTTGTCGTGCATAACCAAAATAAGGGATGGCAGCGGTAATGCGACCGGCAGAAGCTCGTTTGAGCGCATCCGCCATGGTCAGAACTTCCATTAGGTTATCGTTTGTTGGTGAGCAGGTCGGTTGTACGATAAACACATCGCGTCCGCGGACGTTTTCGAGTAATTCTACTGCTATTTCACCATCGGAAAATTTGCCTACTGAAGCACATCCTAAAGATATATCAAGATGTCTGGCGACATTGTCAGCCAATGCCGGATTAGCGTTACCAGTAAACACCATCAAACTATCGTATGCAGCCATTTCTTCTGTACCTGAGTTTTGTTTAGATTTAATGTAATTTGCGTGAGGTAGATTTAACATTAATCGAACACTTTATATTAGTCATGAAAGATTGCTGTTATTAAGCCTTAAATCTAACATTTTTACCAAAATTACTGATTCGAATAATCAGCATTGCCAAAGCAATCCTGCCCAATTAGCCAGCTTTTGTCTGACCACTATCATTAATCGCTGATACCTGTGGTATCAAACATTATTACTACCCCATTTGCTTTAATAAGCTATATCAAGTGATAAAACAATATGCATCACGATAAATCAATATTTCGCACAATATAAAAATATTCAGCTTCGATACTGTGCAATTCATTTCCGCCTTATGGTTCAATTTAAGCTATGGTCCAGTGGACTTAAGTTAAATTGATTTGGTGTGACCCGATATTATACTCAGGTCTGGCATAGTTTGAATTATACCACTTCTGCTATCTGACTTCCGCCTTTAAGCTAATTTTGCCATTATTAATACATTAAATAAGCGTGTAAGTAGACTTACACGCTTATTTCTCTGTGGCTGGGGAGGTAGGATTCGAACCTACGCGTACCGGAATCAGAATCCGGGGTCTTAACCACTTGACGACTCCCCAAAAAAGTTATCGTTTCAGTGTGGCTGGGGAGGTAGGATTCGAACCTACGCATACTGGGATCAAAACCCAGTGTCTTAACCACTTGACGACTCCCCAACAACACATATCATTTATAAAATGGATGCTTGTTTAATGAAGCAACACAATATGCCTGATGTGCGTTAGAAACTTGGTTGTATACAGCCTGCGCCGTATCTTCATCTGCAAAAGCCAGAAATACACATGAACCGGAACCACTCATCATTGGCTTTCCAAAATTAGCCAATATATTCAGTGCATTTTTAACTTCTGGATATTCAGCGGTAACAACCTTTTGCATGTCATTGCGCCAGTGCTGTCTCGCTTGAAAGTCTGGCATTATCCGTGGCGTTGAATTCCGTGTCAAGTCTTTATGTGCAAATATTTTCGGGGTACTGACATGAACTGGGGGCTTGATAATAACATACCATTGTTTTGGTATTTGAATTTGAGAAAGTTTTTCCCCAATGCCCTGAGCAAAAGCAGTTTGTCCAAATATAAAAAATGGCACATCAGCACCCAGTTGCAAACCAAGCTGCTGTAGTTGCATCTGATTCAGATTAAGCTGCCATAATTGATTCAAGGCCATAAGTACTAATGCAGCATCAGAACTACCTCCGCCCAACCCTCCGCCCATGGGAATATTTTTTTGCAACCAAATATCTGCACCAAGTTTTTTGCCTGACTGCTGACGTAATAATGTTGCCGCACGTACAGTTAAATCCTGTTGAGGATCAACATTTTCAATCGGTGTATGCAATTTTATTTCACCACTACTATTCACTCGAAGCCAGAGGCGATCATAAAGGCTGATCAGGGTGAATATACTCTCAAGCAAATGATAACCATCGCTACGCCGACCTATAATGCGTAAATCCAGATTGAGCTTTGCCGGAGCCAGCAGGCATTGAGCGTCTGCTGGTGGTTGCAGGAGGTATTTAGTAGGCTGGTTAGTTGACACAATTAGCTCAGTTTCTGACGTAATTCACACTGTGATGCGATATCATCAGTACCAGATTGTGAAAAATCATCAAAGATTAATTTAATTTCAAAACGATTATTGTTTAGCCGGACCATACGCGGGGTATTGTTGTCTTTTAGTATTTCTCTGTGAATGATCCAGCCTGACTGTTGCAAACTTCCATTTGCCAATATTTTATGAGGTTCATATGCGATCCAGTAGCCTTGTATCCATTGATTCAGATGATCAAATGGCAGCGAAAAACCGAGCATCTGCTGGCTTAGCTCTTCAACACTAGTCGCTGTAGTTATCTGTCCATGACTGTCTTCGGCAATGACACCTTGTGTATCTCGACATAATACGCCGACACTATTGCCTAATGGGGTATTAACTTCAATTGTTTGTACTCTACTCAGACTCTGCCAACTAAAGTTGGCGTAAGAACCTTTACCATCGTCTATTACTGACAGCCGTCCAGAACTATCAAAGTCGGCATTTAGCTGATTATCACTGGATTGCCAGTCTGCTTCAGTAGCCCTTTTAACTGTCATTAAGTTAGTACAAGCGCTTAAAAAAAATATATTTAGTCCTAGCAGAAGGAATTTATTTCGCAGTTTTTGCATTCTGTTTCTATCCGATAGCTATTATTTTGCCAATTAAAACAAACCATGTTATCAAGTTATTGCTATTTCACATGATATTTAAAATTTATCTGAGTAAGTTTAAATGATATTCAGGTTAATTAATATTGTAGTCTTTACTGTATTCAAATTAGGTAAAGTAAAGACTGTTTTTCGCAATAAATAGCTCCGATATGATTATTTATCCTGAAGATTTTTAAGTTCATCAGGCTTAATAGCAAATTTTTTCAGGGTATTTTCTAATTCTTTAGAATCACTTTCTGTATCAGTCAAACCCTTGGCCCAAATTTGTTTTGCTTCATTTTTTTGTCCCAACTGCCATAATACTTCGCCCAAATGAGCAGCTATCGGACTAAGTGATTCATTACTGTAAGCGGAACGTAACAAAGGCAAAGCTTTGTACGCATCGCCGGTCAGGTAATAAGCCCAGCCCAGACTATCTTTAATAGCACTAGACTGATTATCGAGTTTATAAGCATGTTCAAGCATCGATAATGCCTCAGGCCAATATTTTTTATGCATACTTAGCAAGATGTATCCTAAATCATTCCAGCCTACAGCTTCGTCTGGTTGCATTTTTACATAAGTACGTAAATCCGTGATGGCTTTTTTGGGTTGATTAAGCTTGGTGGAATAAGTGGAAGCACGTAAGTAAATAATTAACGCAGCTTCTTTTTGGTCTCCATTCTTTTCAGCCTCAATAAGCATATTATTTAATTTATTAATATATTTTTCCGGGGACAGAATTTCTTTATCAATGGCTGTAGTTAAGACAAATACATTAGATTTTGTAAAAAATACTAACGAATCTTGATGTTGTTGCAACTGTTGTAACCATTGCTGAGCAGCTGGATAATTATGATTTTCAAGTTCAATCATACCCATTAGATAAGCTTTATCGGCCAGATACTGATCATCGGTTACTTTGGATAACCATTTTTGCACTTCTTTAGTATTGTTGTGTTGATAAAACCACGATGCCGCAATAATCGCAACTTTATTTTTTTGTTCTGTGGTTCCCACAGCCATGATTTTATTCACATCGCGAATAAAGGTATTTTCTGACACATTATTAGAATAATTAAAAACAATTTTATTCAATAAAGCCTGATTGTCAGTTTCAGTTTTGCTGATTTTTTGCTGGTTTGCCGGTAAATTGTTAGGTTTGATGCCATGCTTATGTAGAATCTGTAAAAGTACAGTTTGGCTGGTTTGTTTTGCTGCTATACCAGATGCCCAAATCATACGTGCATCATCCTGCCTGCCTAATTGCCAATAGACTTCGCCCAAATGTGCCGCTACTTCAGCTTCTGGCTGATGTTTGAAAGCATATTCTAATAAAGGTAAAGCTTTATCATTTTCTCCCTGTAAATAATAGGCCCAACCTAAACTATCATTAATTGCCGGAGACTGACTGTCCAGTTCATAAGCTTGTTCTAATAATTTATATGCTTCCTCCCAATTACTTTTTGGCAAACTCAGTAAGGTATAACCAAGAGCATTTAGAGCATCGGCCTGATTAGGTCGCAATGCCACATATCGGCGTAAATCCTTTACCCCTTTTTCCGGCTGATTAAGTTTATCAGCATACAAAAGTCCACGCAGATATAAAAGAGGAGGAATATTAATTTCACGTTGACTGGCATCGGCTTTTTCAGCCTGTGCTAGTTCTTTTGTTAACTGAATTTCGTATTGTTGTGGTGTCAGGGAAGAACTATTGATAAAGGTTCTAATACGAACTAATTCACTAGTGTCAAAGAAAGTGGTCTGTTTTTTGGCCAGCTCTGCCTTATTTAACCAGTTTTTGGCTTGTGCCCAGTGCTTATTATCACTTTCAATTGATGCCATCAAAACGGCTTTGTCGAAATTATAGTAAGGGTCAGTAACTTTGTTGATCCATGTGCGCGCCTCAGTATAATTACGCTCATCGTAATAACGCATTGCTGCCATCATTGCTGCTTTACTACGCTGATTTTGATCACCTAATTCAACGGTTTTTTGGACATAAGAGATAATGGTATCTGTAGGCTCCTGCTGGCTGATAGCCAGATAAATTGCCTGCATGTACAGATCTGCGCTTTTACTTTGTGCCAGCAAAGGCTGCAAGATCAGATAAGCTTCCTGTATTTTATTATTTTTAATTAAAATTTCAGTATATAAACTTTGCCATCTTGCTGGTATTTTATTTGCTCCAGCCTGCCGATAAAATTCAATTAAATATTGTGGTTGTTTGATATTGATTAGATTTAAGGTTAGCTGCGTTGCCGGAACTATATCGCTATCAAGTACAGACAATCGCTGCAGAGCGTTCATTGTCTGAGCTTTATGTTCACCTGTGACACCAAAGATAGCATCTGCAATCATGGCTTCTATCATATCCTGATGCTGTGTAGCAATTTTATGTATTGGACGATTCATCTCATCAGATGCATTTAAATTTTTCAATCTGAATTGAGATAACATTAAAAACATCCGCCGTAATTGATTCTCATTGGCAGAGGAAAGCACACTTTCTGTATATTTCAGTATTTGTGGAATATCATTTTTAGATATTGCCAATTCCCATAATAGCCGCTGTTTTTCAGTACTGTTTTTCGGATCAATTTTTTGCCATTTTTCAGCTATTTCTTCAGCTAAAGCAATTTGGTCAGCTCCTAACGCCATCTCCATAGACCGTTCGGCCAGCGCCGGATCCTGAGTTCGTTCAAGGATATGCAAGTCGGTAGCTAATGCGATATTAGTCTGCCCCTTTCCATAAGCCAGTTCACTTGCAAATAAAGTAAAAATATCATTGGTACGCTGAGCTATAGACAAACGACGCTGCATTGATGCTGCATCTTTAGGTGACGTCACATCATTAACCTGCTTGATTTTGGCCTTGATTGGAGCCATTGAGTTATTGTTAACTGGTGAATTGTCGGCATAACTCGTACCTGCTACCATCAAACTTAATACAAGAGGGGTAATTCGCTGTATCCAACAAGGCATTAAACTTCTCCAAATTACTAACTGGTTATATTAACCACTGTCAGGAGTTATCAATATTTGGATATCTCCTTTATCCAGACAATGGCTATCAGGATTTTATGCTATTTTAAATTATCTTTTCGTGCTTGATAATCTTTTATTGGTGTCAAAGATAAATTTCTGAAAACTGTACTCATTAATGATATATTATTCTGAAATATGGCGACTACTTTAACATAAGCAATTTATCTTCTGCGAAGATTGTTTTTTGCCATAAATATTATTAAAACTCAGTAAATTCTAAATGATAAATTTATTGTTTTTCAATATATTGTATAATTTATTATTTTATATGTTTGTTGAGTATGCCTGAATTACCAGAAGTTGAAACTACTCGTCGTGGAATTGAACCCTTTATCACTGAACAGATCATTGCAGATGTTGTATTGCGCCAGCCACGGTTACGTTGGCCTGTCAGAACGGATTTAGCCGAACTCTTGCATGGCGAACGAATCATAGCGGTCAGACGTCGCGCTAAATATCTTTTGCTTGAAACGGCTGTTGGAACTTTAATCATCCATATGGGAATGTCAGGCAGTTTACGAGTATTTACCAGTTCAAATGTACCTGATGTACTAAAACATGATCATCTGGATATTGTATTTATCAATGGCAGTATATTACGCTTCCATGATCCACGTCGTTTCGGTGCGGTATTATGGTATATTGGTACTATAGAACATCATCCATTGCTGGCAAAGCTTGGACCCGAACCGTTAAGTGATGATTTTAATGGCTCTTATTTATACGATAGATTAAATAAGCAAAAACGTGCCATCAAAATAGCCATTATGGATAATAAAAATGTTGTTGGCGTAGGCAATATTTACGCTAATGAAGCTTTATTTCGTAGCCAAATTCATCCAGCCACTTCGACATTGAATTTAACTTCCACTCAATATATTATATTAGCCGAGAAAATTAAAGAAGTTTTACAGGAAGCCATTATTGCCGGAGGAAGCACTTTACGTGACTTTGTAAACAGTGATGGCAAAAGCGGATATTTTCAGCTCCAGCATGATGTATATGGAAGGGTAAATGAACACTGTAAGATTTGTGGTCAACTTATTGAAAAAATATCTTTAGGTCAGCGCAGCAGTTTTTTCTGCCCAACTTGTCAAAAATAATTTATGAAATCTAAACAAACTTTTTTTCTTATCCGCTGTTGGCGTATACTCAATTTGCTTTGCTGGTTAGTGCATACTTTATGGCGTGTACGCTTTTTAAAAGATAAAACCCCAGAGGAACGTAATCAGGAATTAATTTCTATTTCGGATAATTTTCTTCAGGTCATTAACGTTCATATTCAGCTGAATAATTCCTTAAAGCATATCAATACAATGCCTTGGCTGACAGTTGCCAATCATATTTCGATGATTGATATGTTTGTGATGATGAAATATATTACAGGTGGCTTTATTGCTACTAAAAATATCAGAAAGTGGCCAATTTTAGGAAATTTAATTACTAATGTCGGTACCGTTTATATTAATCGTCATTCTCGTCAGGATATTAGCCCGGTTATTCAGACCATTGTCGAAGCATTAAAACAAAATAAAAATGTATTGTTTTTCCCTGAAGCTTATACTTCACCGGGTTTTGAAACTTTACCTTTCAAAGCCGCCCTGTTTCAGGCAGCGATTGATGCTGATGTGCCAGTACAATCTTTGGCATTGCGATACTATGATGCTCAGATGCGCACGGATAAAGTTAGTTTTGCCGGTAATATCAATGTATTGAGCAGTATCTGGCAAATCACTTCCATTCCTGAAATCAGAGTTGAAGTGGATTTTGCTCCACTGTTAAATACTAAGGAGCATCCAGTAACTGATCGCTATGAATTAAAAGACATGGCTGAACAATTTATCCGAACTAAAGTTCTTTCTGATAGTCCGGTACAAAAGCAGACAAATCATTCAGAGCAAACTTAAAACTATTATGGCGCCAGTCTTTGTCTGATCCAGTTATTGTTTTGCCAAATATATTGGATGCGATCGTGTAAACGACTGGGTCGCCCCTGCCAGAATTCAAACTGATCCGGTATCAGCACGTATCCACCCCAGTGTGGTGGACGAGGCACGGCGAGCAAATATTTTGCCGCAAATTTTGTTGCCCGAGTCATCAATTCAAGCTTACTACTGATAACTTCGCTCTGCTGGCTAGCCCAAGCCCCTATACGGCTGGTGTAAGGACGAGTTTTAAAATACGCATCGGAATCAGTATTGTTTAACTGCTGAACAATACCTTCCATTCTGACTTGCCTTTCCAGTTCCGGCCAAAAAAAAGTTACAGCTGCATAAGGATTATGTGCCATCGCCCTGCCCTTACGGCTTTGATAGTTGCTAAAAAATACTAATCCTTCTGCAGCAACTTCTTTCAGCAATACAATACGGGCTTGGGGCCGACCGTTATCGCCGACTGTAGCCAAATTCATAGCTGTAGGCTCATTCACTTTTGCCTGCATGGCTTCTGACAACCAGCGCTGAAACTGTTCCAGAGGTTGAGCAGTACAATCCTCTTCATTTAATGACTGACTGCTGTAATCCTGCCGGATATCATGTAAATTCATATTGTTCATTTAATTAATCAAAAAATAAACTTATTAATGTGGATAGTTAAGCTGTATGCTGCTTTTTTAAAGCCAATAGCGTATAATTCTCAGCTTTATTCGCTGAGTTCGCACTATAGATATATTTAGCCAATTAGCTATTTATCGTACTCGCAGCCACGTCTAAGCGCAAACAACTTCTGCAATATGTCTTTTACCATTATCGGACTGAATCACCAAACCGCTCCCGTTAGCATACGCGAACGTTTAGCATTTCCTGAAATAATTCTGGCAGATGCATTGACCTCGCTAAAAACAAAGACGCGAGTAAGCGGAGCAATGATTTTATCTACCTGTAATCGGACTGAAATTTATTGCTGTGGCGATACATCTGCTGTTTTGTCTTGGCTGAGTAATTATCACCAATTAGCGATAGATGAAATTACCTGTTATTTATATCGATATAGTGATTTTAAAGCAATACAGCATGCTTTCCGGGTAGCCTGTGGACTTGATTCAATGGTTTTGGGTGAACCACAGATTCTGGGGCAATTAAAAAAAGCTGTCCAATTTGCAGATCAACAGCAAGTATTAGGTCAGGAGCTGGGGCTACTATGGCAAAAAACATTTGCTGCCGCTAAGGAAATACGCAGTAAAAGTGCTGTAGGGGAAAGCTCTATATCGATGGCTGCTGCCTCGGTTAAACTGGCTAAACAGTTCTCTCCAAATTTATCTGCCTTGAATATTCTGATGGTGGGCGCTGGAGAGATGATCGAAGGTGTGGCAACGTATTTCGCTGCTGAACAACCACAACAATTAACAGTACTTAATCGCACATTGGAACGTGCCTGCATACTAAGCCAGAAACTAGGTATACAGGCTGATGCGGGATTACTGATATCTTTGCCTGAAATTCTGGCTAAATATGATATCGTAGTTTCCTCTACAGCCAGTCCATTTCCAGTTATAGGTAAAGGTTTGGTTGAACGAACCTTGAAAAAACGCCAAGGCAAGCCAATATTTTTTCTTGATCTAGCTGTTCCTCGTGACATTGAAGCTGAAGTAGACGAACTGGAAAATGTGGTTCTTTATTCTGTAGATGATATGCTTGCTTTGGTGCAGCATGGAAAAGATGTTCGTCAACAGGCAGCGGTGGCAGCCGAACAAATGGTCGCTGCAAAAGTCGCAGAATTTATTAGCTGGCAACAAACTCGTCAGTCTGTTCCCCTAATCTGTGCTTTGCGAGATCAGGGTGAACAACATCGTCAACGCATTCTAAACAAAGCACAGCGACGTTTGCATAAGGGAGTAGCCGTGGAAGAAGTACTGGATCGATTAAGCCGAGAGCTTACTAATACTTTACTGCATGCACCGACTGCCACTCTGAAAAAAGATTGTGCACAGAAACCAGAATTGGCTGCTGCAATCAGCCAGATATACCATTTAGACCAATGAAGTAAATTTTGACTATTTCTACCTATATTACATTGCTGACAGAATAACTATGAAACCATCTTTGATTGATAAGTTAATTCACCTGACCGAACGACAGGAAGAAGTGACCGCATTATTGGCTTCACCTGACGTAACCAACAATATGGATGAATATCGACGTTTAACTCGGGAACATGCCGAATTGACCCCAGTTGTTGAAACTTACGCACAATATGTACAGGCTGAAACCGATCTAGCCGCTGCCGAAGAAATGCTTAATGACCCGGAATTAAAGGATTTTGCTACTGAAGAAATTGTCGCTGCCCGCACCCAAATTCAGCAGTTAGATGGCGAGTTACAAAAGTTATTACTGCCAAAAGATGAAGACGACGATAAAAACATATTCATTGAAGTCCGTGCCGGCACAGGTGGAGATGAAGCTGCTTTATTTGCCGGTGATCTGTTGCGCATGTACACCCGATTTGCCGAAAGAATGGGATGGCAGGTAGAAATCGTTTCAGCCAGTGAAAGTGATCTAGGTGGTTATAAAGAAGTAATTGCTCGCATTGCAGGGCTAGGAGCGTACAGTCAACTCAAATTCGAATCGGGTGGGCATCGGGTACAACGAGTTCCCACCACGGAAAGTCAGGGACGCATTCATACCTCTGCCTGTACCGTAGCTATTATGCCTGAAGCGGATGAAATTGCTGAAGTAGAATTGAATGCAAATGATCTACGCATTGATACTTTTCGTGCTTCCGGAGCTGGCGGACAACACATTAATAAAACCGACTCAGCGGTGCGTATCACTCATATTCCCACAGGAATGGTGGTGGAATGTCAGGACGGACGTTCGCAGCATGCCAATAAAGCTCAGGCAATGCGGGTACTGGCGTCGCGTTTGTATGAACAACAAAAACAGGCAGCGCATGTAAAAGAAGCGGCTGAACGCAAGAGCCTGATTGGTAGCGGCGATCGTAGTGAACGCATTCGTACTTATAATTATCCGCAGGGCCGTGTTACCGACCATCGTATCAATCTGACACTGCATAAACTGGATTTTATTATGGACGGTGATTTGACTGAGCTTACTCAGGCATTGATTGCTGAACATCAGGCACAACAACTAGCAGAACTCAGCAACACCAATTAAAGTGATAATAAAAAAAACAGACCAGAATAATTCTGGTCTGTTTTTTACTTTAGCACAAATTTAGAAGCCCGGTATCCAACCATGCAACATCGAACCATAAAATAGAAACCAAATAGCTGCCACAGCCAAGACAATTCCTGCTGCATTAAGTCCATTGATTCTTTCTTTAAAAAATATACAACCCACTACGGTAGCCAGTGAAATCACACCCAGATTCATACCAGCAAATACCAGTGAAGGATTATTTTGCATATGCTGGTGCGCTTTAATATAAAACAGGATATTTCCGAAATTCAGACTACCCAGAATTAGTCCAGCCAGAATACTGGCTGCATTCCAGCGTGTTTTGCGCAGGCAAAGATAAATCATGATAAAAATTGCCGCCAACACAAAAGTAACAAACAAGGTAGGCGCAAACTCCTGACCAGCTTTTGCCATTTGTTTAAAGAGAATATCAACCACCCCGCAGCACAACCAAACGCCGAAGAGATAACCCATATTTTTAAATGAGCTGCCCGATTTACCTTTAGCACCGTCATTTTTATAAAGCAAACCAAACAAGGCCAGCAAAGCCAGCGCTATACCAACAATTTTATTAACACCCAACTGTTCATTAAAAATAACGTACGACGCCAATATGGGCAGAAATAAAGATAGTCGTTGCGCGGCATCGGTCTTAATCATGCCGACTTGTTCAACAGCTTTACCTAACACAATAAATCCTGCCGGCAACCCCATCCCCAGTGCCAAAAAAAGCAACCAATGGTGCGTCTGTATTTGCCAGTTAAGTAGTTTAGGTTGCAGAAAAATCCAACTACAAACCGCCGCCACCGGATAACTAACTGCAATTGCCTGTGGAATTTCTACCCCGTTTCTACGTGCCAGTTTAAGCAGTACCGATACAGAAACACTACAAATAATACTAAAAACTAAAAAATACATATTAACAACTCTATCAAAGTGTACAAATTACTTAATTGAAATCAAAATCATTTTGCTGCCATGCTGTTTTTACCGTAGCTTCATCTTGACTTCTTGATTGTTGCGACATTTGTGTTAATTTTATCCTGCGTAATCGGCACAAGTTCAGAACATAACGTTTCTGAGTATCAGACATACGTAACCACAACAGGCGTTCTTCGCGGCTGCGTAAACAGCCTTTACAATAGCCACGGTAATTGCTTTCGCACACCCCACGGCAAGGGTTAGGAATCTTAAAAAATTCTAATTGTTCCATCTGCCATTACCAGCTTAATATGACATTTTTGATTTTTTAAAAAAATTTGTCAATAATAGGAATATGAGTTTTGTTTAATACTATTTTTTTAAGGTTTTGTTCTAATCCTAGTTTATTAACCAGTTTTTCAAATTTATTTAGATTCATATCAATGTAGAATTTTTTAATATTGACTATTTCTCATTACATCAGATTTTTCCCAATTATTAATCCAGTTATGTAACTATCCCCTAAAATAGTACAGCAAGAAAGTAGAAAATTCTCTATGATATTTTTAAGGAGAATTTCAATATGAAAAAAT